>NZED01000020.1 GCA_002690325.1 Synechococcus sp. ARS1019
CCAGCAGACCTGCCAGGTGGTGGTTCAACATCGACTCAACGTTCTGGAACCACTCCAGCTTCGGCGCAGCCTTGTGGTAGTGGAAAACACCTGCGTTGAGCATGAGGCCGGCCATCACCAGTGCACCGATGGCCAAAGCCATGAGCTGGGTTTCACTGGTGATGCCCCAGGCACGCCACATGTGGAAGAGGCCTGAGGTGATCTGAATGCCGTGGAAACCGGCACCCACATCGCCATTGAGAATCTCCTGACCGAAAATCGGCCACACCACCTGAGCACTGGGCTTGACGTGGGTGGGATCGGCTAGCCAGCCGGAGAAATTGGAAAAGCGAGCACCGTGGAAGAAGGCGCCGCTGAGCCAGATAAAGATGACGGCCAAGTGGCCGAAGTGAGCGGAGAAGATCCGCCGAGAGACCTCTTGAAGGTCACTCGTATGAGCGTCGAAATCGTGAGCGTTGGCGTGAAGGTTCCAAACCCAGGTTGTGGTTTTGGGACCCTTCGCGAGAGCGCGGTCGAAGTGTCCGGGCTTACCGAACAGCTCGAAGGTTGCTGGATTGTCAACCTTCTCGACCTGGCTTTTCGCGTCACTCCCACGCTCCGGTGGGCTGATGGTCATCGAGTCGTTCCTCGAGGGACGGGTATCGAGGTGGTGGGCCACCCCTCCGACGAGCCAAGGCCCGTCGGGGCCCCGAACACAGCTCCGCAAAGCGTCACCACGTCCGGGCGTCAGTTCTGAAAAGGGGCGAAAGCTCCTTGACTGGACTGAAGCTGGGGCCCCAAAGAGGGGACCGCTGGCGGAAGCATAGGGGCGGGAGATCGCCTTTCAGCCCAGTGAGTTACAAAGGTTCAATCCCAGCGCGGCCCAGTCAGCGACAGGCGTCTGCAGATCCGTAAAAGTCAACGAAACAATGCAATCTTTGGCAGGTTGGCAATAGTTTTCCTGCAGAAAAAAGTGATTTCATGTCAATCAATCGATTGACCTGATCCCTCTTCAGAATGGTTTGAGTTGCCATCTGCTCCCATGCGCGGGCTGAGGTTGAACCACCTGTTGGCTCTGGTGATCGCCGGCTTGATTCTGTTCAGCGGCGGTGTTGCAGTTGAGGCAAGGTCCTCATGGCGACCCGACAACAACCGCGGTGGATTCAACAGTTCGCGCAGTGCCTCAACGACGGAGCGACGAGGAGGCCTGCAAGAGGTTGCTTCTCCAGGTGCGGTGCAACAACTGCGCCAAGCCCTCGAACACCATCGACCATCGCTGAACCTGATCAGCCCCAACGATGGAAGCGTTATCAGCGATGACACGATCCAGCTGACACTTCAACTCACCGATTGGCCCCTTGTTGACGACCCAGACATTGGCCTTGGCCCCCATGTTGTGGTGCAGATCGATCAACGAGCTCCTATCCGCCTGACCCAAGCCGATCAACAGGGGCAACTGCATCTTGAACTGAGCGATCTCGAGCCAGGCAGCCATCGATTGAGTGCCTGGGCGGCCTATCCGTGGGGAGAACCCAACCCACGACCGGAGGCGAGCCTTCAGTGGAGACTTCACCTCTGGCAACAGCTGCGAGATCGTCAACCGGCTCTCGACGCACCCTGGCTGGTGACCGTTCATCCCCCCGATGATCGGGCTCTGAAGGTCTTACCGCTGAACTGGTTGATCTGGAATGCGCCACTGCAAAATCTCCGCGAGAACGATGAGCGATGGCGCCTACGCATCAGCATTGATGGCGACAGTTTTTTGGTGAGTCACCCTGAGGGGCTGTGGGTCAAGGCTCCCTCTCCGTCGAAAGAGCTCAATGTGCAAATGGAGCTCCTTGATGGCCAGGGCGAACCCTTAGATCCGGTGTTCAACAACCAGCTGATCCACCTCAGTGCCAGTTCTGAGCGACAGCCCCTCTGGCTGAAGGCACAGTTGAGCGACGCCGACCTATCGCGNTATTTGGGTCAACCAGAACCAGAACCAGAACCAGAACCAGAACCAGACGCCGAAGCAAATGATCTAGTCGTCTCACCGCAACAGAAGGAGCTGGCGCTGGAGGCACCAGATCAAAACAACGATGAGGAGGAGTCCTTAACGTCATTAGCTGAGCCATCGTCGANCCCCAGCGAGGCCAGAGACGATCAAACNGCNGACAACGACTTAAGAAACGACTCAGAACAGGCTGCCGATCGCTCAGGCCTCAATGAGCCCAAAGCCTCTGAAGAGATTGAAGCAATCAGCATCGAGCTTCAAGACGACAACGACTCAGCAGGCGGTCCGCTCGAAAAAAACACCCCCCTGGTCGAATCAGGGGGGTGATCGTCCGTGTGTGAGGGGTGTCTCAATTCCCCTCTCGATTGTCAGCCCCGGCTCTGCAGAGGATGCAACCGCCGGAGACAAACAAATGTCCAGATGTGACTGACCGACTCGACTCGCTACGGACGCGAATCAATCAAGCGGTCTGTGGAGACACAGCGAGCCCACGCGCTGGCTGGCAGGTCAGGGTTGCCTTGATCAGCAATCTTGTAGACGAGGGTGAAACGGCAAAACCCTCGTGCGTCCTGAAGAGGCGGCACCTGAACCCGCACCTCNGGGAGATCGATCAGCACATCCTCTGATGCGCTCGGCTTGGCATAGAACTTGGTTCCCTCTCTTACGGTAAAAATCCCAGCACTGGCTGATGACGCAGCACCGGCCATCAGCACAACCAATGCGGTGACAAGGAAGCGCATACCGCCGAAGCAAATCTGCGAACGCTAGGAATCCGGCCAAACAGAGTCAACAGAGCGGCACAACAGCCTGGGAAGATCAACCCATGGGCAGCTTGATCCCAATAGCCGCCAGCACTGACCCCGATCTGAACCGTCCCCTGACTGACCCTTCCTGCGCATCCCCGGTTCTGGCTCTGGGACTGTCTGCCGCCGCTCAGCCACTGCTGGACCAATTGGTTCAACAAGGCTTGGTGGATACAACAGACGGACATCAGCCCACATCTGCTGAATGGCTCGCCAAGCATTGGCAGGCCGATCAAACGCTGCTTGTGATTGGTGCCATCGGAGCCGTGACACGCTTGATCGCCCCTCTGCTTCAAGGGAAGGATCACGATCCAGCGGTTCTGGTCATGGATCTCAAAGGGAACCATGTCATTCCAGTCCTCGGTGGCCACAGCAGCGGAGCCGAGCAGCGCGCACGGGAACTCGCCGCAGCCCTCGGGGCCAGCGCTGTGATCACAGGAGCCTGTGCCAACGAACGTCGCTTGGCGCTGGACGCCTTCGGCAACGGCTGGGGATGGCGCCGCAGTGGCTCCGTTGCGCAATGGAGAACGGTGATGCAGCAACAAGGCCGCCACCAAACCACCACGGTGTGGCAGTCCAGCGGCCAGCGGCAATGGCTGAGCGACGACGTCAGCCAGCAGGTCACCACGGTGGAGACGGAAGCAGCGGAGCTTCACATTGGCTCCATCAAAAGAGATGGTTGCCAGTGGCATCCCGCCACGTTGTGGCTGGGCGTGGGCTGTGAACGCAACACCAGCGTCAGCCTGATCGAACGCGCGATCACAGCCACGCTAGAAGCCGTGGACCTCAGCATCCAATCCGTCGCCGGCCTTGCCAGTGCTGACCGCAAGGCTGATGAACCCGGCTTACTCAGCATCACGGCAGATCAACGCTGGCCTCTGCGGACCTTCCCAGCCTCCGCGTTAGCCAGCGTCACCGTGCCCACTCCATCCGAGGTGGTTCTCGCTGAGATGGGGACCCCCTCGGTGGCCGAAGCCGCAGCACTTCTCGCCGCCGGGAAGGGAGCTGTGCTGAAACAGACCAAACGCATCCACCACGCCGAAGCCGGGGAATGCGGGGCCGTCACGGTGGCCATTGCAGAAGCCACAACTCCATTCGCACCCCAGCGCGGAGCGCTGCATCTCATCGGAAGTGGTCCAGGAGATCTTTCTCTGCTCAGTGCCGATGCCCGCCAGGCGCTAACCCAGGCCACGGTCTGGGTGGGCTACAGCCTGTATCTCGATCTGCTGGAGCCGTTGCGTCGACCGGATCAGGTGCGGATGGAAGGTCAACTCACCCGGGAATGGGAACGCTGCAGTGAGGCCCTGGCGCTGGCGCAACAAGGAGTGTCCGTTGCACTGATTTCATCCGGCGATAGCGGGATTTATGGCATGGCTGGCCTGGCCCTGGAACTCTGGCTGCAACAGCCAACCCAGGACAGACCTGAGTTTCAAGTGCACCCGGGCCTATCAGCTCTGCAGCTGGCAGCCGCCAGAGTCGGGGCTCCATTGATGCANGACTTCTGCACGGTGAGCCTCAGCGATCGGCTGACGCCCTGGACGGTGATCGAACAACGCTTGGAAGCCGCTGCAGCTGGGGACTTCGTTGTGGCTCTCTACAACCCGCGCTCAAAAGGACGTGATTGGCAATTGGCTCGGGCCAGGGAGATCCTGCTCAGCCAACGGTCCGACTCCACCCCAGTAGCCCTCGCAAGACAGCTCGGCCGAGCAGACGAGCACACCAGCCTGACCACACTGGAAGCCCTGGATCCCTCGAGCGTGGACATGCTCACNGTGGTGTTGATCGGCAATAGCAGCACGTATTGCCAAGACGACCGGATGGTGACTCCAAGGGGCTACCCCGGGGCGGCACTGCAGTGATTCAGGCCCAGAGGCGCTCAATCGGGATGACAGGATTCGAACCTGCGGCCCCTTCGTCCCGAACGAAGTGCGCTACCAAACTGCGCTACATCCCGGTGAAGCCATTCTAGGAGACGAGCTGGCAACCGGGCCGTCTAGGGTTTCAAGGTTGACCCAATTCAGCCTTGCTCAAGCCCGAGTGGTTGCGCGTCAAAGCCCCCCAGAGGGAGCGCATCGGTGCGGTCGCTGACCTNCTGCTTGACCTCAAGCTGAACACGGTCTGTCAAGAGGCCAGCTGCCCCAACATCGGTGAGTGCTTCGCCGGCGGCACAGCCACCTTCCTCATCATGGGACCGGGCTGCACAAGGGCTTGTCCGTATTGCGATATCGACTTCGACAAAAGCGTTCGCGAGCTGGACCCAACCGAACCCAAGCGGCTTGGGGAAGCCGTGGCACGGCTGGGGCTCCGCCATGTGGTGATCACCTCTGTGAACCGCGATGATCTGGCCGATGGCGGCGCCTCACAGTTCGTGGCCTGCATCAATGAAGTCAAGCAGCGGTCGCCTCTCACCACGATCGAACTGCTGATCCCGGATTTATGCGGCGACTGGAATGCCCTCGCCACGGTGATGGCAGCGGCACCCCATGTGTTGAACCACAACATCGAAACGGTGCCTCGGATGTACCGACGGGCCAGGCCCCAGGGGATCTATGAACGCTCGTTGTCCTTGCTGCAACGGGTCCGAGACGATTGGCCTAAGGCTTACAGCAAGTCGGGCCTGATGGTGGGCCTCGGTGAAACCGACGAGGAGGTGATCGACGTGCTGCGTGATCTACGGGCTCACCGCGTCGACATCGTGACCATCGGCCAATACCTGTCCCCCGGGCCGAAGCATCTCGCGGTTGACCGCTTCGTGACGCCGGAACAGTTCGAGACCTATCGCCGCATCGGGGAAGACGAACTGGGCTTCCTGCAAGTGGTGAGCACACCGCTCACCCGCAGCAGTTACCACGCGGGTGAAGTGCAGCGCCTTATGGCCAGCCATCCCCGCTAACGGGAATCCATTCCTGCAGCTGCCAGCGCACTAAACCAGCACGGATCATCGGATCGTTCTGGACCCAGGCCAACGCTTCGGAGTAGGACTCCGCCTCAAAGATCAGCAGACCGCCGCCCCCAGGACGACGCTGCTCATCCACTAGGAACCCGCTGCGAATCCGACGGCCGTTTTGAACCTGTTGGTCGACCCAGTTCCGATGCGCTTCCAGATAAGGCCGCCGCTGCTCAAGAGGCAGGGCAACCGTGTCTGGAGTAAACGTTTCGGTCTTGATGAACCAGGGCATTGGCCTGCTGTCAGGCCGCCACCGCCTGCTTCTCGGTCAAACCCATCGCAGCACATTCGCTGGGAGGAATCAGCACCTTGAAGCGCGCTTTCGCCGCAGGCCAATCAGCCAGCAGGGCCGAAGCCTTCTCACTGCCGGTCGCGGCAACGTGGTCTTCGAGTAGCGCCTTGAGAGTGGACTCCTGTTCCGTTGTGGTGATGGCGCAGATCTCCACGATTTCGCGGTTCACCCGAGGTTGAACACGGTCGTCCTTGTCGAGCAGGAAGGTGACACCACCAGTCATGCCAGCGCCCACATTGCGGCCGGTACTGCCGAGCACCACAACCACGCCACCGGTCATGTATTCACAGCAGTGATCACCGGCTCCTTCCACAACTGTGCGCGCTCCGCTGTTGCGCACACCAAAACGCTCACCAGCTCGACCATTGGCGAACAATTCACCACCAGTCGCGCCGTAGAGGCAGGTGTTCCCAAGAATCACTTGCTCCCCAGGGTTGGCCGTGCTGTCACTCGGCACGAGGGTGATACGGCCACTGTTCATCCCTTTACCGACGTAATCGTTGGCTTCACCGTCCAAACGCACATTCATGCCCTGAACCAAGAAGGCGCCAAAGCTCTGGCCAGCGGCACCGCGGAAGGTGAGATCGAGGGTTCCCTTAAATCCACGGTTGCCATGGCGCTGGGCGATCTCCCCGGCCAAACGCGCGCAGACGCTGCGGTCGGTGTTGATGATGTCGACCGTGCGCGAGAGCGAACCGTGGCCGTCGATCGCTGCCATTAGCTCGGCATCGGCCAGCAGCTGATCCTCCAGGATCACGCCATTGCCATGGGCTTGGGCACTGTGGGTGAGCCAAGAGCGATCATCAGCACCAGCGATCGGTGCCAACAGGCTGGAGAGATCCACGCATTTGGTCTTCGCTAAGGCCACGGAACGCGGCTGAAGCAAGTCTGTTCGACCGATCAAATCCTCAAGGCGCGCCACCCCGAGCAGACTCATCAGCTGACGCACCTCTTCCGCGACAAACCAGAAGAAGTTCACCACATGTTCCGGAACACCTTTGAAGCGTTTGCGCAGGGCTTCTTTCTGAGTAGCCACGCCGACCGGACAATTATTCGTGTGGCAAACGCGGGCCATGATGCATCCCTCCGCGATCATCGCCACGGATCCAAAGCCGTACTCTTCGGCGCCGAGTAGGGCAGCGATCACAACGTCCCAACCGGTCTTCAGGCCGCCATCAGCCCTGAGCAGCACACGATCACGCAAACCGTTCTCAAGCAGTGCGCGGTGCACTTCCGTGAGTCCGAGTTCCCAAGGACCTCCAGCATGTTTGATCGAACTGAGGGGAGAGGCACCGGTGCCACCGTCATGTCCGGAAATCTGGATCACATCAGCGTTGGCCTTGGCCACGCCAGCGGCAATGGTGCCAATCCCGATTTCTGCCACCAGCTTCACACTCACGGGAGCAGCTGGATGAACCTGGTGAAGATCGTGGATCAACTGGGCGAGATCCTCGATCGAATAGATGTCGTGGTGGGGAGGTGGTGAGATCAAGGCCACCCCGGGCTTGCTGTTGCGCAGCCAGGCGATGTAGTCGTCCACCTTCGGCCCCGGAAGCTGGCCGCCCTCGCCGGGCTTCGCCCCCTGCGCCACCTTGATTTCTAATTGCTTCCCGCTCCGCAAATATTGAGCGGTAACGCCAAAGCGTCCAGAGGCGATTTGCTTAATCGCCGAACAGGCCGTGTCGCCGTTCTGCAGTCCACCGATGCTGGGGAACGAGGCTGAACGGCCGTCTCCAGCAACATCGTTCAACACCTGGAAGCGAGCNGGATCTTCGCCACCTTCTCCGCTGTTGCTCTTCCCCCCGATGCGATTCATCGCCACCGCCAACACCTCGTGGGCCTCGCGAGAGAGGGCACCCAAACTCATGCCACCGGTGCAGAACCGGGCACACAGGCTTTCAGCACTCTCCACCTGATCCAAAGGCAGGGGAGTCGGCGCGAGTTTGAACTCGAGGAGGTCCCGAAGAGCCGTGACCGGTCGGTTCTCCAGCAGGGTTTTGTAGGTGGAAAAGTGGTCATAACCCGGACCTGTTTTGACGGCGGCATGCAGCGCCTTGGCCATCTCGGGAGTGTTGAGGTGGTACTCACCCCCNGTGCGGTACTGCACAAAGCCCATGAACTCCAACTTGCTGCGGTTGAGCTCAGGAAATGCTTTGGCATGCAACGACAGGGTTTCACGGGACAGCTCAGCCAACGTCATGCCAGCCACACGGCTGGTGGTTCCACTGAAGGCTGTGTCAATGACATCAGCACCCAGACCNATGGCCTCGAAAATTTGAGCGCCGTGATAGCTGGCGAGCAGAGAAATCCCGATCTTCGAGAGGATCTTGCGGAGTCCGTTTTCGAGGGAAACCCGCACGTTGGCCTGCACTTTGTCGGNATCGAGCGCAGGCAACTTGCCCTGTTCGATGCGCTTCTTCGTCTTGGGATGGGTCAACCAATGGCGCGTTGTTTCCCAAGTCAGCCAGGGGCAGACCGCGCTCGCCCCATAGCCGATCAAGCAAGCCATNTGGTGCGTGCTCCAGCACTGAGCGGTGTCTGCAACCAGTGAGCACTGCAAGCGAAGCTTTTGGCGAAGCAAATGGTGGTGAACTGAACCCACCGCAAGCAATGCAGGCATCGCCACCGTGGTGGCTGTGAGCTCAGCGAGGGAGCCAGAGGCATCAACACGATCNGACAACACCAGCACTTGCGCTCCATTGCGGACCGCCAGCTCAGCGGACTGACAAAGCGCGTCGAGAGCAGCCTTCAGGCCACCTGCACAGGCTTCAACCGCCACCTGGGTGGACAAGGTGGAGACCGGAAGACCNTGCTGGCTAATCGCCGCCAGCTCGGTTTCGTTCAGCACAGGGGTTTCCAGATGGATCACCGAAGCCGCTTCCGCTTGGGGTTTCAATGCCGGACGCCGTTCGCCCAGATGCATTTCCAGGCTCATGACCAGCTTCTCTCTGAGCGGATCGATGGGGGGATTNGTGACCTGAGCGAAGCGTTGCTTGAAGTAGTCGTAGAGGAGGTGGGGTTTCTCGGAGAGCACCGCAAGCGGGATGTCATCCCCCATGCAGTAGGTCGGCTCCTTCCCGAGACCGGCCATGTCCTCGATGATCAAATCGAAGTCTTCGGCCGTGAACCCCATTGCTGTCTGAAGACGCAACAGGTCGAGCTCGCTGACCTGACGCTCCTGCGTCCAGGGNTGAGGAGGCAACGAGCGGCGGTGCTGTTTCAGCCAATCCCCGTAGGGGAAGCGTGAGGCGGCATCTTCCTTGACAGCCCAGTTGTCCAACAACTGGCCACTTTCCAAGTCCACAGCGACCATTTGACCCGGTCCAAGCCGGCCTTTTTGAACGATGGTTTTGCCGCTGAGATCAACCACTCCGGTTTCCGATCCCATGATCACAAAGCCATCGCTGGTTGTGCACCAGCGAGCCGGCCTCAGGCCATTGCGATCCAAAGTGGCGCCAACGCGCTTGCCATCGGCAAAGACCAGAAGTGCNGGACCATCCCANGGTTCCTGAATCCCGGCATTGAATTCATACATCGCCGTCACGTCAGGACGGGTGTCGAGATCTGGCTGATTGCGGAANGCTTCCGGCACCAGGGTGATCAGGCTGTCGGTAATGGAGCGACCACTGCGNACCATTAACTCGAGCGTGGCGTCGAGGTTGGCCGAATCACTAAAGGCCGGATTCACCACTGGGATCAGGTCACTCGACGCCTCTCCCCAGACATTTTCCAAACTCGCTTCGGAGGCCTTCGCCCANTTGAGATTTCCCAGCAGCGTGTTGATCTCGCCGTTGTGACCCAGCAAGCGCATCGGCTGTGCCAAAGGCCAGCGAGGCAAAGTATTGGTGCTGAAGCGACGGTGGTACACAGCGAAGCTCACCGCAAAGCGAGAGTCGCGAAGGTCGGCGTAGTACTGAGCCAGCACCTCAGAGCGCACCATGCCCTTGTAGACAACGGTGCGGCTGCTTAACGAGGCCACATAAACCTCACGGGACCCTTCAGGACCAAACTCCTGACGAGCGCGTGCTCCAACCCGGCGACGCAGACGCAGCAAAAGGGCTTCAAGTTCGTCGCCCTCAACACCAGCTCCGATCGCCCATTGGTCAATGGCAGGAGCGGTTTGGCGCGCCAGGGGACCGAGGACCGCTGAATCAACGGGAACCTCACGCCAGCCCAGTGGGCTCAGACCAAGGGCAACCGCTTCCTCATCACAAAATTGGCGTGCAATGGAGCGGCGCGCATCATCGGTGGGCAAAAACAGCATGCCGAGACCCTTGGCGGCCTCTGCTTCTGGCCAGATGGCACGCAAGTACCCCCAGGGGATGCCGCATAGGACACCCGCACCATCCCCTGAATCGCCATCACCACCACAACCGCCGCGGTGCTCCATACACCCCAGTCCCCGCAGCGCTTGCTGCAGCACCCAGTGGCTCGTTTCACCCGAAAGCTGAGCCAGGAAGCCAACACCACATGCGTCCTTCTCACCGGCAACGGCATGAGGCGCAGGACTGTCGGTGTAAGGCCAGACAGCGGGGCGGATGGCTTCAGACATAAACATCAACCGGACGAATGCATGGACTGCAGCAACGTCTTCTGCAGAAACCATCTCGATTGACGATCCTAGGCAGACGCGATTCCCCGGCTGAGCTCCTGATGCTTGCGTTTGCCCAGCNGCCTCGACCGCTACCACCGCNACCGCCGCCTGAAATCCGTGTCCTGCGTAGGGAGCAGGGCAACATCGTTCGCATCGATGGGCAGGAACTCAAGAGCCCCTGGGCATGGACACCCCGTAACAACGGACAGCCTCCGCGCCTCTGGCTTCCCATGGACCTGCTCGAAAATCGACTGGGAGTTCGACGAGACGGCGATGACCTGGTCTGGTTCGGGCAAAAACAACGTCTCAGCGACTTACCCCGCCAAAGTTTGGGAGACGAGGTCGCCCTGGATGCCTGGCCCTGGTTGAACCAGCTCGGCATCACTCCTGAGCGATCGATACAGCAACTGGAGCTGGTTCTTCCGCCTCCGACGCTTCAAAGCATGCGACGCGGCACCGGGCATCGCTCCGATCGACTGGTGTTGGACCTCGATGGCCCGCTGTTTGTTCAGCGAATCGGAAACGACTTGAGCCTGAACATTCGCTTGGAACGCGATCAGGTCCGTGCCTTGCAGCGTCAAAAAATCGGCGCAATCCGTCGTGGTCAAACCCTGCTGCTCCGTGGACAGGCCACACGGCTTCGCACTGTCAGCCTGAGCAACCCCTGGCGACTTGTGCTGGATGGTGTGCGCCCAGCGCTGAGGCAAGGGGATCGTCGGACTCCACAAGCGCTGCCACTCACCCATCCCCAAATCGCCCCACTTCTTCGCAAGGGGTTTGTGCTGGAACGCCTGCAGATCAAAGTNGGAGTGAAACCGCTCGAGATCTGGCGGGCAGGTGGGCCCCTCGAATCCCTTGGGCTCACCCTGCGCCCTCTCACCAAGGGGGGATCGCAACAGGGCTTGCGCTTTTTGCCTCAGTTAGCGCCAGCCAACCAGGTGCTCACAGCTGTGAATGGAGGCTTTTTCAATCGCATCACCCAGCTCCCCCTCGGTGCCCTGCGTCAGAACGGAACCTGGCTCTCTGGGCCGATTCTCAACCGTGGGGCGATTGGTTGGAAGCTTGGGCAATCGCCGCTATTTGGCCGCCTTCACCTGACTCAGACGCTCCGCGGTCCAAATCGGCAAGTCTTGACCCTGACCCATCTAAACAGCGGTTACATCCAGAAGGGCTTTAGTCGTTACACATCTGCCTGGGGGCCTCGCTATCGGCCCCTTAGCGGCCAAGAAGAGGCTGTGTTGATTCAAAACGGACAGGTCTTACGTCGAATCGAACGCAACGAGCTCANGCAGGGTGTTCTACTCACACCAACGCAGGATTTGATCGTGGCCCGTGGCGGCCTCTCTCTTCCTCTTCAAAAAGACGATCGGATCCGACTCACCGAACGGGTGAACGACCCCTTGGGACGGTTACCGAATGTTCTGGGCGGAGGGCCGTTGCTGCTTCTCAATCACCAAGTGGTTCTGAATGGTCGTGCGGAAGGATTCAGCCCTGATTTTCTGGGTGTGCGTGCGCCTCGCACCATCGTGGGGCAAGGGACGACGGGCACTTGGCTGATCGCGTTACGCGGGAGCACTGGCAGTGATCCAACGTTGCTTGAAACCGCTCTTGCAGCCCAGCAACTCAAGCTGAGGCATGCCTTAAATCTCGATGGCGGCAGTTCCACCACGATGGTTGTGGCCGGTCGCACCGTGATGAACGGGCGGGGTAGCCCGCCTTTCATCCACAACGGCATCGGCTTGGGGATGCTCTAACACCTGCAACCATGGAACTCAGACAGGGGATGCCATGGCCGCCAATCTGAGATTGACCGCTGCCGCTGCGGCGGAACTCGGGCGCCAAGCCTCAGTGGCTGGAACGCCCGGCCTGATGCACCTGGACTTAATGCCTGGTGAGTGTGCGGATCACGTGATTCGAATACGGCCCGGAGAACTCGCAGGAACGCCGATTGCCCGAGCCGACGGGGTCACCCTTTATGCCCCCAGCCATCAGCTCAAACAGCTGTCAGGACTTTGCCTGGATTACCGCGGTGATCTCAGTGGTGGTGGCTTCCTGATCACCAGAGTCGAGGGCATTGAGCCCTGCGCTTGCGGCAGCGCATTCAGTAGAAACTGAACGAACTGGGGCCCATCACCCGGTATCCTTGTGGATTGTCGAATCAGGTCGGGGTGTCCGACCGCAAGCCGACCCTCGATGCCAACTATCCAACAGCTGATCCGCACGGAGCGCCAGCGCCTCAAAGCCAAGACCAAGTCTCCTGCGCTGAAGTCCTGCCCAGAGCGCCGTGGTGTGTGTACCCGCGTGTACACATCCACTCCAAAGAAACCGAACTCAGCACTGCGCAAGGTGGCTCGTGTGCGGTTGACCTCTGGTTTCGAAGTCACCGCCTACATCGGTGGCATCGGCCACAACTTGCAGGAGCACTCCGTGGTTTTGATCCGCGGCGGTCGTGTTAAAGACCTCCCCGGTGTTCGCTATCACATCATTCGCGGAACGTTGGACACTGCTGGCGTCAAGGACCGTCGTCAGTCCCGCTCCAAGTACGGCGCGAAAACGCCCAAAGAGTGATCTTCGAGCACCAAGCTCGACTTAATAACCCGACCGATCCCAACGTTCTGACCACCATTCATGTCACGCCGTAACGCTGCAGAGAAGCGCCCGATTCTTCCTGACCCCCAGTTCAATAGCCGCCTCGCCGCCATGATGGTGGCTCGGCTGATGAAGCACGGGAAGAAATCAACCGCTCAGAGGATCCTCTCGGATGCTTTCGGCTTGATCAATGAGCGCACCAATGGTGACCCTCTCGAGCTCTTCGAAACGGCTGTTAAAAACGCAACTCCTTTGGTTGAAGTGCGCGCCCGTCGCGTGGGTGGCGCCACCTATCAGGTGCCGATGGAAGTGCGCCAGGAGCGCGGCACAGCCATGGCTCTGCGTTGGCTGGTGAGCTTCTCCCGCGCCCGTAACGGCCGCAGCATGGCCCAGAAATTGGCCGGCGAACTGATGGATGCCGCTAACGAAGCAGGTAATGCCGTTCGCAAGCGCGAAGAAACCCACAAGATGGCCGAAGCCAATAAAGCTTTCGCTCATTACCGCTATTGAGGCCAGTTGGCCAGCCGAATAACACGTTTATTTATGGCTGGCCTGTAGAGTCTCTCCCGCCTTTTAACGCCTCACCCCCGGAGATTTTCCTGTGGCCCGCGCTTTTCCCCTGGAACGCGTCAGAAATATTGGTATTGCTGCACACATTGATGCTGGCAAGACCACCACGACTGAACGAATCCTCTTTTATTCAGGAGTGGTTCACAAGATCGGCGAGGTGCACGATGGCGCCGCCGTAACCGACTGGATGGCCCAGGAACGGGAGCGTGGCATCACTATCACTGCGGCTGCAATTTCCACCAGTTGGAATGACCACCGCATCAACATCATTGATACGCCTGGCCACGTCGACTTCACTATTGAAGTTGAACGTTCCATGCGTGTTCTGGATGGCGTGATCGCTGTCTTCTGTGCCGTTGGTGGCGTTCAGCCTCAGTCGGAAACGGTCTGGAGACAAGCCGACCGCTACTCCGTGCCCCGCATGGTGTTTGTGAACAAGATGGACCGCACCGGTGCGGACTTCCTCAAAGTTCACGGCCAAATTAAAGACCGACTCAAAGCCAACGCAGCTCCCATTCAGCTCCCCATCGGTGCTGAAGGTGAGCTGAGCGGCATCATCGACCTCGTCGAGAACAAAGCCCACATTTACAAAGATGATCTGGGTCAGGACATCGAAGTCACCGATGTTCCCGACGACATGAAGGATCAGGTCACTGAGTGGCGCAACTTCCTGATGGAAGCCGTCGCTGAAACCGATGAAGCTCTCATCGAGAAGTTCCTTGAAACCGGTGAGCTCAGCAACGATGAACTGAAAAAGGGCATCCGCGAAGGTGTGCTGAAGCACGGTTTAGTGCCTGTTCTCTGCGGCTCAGCCTTTAAGAACAAAGGTGTTCAGCTGGTTCTCGACGCTGTTGTCGATTACCTTCCTGCACCGATCGATGTGCCCCCCATCCAAGGTGTCCTGCCCGATGGGTCTGAAGCGGTTCGTCCGTCTGATGACAACGCTCCCTTCAGTGCACTGGCCTTCAAGGTCATGGCCGATCCTTACGGCAAGTTGACCTTCGTTCGGATGTATTCCGGCATCCTGTCCAAGGGCAGCTACGTGCTGAACTCCACGAAGGATTCCAAAGAGCGCATTTCTCGCCTGGTCGTGCTGAAGGCCGACGATCGTGAGGAAGTGGACGAGCTGCGTGCCGGCGACCTCGGTGCCGTGCTCGGCCTGAAAGCCACCACAACTGGCGACACCCTTTGCTCCGTCGACGAGCCCATCGTCCTTGAAACCCTGTTCGTTCCCGAACCGGTGATCTCAGTGGCGGTCGAGCCCAAGACCAAGGGTGATATGGAGAAACTCTCCAAAGCCCTTGTTGCTCTCGCAGAAGAAGACCCAACCTTCCGAGTCAACACTGATCAGGAAACTGGTCAGACGGTGATCGCCGGGATGGGAGAGCTTCACCTCGAGATTCTCGTGGATCGCATGCTTCGCGAATTCAAGGTTGAAGCCAACATCGGTGCACCTCAGGTGTCCTACCGGGAAACCATCCGAGCCTCCTCAAAAGGTGAAGGTAAGTTCTCTCGTCAGACCGGTGGTAAAGGCCAATACGGTCATGTTGTGATCGAAATGGAGCCCGGCGAACCGGAATCTGGTTTCGAATTCGTCAACAAGATCGTTGGTGGTGTTGTTCCCAAGGAATACATCAAGCCCTCCGAGATGGGCATGAAGGAGACCTGCGAATCCGGCGTTATTGCCGGTTACCCGCTGATCGACGTGAAGGTCACGATGATCGACGGTTCATATCACGATGTGGACTCGTCCGAAATGGCCTTCAAGATCGCAGGATCGATGGCCTTCAAAGATGCCGTCAAGAAGTGCAACCCTGTCCTTCTTGAACCCATGATGAAAGTCGAGGTCGAGGTCCCCGAGGATTTCCTCGGCTCGGTCATCGGCGACCTGTCCTCCCGTCGGGGTCAGGTTGAAGGTCAGGCAATTGACGATGGCACGTCAAAAGTCTCGGCCAAGGTGCCCCTGGCCGAGATGTTCGGCTACGCCACCGAACTCCGATCCATGACCCAGGGTCGGGGTATTTTCTCGATGGAATTCAGCCACTATGAGGATGTTCCTCGCAACGTGGCCGAGGCCATCATCTCCAAGAATCAGGGCAATTCCTGATCTCTAAACTCCCTTAATTCACCCCTCGATTCTTTACAAAAATGGCACGCGAGAAGTTTGAAAGGAACAAGCCTCACGTCAACATCGGCACCATTGGCCACGTTGACCACGGCAAAACAACCCTGACCGCCGCGATCACGAATGTGCTCGCCAAGAAGGGTCAGGCTGAAGTTCAGAACTATGCCGATATCGATGGTGCTCCTGAAGAGCGTGAGCGCGGTATCACCATCAACACTGCCCACGTCGAGTACGAGACCGAATCTCGTCACTACGCCCACGTTGACTGCCCTGGTCACGCGGACTATGTGAAAAACATGATCACGGGTGCCGCCCAGATGGACGGCGCAATCCTGGTGTGCGCCGCCACTGACGGCCCCATGGCTCAAACCAAGGAGCACATCCTCCTGGCCAAGCAGGTGGGTGTTCCCGCTCTGGTGGTTGCACTCAACAAGTGCGACATGGTCGATGACGAAGAGATCATCGAACTGGTGGAGATGGAGATCCGCGAACTGCTCTCCAGC
>NZED01000021.1 GCA_002690325.1 Synechococcus sp. ARS1019
AGAGATTAATAAATGGACTGTTGGAGGCAATGCAACATTTTCTGGGACAGGAGGTGATGGTAATGACCTCTTTTTATCTGCTGGTGTTGCCGTAGATACTGATATTTGGTCCATTAACGGAGATTTAAATGTTAATGGCCACGGAGGTAAAGGTGTCAAAACAAACAACAATGTTGGTGTAGGTTTTGTCGCCACAACAGTATCTGCTAATTCTATAACAATTGAGGGTGTTGGTGGAAGCTCTACTGATACTGCTAATTCCCAATATAATTATGGTGTGGGCTTTGTTTTTTCTGATTTTGAGGCATCAAACGGAGATTTTTCTGTTAAAGCAACTGGTGGCGCTGGAGGAAATGATAATTCAGGTCTCCTCATTAACGCTGGCATTCTTAAAGCTCCTAACGGAAAAATTGATCTTGATGGCTTCGGCGGCTCAGGTCAAAAAGTTAAATGGAATACCGGGGTTAGTATTTATTCTGTATCGGCTGATGAACTTTATCTATCTGGCTATACTGACCCTAATGATGAAAATCGACTAGGTTTATATCACACAATTGAATACGGGGATGGTCAAGAATTATACTATGGCAATAAGCTTGAAGCCTCTGTTGTAGATATTTATGGGGAAGGGGGAATACCACTTGATAAGAATGATTCGGAATCCAACTATGGTATGTATGTCGATGATTCAAAAATTATTTCTTCTGGGTCTCTGTTCCTTACCGGTATTGGTGGTGACGGAGGTCAGCATATTTCTGGAATGTACTTATGGTTTAGTGAATTTTCTTCTGCTGGAGACACTATTATTACAGGTACAGCTGGAGAAGGAGATGTTGTAAACAATGGACAAGGTATTGTTTTTGATGTGGTATCTCTTACGGTCGATTCGGCAGACGAAATCAAAATCAAAGGCACTGGAAGTGGTGTAGGCCTTGACAAGGAAAATCAAAACAAAGTTGTTAATAGATTAACAAGTGGCGAGGGTATTTATTTGTACGATTCATTAATTACATCTTTAAACTCGTCTGCGCCTGTTGAGTTTATTGGTCGAGGTGGTGAATCAGAAGATCAGATTAATTCAAAGGACAATACTGGTATTAAAATCATCGACTCCATAATTAATAGCGAAAATGGTGGCGGTCCACAGTTTTACACTGGGCAAGGCGGTATTGGTGGTGAATTAAATAGTGGATTATTGATAGACAATTCGACAATCAAAGCCAATGCTGGCAATCTTTCATTTACAGGCGTTGGAGGAAGTGGAATCAATATCAAGGAATCACTAGGCGTTTCGGTTTACAATAGTACTTTTGACGGTGCCAGCATTGTTTTTGATGGCACGGGTGGTGAAAGTGTACTTAAGAAAGATTCTTTTGATGTCTTTGGCAATGATACCTTTAATCAAACTGCTGATAACATTGGTGTCCGGATTGATCTTTCAACAATTGCCTCTAATTCAAGCAATTTGTCCATAACTGGCGCTGGCGGAACCCTTACTGTCGACGGTATCATTAATCCTGACCGAGATAATGAGATCGATGCAATAAGTGTGGCCTCCTCTCTGGAAGGCGTGACATTGTCCAACATCTCATCATCGTCACCTGGAGCGACATACATCAGTGGTCAGGCAGGAAAACCAATTGCTGGTGATAAGAATCGCGGCACAACGATCATTAATTCGACCTTTCAAATGGCAACAGCTTTGCCAGCGAGTGAAAGAAATGCTTTTGCACAATCAGTTGATAATCGCATTGAAGGCAATGCCTACAGCGGAACCAATGACAATTACGGATTATCCATTGATAGCACTGATATTGAATCAACCAATCAAGACCTTACCCTTGCAGGGAGGGGTGGCCTCAAAGCAACGGGAGAGAAAAACTATGGAATTTATATTGGCAACCAATCTTCGGTCAAAGTGGGGAAAGATGGTAATTCGAAACTCCTCAATATCTATGGAGCAGGTGGTGATGGAACCGATATGACAGGCGGAATCCTCACTGAGAACACCAGTTATACGGTTGATGGAACGATCAACATGCATGGAGAATCACAAGGAGCCGACAAATTTGGAAACAACTCTGTTGAGATCTTCAATGGAGTCAACATCTCGAGTAGCGACGACTCAAATATCAGCGGGAGCAATAATGTCAATATTTCAGATGCAGATATTAGTTCTGGAAACGATACCAACATTACTGCTGAAAATGATATTAACTTAGCCGACAGCACGGTTGACTCAGGGAACAATACCAACCTCGACGCCGACAATAATATCAACTTAGCTGGCAGCACAATTAACTCTGGGAACAACACCAACCTCAACGCCGATAACAATATCAACCTGGCCGACAGCACAATCAACTCTGGAAAAGACACCAACCTAAATGCAGGTAATAACATTGATATTGTCGGAAGCACTATCAACTCTGGGAACAATACCAATTTAAAAGCAGGAGAAAGCATCAATATCGAAGAATCAAGCCTCAGTGCTGGAAATACCATCAATCTTCAAGCGACGAATATTACAACCGTGGCCGTCGAGCTAAACTCTCAAGAGCTCTCCATTCAAAGCAATAATTTTACAAGCAACAACAGAAACCAAACAGATAGCAATATTGATGGCGATAGCCTCTCTCTGAACTTAATCTCAGAACAACAAAGTGAATCAAAAAACTATAGCGATGAACAGCTCACGATGAGATTGAGCGGTAACGTCAATTATTTCAGCGAGCCATCACCATCCAATAGTTCAGAGCAGAGTAATGATTCATCTGGACGAGAAAACAACACAGAAGCAAATACTAGTGATCAAACATCAGATCAATCAATCGGATCATCAACTGCATTAACCTCGGAAGAAATCCAACAACGACACAACCAAAGCGAAGAACAGTCTGCAACTTTTGTTGCTGAGCAACTTGGCTTGAAACGACAGCCTGCGTTATCGGTTCAAGCCATTCAACAAATGCTCACCAATGGGGAGCTCATGATGAATTCGGCCAGACAATGACAATGGTCTTCCAAAGGATCGGAAAGGCTACGTTCCACTTGATGTGCATCATTGCGCTTCTACTAGCAACATCCAATAGATCGCGATCCAAGCCTGCCTCAGACTACAAACCTGCTGTTCTCAAGTTAATTTATACAATTAATCCAACTCAATCGGACAGTAGTTTTCTTGATACGATCTTGATTCCTTCAAGTGGTGAACCAGCTGCTCAAAGAATTCAGATTGACCCAAAACAATTCACCAGACTTCTCAGTCAGTTTTATTCACAAGTTGCTTCCTTGCGAACAATCAAGACAAGCGATGAATCAGCACCGGCTAGACGTCTCCACGAGATTTTGATTGGTCCACTCGACAAGGAAATTCGCAAGCGCAATATCACAACTTTGTTGATCAGTGCCAATACAGGACTCCAGGCCGTGCCCTTTGCCGCTTTGCACGACGGAGAAGAATGGTTTGGAACGCGTTATTCCTTCTCACTCACACCATCTCTNAGCTTGATGAAACAACATCAGGCTGGTTTAAAGNNCTCNCAAAAAGCACTNCTTGCTGGCTCATCNACTTTTNAAGGTCTAGCACCATTGCCGATGGTGCCTCAAGAAATNGAACAAATCTCGAAAGTNAGNGCTGGAAATANCTATCTCAACGAAAATTTTACACGTCAACTTTTTGANTCTCTCTCCGANAATTCTGNNGTNGATCTCGTNCACCTTTCAACCCACGCNGAATTTCTTCCNGGCGGTCCNGAAAAATCTAAAATCTATCTCGGCCAAGGATCACTNAGCGTCAAAGAATTTGCTGGNNTACGGNTGTCCCGAGAAGACAATCCGTTCGAGCTCTTTACCCTCAGTGCCTGTCGAACAGCTCTCGGAGATCGAGATAGCGAACTTGGCTTAGCCGGTCTTGCTCTACAGGCCGGGGCAAAAACAGCTATTGGTTCTCTTTGGTATGTCGATGACTTAGCAACAACTGTGTATTTCATCCGTTTTTATCGATTACTTGATCAAGGGCTGCCTAAAGGCGAAGCGATGCGTCAAGTCCGCGATGAATTAGCCAACAATCAGATTGAGATACGNAATCATTCGTTGTACGACCGAGATGGCGAGATCTTGATTAAAGATTTAACTCCAAGCCAANAACGCAAACTCAACAGTCGTTTGGATCATCCATTTTTTTGGGCTGCACCGATCATGCTGGGATTACCTTGGTAATTTCACTTTCAGAGTTGACCAAATGAGATAGTTTGGTTGTGNTTGAAGACTTGGGTTATTCCATTGGTCGTGGAGACGCCATCCACAACTGANCGATGCAGGTTGTTGCTCAAGTCNTGGCGCTCATCGCTAATTTTGAGCCCACGGGAACACAATTGCCTGAACGGCGAGCTCAAGCTGGTCGATCGTCAACTGAAGCGTTTAGCCGACNACCACTTGCGGATTGCCGTCTTCGGTCGCGTCGGCGTCGGTAAATCCAGCCTGATCAATGCCTTGGTGGGCCAAAACATCCTCTCCACCGATGTGGCCCATGGCAGCACACGCCGCCAGCANGCCGTTGTATGGCCAGCACAACGTCCAGGNTTACCGCATGTNGAACTCATTGATACGCCTGGCATTGATGAGATCAATGCGTCTGGTCGAGATCGTCTCGCCGCGAAAGTCGCCATCGGCTCCGACCTGATTCTGTTTGTTCTGGACAGCGATCTGACCGAACCAGAACACCATGCACTCACCACTCTTCTCGCCCAAGGAAAAACCGTCCAGTTGGTTTTNAACCGCTGCGATCGCTGGCCCNNTGCAGAACGACAACCTCTCATTCGTAGCCTGCGGCGGAGGTTGCCCGAGCCTTACCGCTCCCTGCCGTTGATTCCAGTGGCTGCTGCACCACGGCGTCCTCAACTNCATCGCGATGGCAGGGTGAGTAGTGAGCTCCAAGCGCCTGAAGTGGTGGCCCTGCAGGAGCACTTGATCGATTATGTCCAGCGTCAGGGTGACGTCCTCCTGGCCTTGAATGCCCTGCGGCAGGCTGATCGTTTCGAAGCCTCCCGCCAACAGCTGCGCTTGCAACAACACCGCAAGGCAGCTCAAGGCTTGATCGGCCGCTATGCCGCAGCGAAGGCGACCGGTGTGGCCGTCAACCCTGTCTTGCTGATTGATCTNGCGGGGGGGATGGCCTGCGATACCGCCTTGGTGATGCAGCTCTGTCAGCTCTATGACCTGCCGATGCCCAAGGCCGGGGCACGGCAACTGCTGGCCCAGCTCACTGGGCAGAACGCTCTTCTTGGAGGCATCCAGTTGGGACTCACCGCCCTCAAACAACTGCTCCTTGTGGCGGCACCGTTCAGCGCTGGGCTCACGCTGGCACCAGCAGCGCCGATTGCTNTAGCCCAGGCCGCACTGGCGGTGCATGCCAGCAAACGCACAGGAACCTTGGTGGCCAAGGAACTGCTCACCAGCCTGCAACGNCAAGGCGGTCAACCCGGTGCTTTGCTGAAACGCCTTGCACGGCAAGACCCCCTCGTGCATCACTGGCTCAACGCACACCCCCGACGATCCGACGTTGACCTGCAGGTGTTGTTGCCATGAGTGGTCTTGGTTCCGCTGTAGCGCTGTTTGGCACCAGTGCCGATCCNCCCAGCAAAGGGCATCAGGNGCTGCTGAGCCGTTTGTGTGAGCGTTACTCACAAGTGGCCACGTGGGCCAGCGATAACCCGCTTAAACACCATGCCGCCCCTCTCGCGGTGCGCACCCAATTGCTCAAGGCGTTGGTGGACGACATTCAANTTCCTGAACTCAGCCTGAAACAAGAGCTGAGCAGTCCATGGGCCCTCACGACCCTGGAGCGGGCTGCNNTCCTCTGGCCTCAACAGGAGCTGGTTTTTGTGGTGGGGAGNGATCTAGCCGNACAGATTCCCCGCTGGAAACAAGCCGATCAACTGCTGCAACGCTGCACCTTGGCGATCGCACCCCGCGATGGTTGGACACTGGAGCCCACCACCGTNGACACACTGACGGCNCTTGGAGGACGCGTGGNANNGCTCGACTTCAGCGTTCCAGCCAGTGCCAGCTCAGCCATCCGTCAAGCGCCNCTCGAAGCAGANATTCCTCGCAAGGTCTGGCCGCTGCTGTTGAAGCACAATCTCTACGGACTCTCTGNCTCGGTCTGCTGATGCGTCTCGCTCTCGCGCAGCTCAACCTGATGGTTGGTGACCTTGCTGGCAACGGTCAACGCATCCTTGAGGCCGCTCGGGAGGCCAGTCAGAACAGAGCGGACCTGTTGATCACTCCAGAGCTTTCACTTTGGGGCTACCCACCCAGGGATCTCCTGCTGCTGCAGAACAGNGTGGCGCTTCAGGGGGAGATCCTCGACAGGTTGTGCCAAGACCTGCGCAACGAACAGATCCCACTNAAAATCCTGATCGGNGCGGTNGCGCCCACGGGCGANGGCTTCCGACCTGCGCTNTACAACGCCGTTGTGTTGTTGGAGGCCANGGGATGGCGCTCGATCGCGCACAAACAACTCCTACCGAGCTACGACGTTTTTGATGAGCGCCGCTATTTCCGACCTGGGGACGGACCGTGCTTACTGACCCTGGACGACGGTCTGCGACTCGGCCTGACCATTTGCGAAGACCTCTGGGTGGATCCTGCCTTGCAGGGAGGACGGCTGGCGGGCCCTGANCCAGTGNNAGCCCTCGCGACGGAACGGCTGGATCTGATGATCAACCTGGCCGCTTCNCCGTTCAGCGCCGAGAAACCGGCCCTTCGTGATGCCTTGGCTGCACANGCCGCCCAGCGCCTGGGTTGTCCGGTGGTTTATCTCAACCAAGTGGGGGGCAACGATGAATTGGTCTTCGACGGCGCCAGCTTTGTTGTGGACAGCCAGGGCGCCAAACAGCTGCAATTGCGCTCCTGTGAGGAGGACATCCAGATCTGGGAGGTGAATGGCCGCTCAGCGCAGATCAANCCGACCGAACAGGGGGATCCGCTGGAGCTGTTGTTTCGNGTGCTGGTGCTNGGCGTGCGTGATTACGCCCGCAAATGCGGGTTTCAACGNGCGTTGCTGGGGTTAAGCGGCGGGATCGATTCGGCCTTGGTCGCGGTGATCGCAGCCGCGGCCCTGGGAGGCGACAACATCGCAGGACTGCTGATGCCATCGCCCTGGAGCTCGCAGGGATCCATCGATGACGCCGAAGCCCTGGCCCAACGTCTGGGGCTTCGCACCAGCACCGTTCCGATCCAGGGGCTCATGGAGGCCTTCGATCCAGCNCTGGAGCCNGCNCTNGGAGAGANCCCAAGCGGCGTGACTGCCGAAAACCTCCAATCCAGAATCCGCGGCACCCTGCTGATGGCCGTTGCCAATCAACANGGGCAGCTGTTGCTGACCACCGGGAACAAGTCGGAATTGGCCGTCGGCTACTGCACGCTCTATGGAGACATGAACGGTGGCTTGGCCGTGATCGGCGATCTCTACAAAACCAGTGTGTTTGCNCTCTGTGACTGGATTGACAGCCCAAAAGCCCAAGCCTGNCGGGCGGCCTTCGNCCTACCANAGCAGGGCGATCTGATCGGNCAGGNAATCAGGCTGAAACCNCCCAGTGCCGAGTTGCGTCCGGATCAAAAAGACAGCGACTCCCTGCCGGATTACACCCTGTTGGATGGCTTGCTGCGACGCATGATCGAAGAGCGCAGCAGTGATGCCGACTTGATNGCCGATGGAGCCGATCCTGAGTTGGTGCAACGNATTACAAGCCTGTTGAAACGNGCGGAATTCAAACGCCGTCAGGCGGCGCCACTNCTGAAAGTCAGCCCCCAAGCCTTCGGCAGTGNCTGGCGCCTGCCCATTGCCTCCAGCTGAGAAGCCATCAACATCTAGATCTGGCCATTCCTGGCCATCGTGGCCACATTGGAACCATCCCCACCTTGAGGACAGTTCGGCATGGCTTCCTCAGTGCTGAGTGCTCCGATGGCAAGCGTCGGCATCCCACGGGAAGTNAAAGCGGATGAGCAGCGGGTGGCGTTGACCCCGGATGCGGTGCGTGACCTAATCAGCCGCGGACTCGAGGTGCGCGTNGAAACCGGAGCCGGGGCCGGAGCAGGAATCAGTGATGAGGCCTTTGCTGCGGCTGGAGCAGACATCGTCAACCGAGAGGACGCCTGGGCCGCCCACTTGGTGGTGAAAGTCAAAGAGCCCCAAAAGGAGGAGTTTCGCTTTTTGCGAGACGACATGGTGCTGCTGACCTATCTGCACCTGGCGGCCTATCCGCAAGTGGGCGAAGCACTGCTGGATGCCGGCACCACGGCAATCGCCTACGAAACCGTTCAACTGGAAAACGGAAGCCTGCCTCTGCTGGCTCCGATGAGTGAAATCGCCGGACGCTTGGCGGCCCAGGTTGGCGCCCACCTGCTGGAACGTCCCCACGGTGGACGAGGAATCCTGATGGGGGGATGCACCGGCGTGCAACCGGCCCGCGTTGTCGTGCTCGGNGCGGGAATGGTNGGCTGGAATGCAGCCAGAATCGCCGCGGCCATGGATGCNGACGTGCTTCTGCTCGACCGCTCACCCCAGAAGCTGCGCAGCCTNGAAGCCGACCGGCGCGGACGCCTAACCAGTGTGGTGAGCAGCCATGGCNTGCTTGAACGGCTAATTCCCACCGCCGACCTCGTGATCGGCGCCGTACTGACCCCTGGCGGACGGGCCCCCACATTGGTGGACGACGCCATGGTGCAACAGATGCGCCCGGGCTCGGTGATTGTGGATGTGGCGATCGACCAAGGCGGATGCATTGCCACCAGCCAGGAGACCACCCACACCAACCCCACGGTGACCATTCATGGCATTCAGCACTACGCCGTNGGCAACATGCCTGGAGCTGTGCCGTTCACCTCAACCGAAGCCCTNGTGAGCGTGACCCTGCCCTACATCGTGAGCATCGGTGGTCGTGGCCTGGAGGANGCCGTCACTGAACGACCAGAGCTNTTATCTGGGTTGAACACCGTTCGGGGCTCCGTCTGTCATCCCAGTGTCGCCAAGGCCCTCGACCTCCCCCCACGCCATCCAATGGCTTGCCTGCGTTAACCCTGAAGATCGAGGGCACTGATATACAGCCAGTCTCCGCTGCGCAGGCCGTCACGCCGTTGAAACAACGATGTCTCCCTCAGCACTCCGGTGCGATGGCGNGCTTCGAACGACACCGTTCCATCCAGGTCCTTAACTCCACCGGCGGTCGTGTTGAGGATCGTCAGTCCACGCCACTCGGTGGATCCGCAGCTGGATCGGAGCTGACGACGACGTTCGCGATCACTGAACTGCGGCTGCGGATGGGTGTCGATTAAATACTTGAGCTCTGCCAGGGCAAAGGCTGAATAGCGTGACCGCATCAAGGCGACCGCTGTCTCGGGCTTGCGTTGGCCCTGGTGAAAGGGAGCACAGCAGTCCTTATACAAACCACCACCGCAGGGGCAAGGCTGGCTGGCATCGATCGCGGCAAACCCTGGTGCCATCAGCTCAACGCCTCCAATGGCCGACGCAGGGCAGCGGGAGCCAAGCCNTCACGTAACGCCAGGATCAATCCAGCCGCTTCGGCATAACTGGCAGCGGGCAACACCGTGTCCGTCACGCCCAACGCACAGGAGCTCACANGCAAGACGGAGGGATTGTGGACAGCAATCACAGGTGTTTGATGCTGCAGAGCAGCCAACACCGCCTCACCACCGAGGGCACCCTCCGGCACCACCAAAGCCTCCACCTGATCCATCCANAGTTCNGCCANCTGCCGNGAACGCGNCGATGTGATCAGGTTGGGTGCACGGCTCAGACCCACCAGCACACANGACAAAAAGCTGTAGCCGAGTTCTTCAGCGGCAGCNCNTGGGTCCAGATCAGGATCNAACGGAAGCGGAGACAGCGCTGGGGCATGGGCGCAGGGGATGCGCAGATGCTGGACCAACAGGTGGCTGATCACCGCTTCGGCACCGGCCAAACCATCCACCCCACTGCCCTGCCGATAGGCCTCNAGAGCTTCACTGTCGACGTCNTCNGGGAAACGGGCCACGACGGCGATCGCCGTCGCACCGGCCGCCTGCAGCTTCTCACCAGCACGCAACAGGGCATCAGGACGACCGAGCTTTCCCCAGCTCGCACCACTGGCACCGCGTTCAAGGGTGACGTCAAGGGGCTGATCGGTTTCGATCACCGGACCAATCGACAATCCCAACGTGGCCCTGCAGGCATCCGCCACCTGGCGATGCCGCTGTTTCAGCTCTGGCTCAATCCCACAATCGAGCAACAAACCAACCCGTTGAGACCGGACCGGTGCAAGACCCCAATCCCCTGCTGCAAAACGATCGAGGCCATAGCCCTCGACGTAATGAATCCGCTCATCACGCCAATAGAGCGAGGCACCATTCATCACGTTGGGATGGGTGATCAAGCAGCCGCTAGCAGCCGCCAGTAACCGTGCAGCTGGCAGGGCATCACCCGCATAACCACCGATGGCACAACCAATGCCAGTGGGCACCAGCATCAGCGTGGGCAAGGGCGCTTGCATCACAAAACCACCGCTTCGAGATGCAAATGCTTTTGGCCCTCGTCATCGATTTCGACAGCCGTAATCGCCCAGCGCAAGGGCTGGCCGTGCTGCTTCAGCCGCTCAAGCAGCCAGGGACGCAAGCGTTGGGCAGGACAATTTGGCGGCCAAGGCCAACGAACCTGGAGCGTTCTGAGCTCCAGCGTCATTTTTGATATTGACCGAATTGGGCTTCATACAACGCATCTTCCTGACCGGCCTTCAGGGTGAGATCCGTCCGCGGGAAGGCCACNCAAAGCAATGCATAGCCTTGTTGCTGAAGGTCTGCCTTCACCCCCATGGCGTCGGGTTGATCAACGCTTCCCTCAGAAATCGTTGCTGCGCAGGTGGTGCAGACCCCCGAACAACAGGAGCTGGGAAGCATGATCCCAGCATCTTCCGCTGCATTCAAAACGGATTGATCTTCACGGCAGGGAAACGTGAATTGCTCACCGTCCAGCTCGGCACGAACGGTATAGGTCGCCACAACCGTTGCAGTGTCGGACATTGACGCGATCAAATAGCGGTCGAGCCATCCTCTCAGGCAGACGGCTGATCAGGCGAGGACCAGTCGCTGGGATGCGGCGCTAGGTATTCGGACGGCTCCCGATGCGCCGGTGCGGTCAAAACAAAATCAAAACTGATCGAACAACGCAGTGCATCGGGATCCCCATTGGTGGTCACGCTGTGTTCGAGGCGGGACGGAAACAAAATCAGCAATCCCGGCTGAGGTGTCAGGTCCCAATGGGCTTGTTGCGTCAAGGCCTCTGCCGACAAGGGGCCGTCATGGCCGACCGCCAGACCCGGCACTAATTCATTGAGCAGCGATGGCGCATGCAGCCGCAGCCGCCCCTCCTCACCCGTTCCGGTTCCTGAGAGGTAGAGCACTGCGCTGAGGTGAGCATTGGGATGGTGATGGCGACCAATGCCCTGATCCCAGTCACTGATCACCGGCCAACAGCGCTGGAGATGCAAGGCAACAGCGTCGCGGTCGAAGCCGAGGGTGTCGAGATAGACCCAGGCCGCATCACTGACCTGAACCGCCAGATCTTGAAAATCTGGATGCTGATGAAGCTGCCAAACANGATTGAGATCTCCGGTCCAGGCACAGCCNTCACTGGGATTNCCAACGGCCTCTCCCCGNAGGGCCAAGAGCGTTTGCAGCTTGGCGGCGAGATCGAGTGGATCGAGCTGAAGCTGCTCCGTCGCGANGGTGGTGGGAAAAAGCTGATGGCACTGCATCGCAAGACCAATCGAAAGACGTCAACGAACACAAAAAAACCGGTCCCGAAGGACCGGTCTGTAGGTCAACAAAACTGACTCAACCACCCGCAGCGGCAGAACCACCGACAACCTCAAGAATTTCTTGAGTAATCGCAGCCTGACGGGCCTTGTTGTANTCAAGGGTCAGGGTCTTNGCGAGCTCCTTNGCATTGTCACTGGCGTTATTCATNGCCGTCATCCGGCTGGCCAGTTCAGAGGCAGCGGATTCCTGCAGNGAGCGCAGCAACTGATTTTGCANATACAAAGGAAGAAGAGCATTGAGCAGCTGCTCAGGGCTCTGTTCAAAGACGATGTCCGAAGGAATCTTCGGCTCGGTGTTGGCGGGACCAGCACCTGGCTCAACTGTGAGACGACCATCTTTGGTGGTGAGACGGAAGATCTCGTCCTCAGGGTCAGCAATGTCCTGCGGATCCAAGGGAAGCAGGGTCTGCAAAACGGGCTTACAGCTCACCAAGTTGATGAACTTGGTAAAGACCATCTCCACACGATCGGTGCCTGCAGCGATGAACTCAGCGAGAACATCAGAGGCAATCGTGTTGGCTTCGTCTGCCGTCGGAACCTGTTCCAGCCCCGTAAAGGTGGCCTGAATCGGGTAATNGCGNNNGGTGAAGTANCCGATGGCTTTNGNNCCNATCAGNANNAGCTTCACNTCGAANCCNTTGCCNTTNAGCTCAGCNAAACGCTGTTCCGTNCGCTTGATGATGTTGGCGTTGTAGCCACCGCAGAGACCGCGGTCACCAGTCACGGCAACAAGAGTGATCGTTTCGACGTTGCGCTGCTCCATCAGCGGAGCAGACGCGTCTTCGAAACGCATCCGGGACTGGAGGTTTTCCAGAACCCGGGCCAGTCGATCCGCAAAGGGACGACTGCGGAGCACCTGCTCCTGTGCACGACGAACCTTGGCCGCAGCCACCAGGCGCATGGCCTCGGTGATCTTGCGGGTGTTCTTGACCGATTTNATTCGGTCTCGAATCTCTTTGAGATTGGCCATATCGGCTAGCTCCCTCAGTTCGCCGAAGCGACCATGGTGGACACGACCTCACTGATGGCCTCCTTGAGGNTGCCTTCAGCTTCAGGGCTCATCACCTTNTTCTCCTGGATCTCAGAGATGAACTGAGGCTTGTTGGACTTCAGATANGCACGCAGTTCGCTGGAGAAATTGACGACCTGATCAACNGGNACAGCATCGATCAAACCTTTCACACCGGCGTANACGATGGCGACCTGCTCAGCCAGGATCAGNGGGCTGAACTGNGGCTGNTTNAGCAGCTCNCGCAGNCGCTTGCCACGCTCCANCTGCTGCTGNGTNGNNGCNTCNAGNTCNGANGCGAACTGGGAGAANGCNGCCAGNTCNTCGAACTGNGCCAGNTCCAGCTTGAGGGTNCCGGCAATCTTCTTGATGGCCTTGGTCTGGGCTGCACCACCCACCCGGCTCACAGAAATACCCACGTTGATGGCGGGGCGTAGACCGGAGTTGAACAGGTCGGAACTGAGGAAGATCTGACCGTCGGTGATCGAAATCACGTTGGTCGGGATGTACGCAGACACGTCACCGGCCTGGGTCTCAATGATCGGCAGGGCGGTCATGGAGCCTTTGCCCATGGCATCGGACAACTTGGCTGCACGCTCGAGCAAACGGCTGTGGCAGTAGAAGACGTCGCCGGGATAGGCCTCACGACCGGGCGGACGACGAAGCAGCAGAGACATCTGGCGGTATGCCGCAGCCTGCTTGGAGAGATCGTCGTAGATGACCAGGGTGGCTTTGCCCTGATACATGAAATATTCGGCGATCGACGCACCGGTATAAGGAGCCAGATATTGCAGGGCTGCAGGCTCAGAGGCGTTGGCAGCAACGATCACGGTGTAATCGAGGGCGCCGCGCTCGCGGAGCACTTCAACNACGTTGGCNACGGANGCNGCNTTCTGACCNACGGCGACGTAGACGCAGATCATGTCCTGATCCGCCTGGTTCAGGATCGTGTCGATCGCGATCGCAGTTTTACCGGTCTGACGGTCACCAATGATCAGCTCGCGCTGGCCACGGCCAACAGGGATCATCGCGTCAATCGCGGTGATACCCGTTTGCATCGGCTCATGCACCGACTTGCGCTGGATGATCCCAGGCGCCATCGACTCGATCAGACGGGTTTCGGCGGTTGCGATATCACCCTTTCCATCAATCGGACGACCCAGGGAGTTCACAACGCGACCCAGCATCGCGTCACCGACGGGGACCGATGCGATCTTGCCGGTGGCCTTCACCGTGCTGCCTTCCTGAACGCCAAGGCCCTCACCCATCAGCACCGCGCCGACGTTGTCGTCTTCAAGGTTCAGTGCGATGCCTTCGGTGCCATCCTCAAATTCAAGGAGTTCACCGGCCATGGCCTGTTGAAGGCCATAAACGCGGGCGATACCGTCACCCACCTGAAGGACGGTGCCGACATTGCTAACCGAGACAGACTTGTCGTAATCCTCAATTTGCTGTTTGAGGATTGCGCTGATCTCGTCGGGACGGATGGAAACCATGGCGTGTGATCCCAGCGGGGAAAAGTAGAAGGGGGAGCGGTGAAGGGGTTAGGGAGACGTCAGCTCGCCTTGGCGAGTGCCAGTCCGAGGCGACGAACTTGTCCAGCCAAGCTGGCATCAATCACCTGTGAACCGAGACTGACGACGAAACCGCCGATCAGCGATGCATCAACGCTGAGGTCGATGTCGACCTTGTCGGTGCCGGCCATGGCCTGCACTTTCTTGGAAAGAGCCGCTTGCTGAGCCTCGGAGAGTGCTTGAGCAGAGCGAACTTCAGCCAAGGTGATGCCCTGTTGCTCGCGATAGAGCTCGAGGAACCGTTGCATCACGGCATCGAAAGCTTGGAGACGCTGGCGGTCAGCCAGGACTTTCAGCAGATTCATGAGAGACGGAGTCACCTGCTCACCCAGNAGGGATTGCAGGGCACGCTTTTTGGCCTCAGGTTCAAGAACCGGGGAGACCATCGCCCCACGAAATTCTTCCGAAGTGTCCCAGACCTGCAGCAGTTGCTTGCACTGCTCGGCAACGGTTGAAGACTCCTTGCGAGCTTCAGTGACCTGAAGCAATGCTTCCGCGTAAGGGGTAGCGAGGGTATTCAGGAGAGGCATCAGGCGTTCTCCAAGTTGGCGATGGTGGAATCAATCAAGTTCGATTGAGCCTGATCATTGAGGCGACCAGGTAGATCACTGAGCACCTGATCGATCGCAGCAAGGGCAGCTTCACGACGGAGCGCATCCTTNATGCGTGCGGCTTCGGCATCCGCGTCAGCAACAGCGCCTTGCTTAACGGCAGCCATCGCCGAGATNGTGCGTTGCTCACCGTCATTGCGGATNGCAGCGGCGCGCGCCTGACCATCCGTACGGATCTTGTCAGCCTTTTGCTGGGCAGCAGCGAGGTCAGCCTGAGCTGTGGCCAACTCTGCNGTTGNTTTCTTCAGGCGGTTCTCAGCGTCTTGAAGGTCTTGGAGAATCACCGAGCGACGCCGCTCAAGGATTCCACCCAGAAAACCGCGAAGGAACCAAACAAGGACACCGATAACGATGGCCAGGTTGATGAGATTGGTCTGCAGAGGGTTGAAGTTGAGTCCGAAACCCTCNGAAGCCAGTAAAGGAAATAACGTCATGATCAGGCAGCCAGCAGTCGGTCAATGATCTGGTTGCTCAACTGATCCACCTGCCCCTTGAGTTGGGATCGGGCGGACTGTCGCTCGGTTTCGATTCCACGACGGCTCTCTTCCTTCGTGCGGTTGGCTTCAGCTTCCGCCTGTGCCAGAGCCTCACGGTAAAGACGATCAACCTCCTGCTCAGCTTCGACAATCGNNGCTTGGGCAGCTTGGCGAGCGCCCTTCAGCTGTTCAGCAAGGTCGGCTTCAAGCCGTTCCACCTGTGCCAGCTTCTGCTTGGCATCAGCACGGCTAGTGGAGATGTATCCCTCCCGATCTTCCACGACCTTGCCGACCGGACGGAAGAAGAGGAGATTGAGCAGGAAGGTCAGGAGAACCACCTGAACCGCCATCAGCGGCAGGGTGGCATCGAGGTCAAAAAGACCTCCCTCCGGAACACCTGCTTCAGCGAGCAGAAGCCAGGTCATGGAAGGGTGCGCTGGTGAGGAATCGAAACGTGTTGGTCAGTGGATGGTCGAGCGGCCCAGGGACCTCAAAGGATCCGTGGACCGATACCCATCAAGCTGATCAGCCGGCGAAGGGGTTGGCGAACAGGAGCACCAGGGCCACCACCAAGCCGTAGATGGTCAGCGATTCCATGAATGCCAGGGAAAGCAGCAGGGTGCCGCGGATCTTGCCTTCAGCTTCAGGCTGGCGGGCAATGCCTTCAACAGCGCCGCCGGACGCGGTGCCCTGACCGATACCAGGGCCGATAGCTGCGAGACCGACAGCCAGACCAGCGGCCACAACGGAAGCAGCGGAGGTAATGGAATCCATGTTGGGTGGGGTAAGGGGAGGCGCTGTGCAGCGCTCTGAACGAATGGGCTGGGGATCGGTTCCCCCCGCGCAGGGACACTCCTGAAGGAGCGGGCCCGACCGAAGTACGGACCTGCGCGCGGATGTGTTTAGCAGATCGCCGGTTTAAGGCGAATCAAAAAGACGCAATCAGTGCGCCTCGTGGAGACCTTCACCGATGTAGAAGGCCGCCAAAGTGGCGAAGATCAAGGCCTGGATGGCACTGGTGAACAGGCCAAGCAGCATCACTGGCAGGGGCACAATCAAGGGGACCAGATAAACCAGAACCCCGACAGCCAATTCATCCGCAAGGATGTTTCCGAACAAACGGAAAGACAGCGAGAGAGGCTTTGTGAATTCCTCGATGATCTTGAACGGGAGCATGATCGGAGTCGGCTCCACGTACAGCTCGAAGAAACGAAGTCCCTTGCGGCTGAGACCGGCATAGAAGTACGCCAGAGACACCAACAGGGCCATAGCCACTGTCGTATTGATGTCAGCTGTCGGAGCTCCGAGTTCACCTTCAGGCAACTCGACGATCTTCCAAGGGATCAGAGCTCCGCCCCAGTTGCTCACGAAAATGAACAAGAACAGGGTGCCGATGAACGGCANCCAGTCGCGGTAGTACTTCTCGCCAATCTGATCACGGGCGAGGTCGCGGATGAAGTCCCAAAGGAACTCAAGCAGGTTCTGCAGGCCCACCGGATCACGCTTCATGCCACGGGTACCGACCAGCACCAGCGCCAGCAGGATGCCGATCAGAATCCAGGAACTCAGGAAAACCTGGCCGTGGAGATACAGATCACCGATCTGCCAATAGAGGTGATGGCCCACTTCCAGTTCTGCGAACGGAAGTGAGAAGGGCAATAAAGCCATGGGTGCAGGGAGGATTGCTCAGCTTCAGCTGTCGAAGACGTGCTGAAGAATCAGGGCGGGCTTGTAGAGAAGGAATCCCAGGAAGGCAGGCAGCAGATCGAGCTGGGGCAACTTGGCCGCTCCAACCACAAGCAAGGTGGGAACGACGAGTTGAAAACGCCCCAGTCCACGGGACTGGTCACTGAGCCTGGCCACGCTGCGGGCGAGAAGGCGCACGTACAAAAGTCCGGCGCACGCACCCACGAGCACACTGCTGGCNACCGAAAGATTGATGGTGAACGCCACGATCGGAACCGTGACAACAGACACCAAGACGGTGGCAAGCAGCAGGCGACGTTGAAGTCTGTAGAAATCCTCCAAACGGCGCCTGAAATAGCGCGCGGAATCTATCACGCGTTCCTGACGATTAGCCCTGTAAAAGGATCAGCTGGCGGTCGACCAGGTCTCGAATCAAGGCTGCGGGTGCCAGTTGCCCCAGCGGCAACGTCGGTGTCTCACCAACCGCAGACAACANGGCTTTGGCGTCCTCCGAGAGCTGAATGGNNTCCATATTNCGACCCANAATCGGGTCGGGTTCACCCCAAAGGCAAGGCTGACGAATCGCCGTTGCTTCTTGGAGTTCGGCATCACTCCAGATCCGTCGCTTCAGAGGGGCTTTGGACAGGAAAAATTCAAAATGACTGATATCAGGATCGAGTTCCTCGACCAATGCCCACTGCTGACGGGCCGGCAAAGCCTGGGCGCGCTCCAGCAACTCACCGGTGAGCAGACGAGCCGGATCCCAAAGCTCAGGATTTGAAAATCCGGCGAAATGCANATCAGCCGTGGCCGCAAAGCCAAGNAGCCGCTCGAGGTTGTAGCTGGTTTCCTGAGGGTGGAGATACATGTCGGCAAAGTTGGCATCCGCCGCGCAATCCACNGCCCAGCGCTGTTCGTGATGCCGACGCAGCCGATTTTGCTCAGGAAGGGTTTCAAAGAGCTCTCGTCCGAGGCGAAGGCCTTCGGCTTCCGTGCCCACCTGAAGCAGCGTCAGCGCCCGCTGGGTGCGATGAATTTCCCAGCGTCCTGCATCGGCATATAAGAAGAGGTGAAGCAGACCCGTTGGAGCCAATGCGGCAGCCAAGGAACGCAGGCCTGCCTCCGGCTGATCCAGGTGATGCAGAACCCCGACTGAATTGATGTAATCGAAGGGCTGCTCATCGCCAAGGTCAAGCAGGCTGCAACGCTCCTGGCGCAGCGATGAGACGACTTGATCCGCCTCAGAGCGCTCAAGGCGCTCACGGGCCACCTGAAGAGCGCCGTCACTGATGTCCACTGCGACGACCTCAGCCCCGGGGTTGAGGTGGCAGAGATAGTCGGTGCTCACGCCGGTGCCACAACCTGCATCCAAAATCCTTGGACGCTCTGTGCCAGGCGGGCAATAGCCATGGACCGCAGCAAGAACACTGCGATGGCACCAACGCCAGTTGTATCCGGGTGGAGGGCCATCTTGAAGCGGATCACCCGGAAATGGAAAACGGTCGTAAAACGCGCTCACCACAGGTGTTGCAGCATCGCTAGGGCGAACATCCACCATCGAAATCAGGAGAGATCGGACCGCGAGCATTTCATGGGTTCGGCCCCGAACCGTCCAAGACAGCTCTCCCCTGCAAACATTTGTTCATGGGGCTCCTGAGCAATCGCCAAGCACCCGTAACGTGGCTCGATCCGGCTTGCTTCCGTACATGACCGTGACCGCCAGCAGCGGCAGCCCGCGGGTTTCCCCCCAGCTGTATGACACCTTGCCGCTTTCGAGCGTCCGTCAGGCAGAGCAGCAGGATCGCTTCCCCGATGGAGGGGAGCTGGACTCCCTGGTGACGTTCTTCCGCAGCGGTCAAGAACGGATCGAAGCCTCCCGTGTGATCGCTGCCAACGCGGAATCGATCGTGGCGCGTGCCGCCAACCGCATTTTTGTTGGTGGAACCCCGCTGTCCTTTCTGGAAGCACCCCTGAGTACTGGAGAGGTGGTCGGACGCGGTTCCGATGGCACACCCCTCGCTGCTGACCAAGCGGCCTTTGAAGCCTCGGTTCGAACCTTCACAGGGACGAGTGACAGCACTAAGCGCGGCAATTTCTTCACCCGCTTGTTTGACGGTGCTGGCGGCGATGCCGATGTGCGAGTCGTGCTCCCCACCGGGTTCAACCCAATCAGCGTGGCGAAGTACGGCCCAGCGTTCATGCGCAAGTCCGTGCGCGATATGGGCTGGTTCCTCCGCTACGTGGGCTATGCCCTCGTTGCTGGAGACCCAAGCATCCTTGCGGTGAACACCCGCGGACTGCGCGACATTCTTGAAAGCAACTGCTCCCTGGCCGCCACCAACGTGGCGCTTCAGGAAATGCGTGCCGCTTGCGCTCAACTTCTCGGTGATCGCCCTGAAGCACGCCAGATGGCCATCGACTGCTTCAACGTCTTGTTGAAGGAGCTGGCCGTTGCAACCCCCAGCACGAAGCAGCGCCAAGGCAGCAGCGTGCAACAAGGCCTACAGCTTCCTGCCATTTATGCCCTCGCGTCAGAAGGCAGCCAACGCTTTGAGATGCGTCCTGGCCTCTCTGGCGCCGAAAAAGCAGAGATCATTCGCGCTGCCTATCGCCAGATCTTCGAACGCGACATTGCCAAGGGCTATTCGCAAACACCTTGCGCCGTGGCGACGAGTCAGGTCATTCAAGGCCAGATCTCGATGCGCGAATTTGTGCGCAGGTTGGGTTGCAGCAAGGAGTATCGCCAACAGTTCCACGATCGTTTCGTCAACAGTCGAGTTGTTGAACTCGCCTATCGGCATTTCCTTGGTCGAGGAGTCAGTTCCCTTGAGGAATTCCGTCAGTCCTTCTCGATCCTGAGCGACCAAGGCCTGAGTGGTCTTGTGGATGTCCTGGTGAACTCCAGTGAATACGCACAGACCTTCGGTGAAGAAACCGTTCCTTACCTGCGGGATCTCGGCGAAGAAGCCCAGGAAAGTGCTGGCTGGGGATCCAATCGGAAGCTGTTCAATTTCAGTGCACCCTTCGACGGTGCTCCGCAATACATCACGCTTTACGCGTCCTACCGGCAGCCCTTCGCTGATCAGCATGTCTACGGCGGCGGAAATGACCCGGTCGCCAACCAATACGGGGCAATTTTCCCGAGCGGCACAGCATCCGTCGCAACGCGTCCAGCTCCCTATGGGTATGACAGCCGACGTCTGCTCGTGAGCAATGGACTCAACAGTCCAGGCCAACTCGACTCTGCCAGCTTCCGCAGTAGTCGCCCACGCAAGGTTGGGCCTCGCGTGGTGCGGCTCCAACAGATCGCCACTGGCGGCACCGTCAATCGCCGCAGCACGAGCAATCCGAGTATCCGAAACACGGAATCCAGCACCCAAGCAGTCATCAACGCTGTTTACGTCCAAGTCCTAGGGAATGCTGGTTACGAAGGAGAGCGGCTNACCTCAGATGAGGCACGTCTTGAAAACGGCGANATCTCACTCCGCGATTTCGTCAGATGTGTTGCCGGTTCCGACGCATTCCGCCGTCGTTATTGGAGTGGTCTGTACATCGTGAAGGCCATCGAGGTGATGCATCGGCGATTGCTGGGTCGTCCAACCTTTGGCCGATGGGAAATCGATGCNTTGTTTGATACNGCGGCACGCCANGGTTTTTATGGCGTTGTTGATGCGTTGATCAACAGCAAGGAATACAGCGAGACATTTGGTGCGGATACGGTTCCCTTTGAACGATTCATNACTCCGAATGATCTCTCCGTACGCAGGGCGCCAACGCTGAAACGCGAAGTCAAAACGTTCGGNTATGAGACCTCAGCCTTCGTTCTTGGCAAACGACCTGATCCTTCTGAAGCAACCACATTCCGCAGCAGTGGAGATCTAACCCAACGCAATCTGGCCAGACGCTCGACCGCCAAATCAGCAAGCTGGAATTCNGCAGCNCGACTGTTCAGCAAAGGGCCTGATCTCACCGCAAGTTTGCGTCAGATCGACTTCGATGCGCTCGCAGCNGCCAAACCCGTTTCNGGTCAATTCCGCCCCTTCAAATCCCCAGCAACGGCTGGAGTGAAGACAGAGGGAGCTGAGGGCTACAACTTCCGCAGCGGCTTGCCATCCAGCCTTTCCCTGACAAGACCCTGCACAGAGAGCGAACTCCTGATTGCGATTGATGCCACCTATCGGCAACTGCTCAACCGCATCCCCCTCGACAGCGAACGGTTGCAAGAGGCTGAATCCAGGCTTCGCAACGAGGACATCGACCTTGCAGGCTTCATCGAGGCCGTCGCTCTGAGTGATGGCTTCCAAAACCGGCTGTTCAACATGGCTCCACTGCGCGCTGCTTCNGCGGCAAACATGGCCCTGCTGGGCCGTGCGGCAACGCCNGCTGAAGCCAGTCGATTCCTGACGATCCGCGCTCAATCCGGACAGTCAGAAGCGATCAAGTCGCTTGTGGAGCAGCTTCCCGAGGGCGACGTTGTGCCACGGATGGATGGCATGAACACAACCGCTGGAGTGAGCCAAGCCACTCAGCAACGAACGGCCGCCCTTTACCGAGGCAATGCAGGACTGACTCCTCCCACGGANGCAGCCATTTAGTGATTTCTTCNAATAACTCAANTCAANTNATCTGAGTTTTCGANANTTATNTGCAATCAATAGCCCAGGTGATTTNGATCGNCTGGGCTATTTATGNTNNTCNAATACAAGTTNAAACAATCCCTNANAAGCACTGCGGCGCAGTGNTTTTGNAGATCAAAACGAGCCGTGAAGAACTGTTACCCCGGCCACAGAGCGCAGACGATTGTCGCCGACAATACGGCTGCTGGCAGCTCTGCTGTCTGTCATGGGCCCTCGCCAACCCAGACAATCATCGATCCATGTTGATCGTTGTGAACGTCCTGGGGAAAGCATGGCTCAAACCCCTCTCTCAGCCTTTAGTCTGAGACGCGATCCTTCGGGATCTCAACCTTATTCACCGGATACCGGTCTCCTACGGGCGGCCGCTGATTTCGAGGCAGAACTGCATGAGCATCGTCTCCAACTCGATCATCAACGCGGACGCCGAAGCCCGCTACCTCAGCCCTGGCGAACTCGACCAGATCAANGC
>NZED01000022.1 GCA_002690325.1 Synechococcus sp. ARS1019
CGCTGGCGTTGATCGATCCGGCGCCCATCGCCGCCAACGGAAGGCTGAGGCTGCCGACACCGCAGCCGGCATCGCAGAAGCTGACGTCGCTAACAGTGCCGCTCTCCTTGATCCAGCTCAGCACTTCATCCACGGTTTTCTGGTGACCGATGCGGATGTTGCGCTGCACCTTGTTTACATCGTCACTGTCGCTGTAGATGCGGTTCCAGCGATCAAAGCCGGTGGTCTCGAAGTAGCCCTTCACCTCCTGCTTCTCGGCTTGTTTCTGCTCCAGAAGCTCTTCGGGGGCCATTCAGGGAAGGAGGGAGTTCGGCGGGATCTTAAGCAGCGCAGGCCCACTGCAGTTTCCCGCCGTGCTGGCTCCAGCGCAGAAGCCGCGTTAAGGGCTGGCCGATCAGTGCGTCGTGCACGGTGTCCGCCGTGCCCATCACGTGGCGTGGCGCCACGGTGGCACTCCAGATCGCGGCGCTGGAAGCACCACTCCAGAGGGCCAGGCGCTTCACCCCCTCGAGTTGCGGCAGGGTGACTCCAGCCAGGGTGCCGTCCTCCAGCCGGCAGGTGCCGTTGTTCACCAGCAACACCCGTTCGTCCCAGCGGTGCTCACCATCTGCCAATCCATAGGGGGCCAGCGCATCGCTCACCAGCACCGTCTGCTTCGGTGCCAGCCGTTGCAGCAGCACCGCCATCGTCGGATGAACGTGCACTCCGTCGGCGATCAGGCCCAGGGCGATGTCTCCGCGGCGGCAGGCTTCACCTAAAGGGCCAGGGGCCCTGTGGTGCAGACCCGGCATCGCATTGAAGGCATGGGTGAGCATGCCCACGCCTTGCTCAAAGGCTTGGGCCGCCCCATCCGCTTTTGCGGCGCTGTGGCCGAGGGCCACGGTGATCTTGAGCTCCCGCAGCCGCTGGATCACCGCCTCAGCTCCCTCCAATTCAGGTGCCAGGGTCATCAGGGCGATTTCGCCTTCAAATCCACCGATTCGTTGCTCCAAAGCATCCAGGCTCGGAGCCGCTAAATGCTCAATCGGGTGGGCACCGCGACGGGCTTCCGCCAAAAACGGACCTTCGAGATGGGCCCCCAGTAGTTGGCAGCGTCCCGCGATGTGTTTTTGGCGCGCGGTACGGAGCACAGCCAGGGCTCGGCGCAATGGCTCGATGCCGCAGGTCACCAGGGTTGGGGCGATCGCGTCCACTCCATCGGCCCACAGCAAATCCAGTAGCTGAATCAGCCGCGGTAGATCCGCCTGCGTTAGCTCGGGAAACGCCAGCCCCAGTCCACCGTTGATCTGTAGATCAACCCCGCGGGGACTGATCCAATCCCCCTGCCAGCTGTCCCCTCCAGCGGCGCTCTCCTTCGCCATCGTCTCGATCCTGAGGATTCGGCTCTCGTCATCCAGTTCGATCCAGTGCCGTTGGTCCGCATCGCCGCCCAGGGGGGTTGGCAATCGCACATCGCTGATCCGATGCATCCCAGCCAGCTGTGGAGGACGATGGCAGTCTTGCTGGTCTTGGCCATGACGACAGTGCTTCCCCGCGTGGCTGTGGTGATGGGTAGCGATTCCGACTTACCCACCATGGAGCCGGCGGCTGCCATCCTCCGTCAGCTGGGGGTTGAGGTGGAGGTGCGCGTGCTCTCGGCCCATCGCACTCCTTTGGAGATGGTGGACTTTGCCCAAAAAGCCCGTGATCAAGGTTTTGGTGTGATCGTGGCGGGAGCCGGGGGCGCTGCCCATTTACCCGGCATGGTCGCAGCGCTCACCACGCTGCCTGTGATCGGTGTTCCGGTGAAAAGCCGGGCTCTTTCAGGGGTGGATTCACTCCATTCGATTGTTCAGATGCCCGGTGGCATTCCCGTGGCCACGGTGGCCATCGGAGGTGGTCTCAATGCTGGTTTGCTCGCAGCACAGATTCTTTCGGTTGCTGATGCTGGCCTTGCGGCACGGTTGGCCGACTACCGCAGCAGCCTTCACGATGCGGTGGTGACCAAGGATGCCCGTCTGCTCGATCTGGGCAGCACCGACTATCTCTCCCAGATGCAGTCATGAGTGTTCCAATTCGTTCCACGCTTCGTTCCACGCTGCTTTGGGCGGTGGTGCCGGCGGCCGTCGTCTATGGGATCGCGCTGGTCTGGAGCGCCTCAGAGGGCATCAGCGCCAAGTTGGTGTTGAAGGATTTGGCCCAGTCCTGCAAAGCACCTCTGGGGGAGGGCTTCCTCTCCAGCGTGGGCTATTTGCTCTGGATGGCGGCCGCTGCCATCGCCTTGTTTGCAGCATCCACCCGGCAAATCCAAGGCTCGGTTCTGAACCGCCAATTCGCCTTCTGTGGGGGTGGATTCTCGCTTTGGCTCTGCCTCGACGACATGTTCCTGGTCCACGACCGCTACCTCGGCGAGGCGTTTCTCTACATCACCTACGCCTTCTTTACCGGGTTGCTGTTGTTCCGTTTTCGTGGCCCACTCCAGCGCTTCGGTGGCGACACTTTTTTGGTTGCCGTTGTGCTGTTGGGTCTGTCGGTTCTGACCGATGCTCTTCAAGGGCTTTGGCCGAACTCCTACGAGACGGTGCAGATTTTTGAAGAGGGATTCAAGTTCCTCGGGATTGCCTCCTGGCTTGCCTTCTGGTGCCATTACGTCAGCGCCGCCTCCCGGCCGAGCACGCCTTGATCTGTTCCCCGACCCAACAATGACTGTTTGGCCAGCCTGGCTGCGTCTTGGCTTGGTGTTGCCGCTGCTGGGGGTCAATGCCTTCGTGATCAAACGGGTGATGGTGCAGTTCGCCCCCTTCCCAGGGCTGTTTCTCACCGCGGCTCTTATTGCTTTTTTGCTCGATTTGCCCTGCCGCTGGTTGAAACGGCGCGGTATGTCTCGGCCCTGGGCGATTGCGGCAGTCGTTCTGCTGACCCTCGGCCTGCTGGTGCTGGCCGCGGTGACGTTGGTGCCGTTGTTGATTGAGCAGCTCAGTCAGTTGATCAGTGCCTCTCCTGCGTTGTTGAGCGCTGCCGAGCAGTGGATCAACCAGAGTCAGTCGTGGGCGATCAGCCATGGGCTTCCCGCGGATTTTGCAGACCCCAGCAGTGATTTGGTGTCTCAAATCAGCCGAGTGGCCACAGAGCTCAGCCGCCGTTTGCTCGGCATCCTTGGGGCCACGGTGGGCACCACCATCAACGTGGTGATTGTGCTGGTGCTGGCGGTGTTCTTACTGCTGGGCGCCGATTCGATCACCTCCGGCTTGGTGCAGTGGCTTCCAGAGCGTTGGCGTGCCCTCGTTGCATCCACCCTTGAGCGCACGTTCCGTGGTTACTTCGCCGGCCAGGTTGTTTTGGCATTGATCCTCACCGGTGGCCAACTGTTGGTGTTCAGCGTGTTGGAGATCCCCTACGGCGTGTTGTTTGCCGTGCTGATCGGCTTCACCACCTTGATTCCCTACGCGAGTGCGCTCACGATCGTGTTCGTCAGCGCGATTTTGGCGGTTCAGGATCTCGGCACCGCGATCGAACTATTAATCGCTGCAATCCTGGTGGGACAGGTGGTGGATCAGGTGATTCAGCCCCGCTTAATGGGCAGCATCGTTGGCCTGCAGCCGGCTTGGCTGTTGATCGCGCTGCCGATTGGCTCCCGTTTGGGAAACATCTTCGGTGTGGGCGATCTGCTCGGATTGCTTTTAGCGGTGCCGGTGGCCAGCTGCATTAAAACGCTGGCCGACGCGGCCCGATCTGATCTCAGGCCTTTGGAATCACACCCTGTGCTTCAAGAGCCTTAAGCACAACCTGCACGGATTCAGTCAGCTCCTGGCTCCCGGTGTCGATCTTCAGCTCAGGGGATTCCGGGGCCTCATAGGGGCTGGAAATACCGGTGAACTCTTTGATGGCTCCAGAGCGGGCCTTGGCATACAGACCCTTGGGATCGCGGGACTCGCAAACGTCGAGGTCGGCGGCGCAGAAGATTTCGATGAAGTCGCCTTGCGCCACCAGCTCACGGGCCTTGTCGCGGTCGGCGCGGAAGGGCGAGACGAAAGCAGTCAAAACGATCACCCCAGCGTCGAGGAACAACTTGGCCACTTCGCCGATGCGGCGGATGTTCTCTTCACGATCGGCATCGGAGAAGCCAAGGTCTTTGCAGAGGCCGTGGCGCACGTTGTCGCCATCGAGCACGTAGGTGGCCAAACCACGCTCAAACAGAGCGGCATTGACGGCGTTGGCCAGGGTGCTTTTGCCAGAGCCGGAGAGTCCGGTGAACCAGAGGATGGCGCTGCGGTGACCGCGCTTCTCGGCGCGTGCGGCCCGGTCCACCGAGGCCTCGTGCCAGACGATATTGGTGGCCTTGGGAGTCGCAGCGGTCATCACCACAGGGGGGCTTGGGCCCGCCATTGTCCCTCAGCCGCCGGCACGTCTCGGCCGATACCCCTCTTTGGCCAGAAGCTCTAGGGCGAGATCCACCTGGTCGCCTTGCAGTTCGATCAAGCCATCCTTGGCGGTGCCACCGCTTCCAATCCTGGTTTTGAGCTTTTTCAGCAGCACCTTGAGGCCGGCTGCATCCAGCTCGAGACCGCGAATCACCGTCACTGTTTTGCCGCCTTTGCCACCCCGCGTGGGTTGCACGCGCACCATCTGCTGCGCTTTTGGGGTCGGCTCAGCCGCTGGCTCGCTCGGCCGCTGCAGACTGTCAGCGCTGCTGAATTCCTGCCAGCCGCCTTTGGGCATTCCCCCCGTTGCAAGTCAAACCATTCTCGATGACGAACGCCGCCGCTTCTCCCCGTTGGGCTGATTCCAGCCGTGGCTTGGGCCGCCTCATCGAAACGTTGATTGGCATCAGCGTGTTCCGGCGACCGCTTTTTTTTCAGGCGAGGCAGCTGATTATTCGGACGGCGGAACGCAATGGCATCCCCTGGCGTCAACGCCGGGAGGAGTTGCGGCTGGCGGCTGAACCCCTGCGGTCCAGCAGCACGAGCGCAGGAGTGCACCCCCCCGATTACTACATCGCTCGCTTTCACGCCTATGAGCAGGGCAACCTCTGCTGGCAGGCCGCGGCTGAGGCGGAGCAAGCCACCGATGCGATGGCCCTGCGGGTCTGGCCCGATCAGCAGCTCACGCCCGTTGAAGCCCAGCAGATGCTGCGCGATGCGATTCATTCCGCAGTGGAGCCCCTCCTCAATGGAGTGCAGCATCGAGTTCTCGACCTGGGCTGCTCGGTGGGCGTCAGCACCCAGGCGCTGGCCCGTTGGTTGAACAGCAGGGCCGCCCAACGCGGTGAGCCCAGCCCTGAGCTGATTGGTCTCGACCTGTCACCCGACATGCTCGCGGTCGCCCGGGTCCGCGATCGCGAGGCTTTGGTCTCCGAATGGCGCCATGCCGCTGCGGAAGCCACGGGGCTCGCAGCAGGATCCATCGACCTCATCAGCCTTCAATTTGTTTGCCATGAGTTACCGCAGCAAGCCACCCAGGCTGTGTTGAAGGAAGCGGCTCGGTTGCTGCGCCCTGGTGGCGTTCTTGTGATGGTCGACCAGGACCCAGCCTCTTCTGTGCTGCAACGGCTCCCAGCCCCGGTGGCCACGTTGTTGAAGAGCACGGAGCCCTACATCGAGCAGTACTTCAGCCTTGATATGCCCTTGGCGTTGCAGCAGGAAGGATTTCGCGATTTGAGCATCAGCGCCTGCGACCCACGGCATCGTGTGATTGCCTGCTTACGCTGACCCCACGCTCCACCGTGGATCCGTGACCAGCACCCTGCCCAACGCCAGTACTCCGGATCCAGCCAGCCTGCAGCCGGCGGTTCGTCCCGGTGCCCATGGACGCTTTGGACGGTTCGGCGGCCAGTACGTGCCTGAAACCCTGATGCCGGCCCTGGCCGAACTCGAGTCGGCTGCCGCACAAGCGTGGAAAGATCCTGCCTTCACGGCCGAACTCAATCGGTTGCTGAAGAATTACGTCGGCCGAGCGACGCCCTTGTACGAAGCGGAGCGGCTCACAGCCCACTACCGCCGTTCTGATGGTGGCCCTCGCATCTGGCTCAAGCGTGAAGACTTGAACCACACCGGCGCCCACAAGATCAACAACGCCCTGGGCCAGGCGCTGCTGGCCCTCCGAATGGGCAAGAAGCGAATCATCGCCGAAACCGGGGCTGGTCAGCATGGCGTCGCCACAGCAACCGTGTGTGCCCGCTTCGGGTTGGACTGCGTGATTTATATGGGGGCGGAGGACATGCGCCGTCAGGCCCTGAATGTGTTCCGGATGCGACTGCTGGGCGCCACGGTTCAGCCTGTTACTGCGGGAACGGCGACGCTGAAGGACGCCACCAGTGAAGCGATCCGAGACTGGGTCACCAACGTGGAGTCCACCCACTACATCCTGGGTTCTGTGGCCGGCCCGCATCCCTACCCGATGTTGGTGCGTGATTTTCACGCTGTGATTGGAGAGGAGTCCAAGCGGCAGTGCCAGGAGGCCTTCGGGCGCCTTCCAGATGTGCTGATGGCCTGTGTGGGGGGAGGCTCCAATGCCATGGGTCTGTTCCATCCCTTCGTGCAAGACACCTCAGTGCGGCTGATCGGTGTTGAGGCTGCGGGGGATGGTGTTGAGACCGGCCGCCATGCCGCCACGATCACCGAGGGGCGCGCTGGTGTGCTCCATGGCGCGATGAGCCTGCTGCTGCAGGACAGCGATGGCCAGGTGCAGGAGGCGCATTCGATCAGCGCTGGTCTGGATTACCCCGGAGTGGGTCCAGAGCACAGCTACCTCCGCGAGATCGGCCGCGCGGAGTACGCCGCTGTCACCGACGAGCAAGCTCTCGATGCCCTGCGTTTGGTGAGTGAGCTGGAAGGCATCATCCCTGCCTTGGAGACGTCCCATGCCTTCGCCTGGTTGGAGCAGCTCTGCCCGACCTTGCCCGAGGGCAGTGAAATCGTGATCAATTGCTCCGGTCGTGGTGACAAGGACGTCAACACGGTGGCGGACAAGCTTGGCGACAAGCTCTGATTGCGTTGAGCTCAGCTCAGCACGAGTTCCAGGTGGCGGGCCACGCGTTGCACCGCCGCCCGCGCCGTTGCATAGGCCATCCGCATCGGCCCGAGCAGAGCAACTTGGCCAACTCCCTCAGTGCCGCAGCGGTAAGGCGCTTGAACAACAGCGCAGCTCTGTAGGGCTCGATGGGGATGTTCCTCACCGATCCAAACGCGGGAGGTCTCACTGCTGCGCACCACGGCGGCAGGTTGCTCGTCAATGAGTTCGACCAGTGGGCGAACGTCGCTGCTGATCTGAAATTCCGGCTCGGCAATGAGGCGCGAGAGACCATGCACGACCAAGGGCTGGTCTGGCGCGACTGCGTTGAGTTCAAGGGCATTGCGCAGCACAATGCCGGTGTTTTGTAGCTGAGGCGGAAGGCTGTCCCAGTTGATCGGACCATCCGCCAGCTGGCGGTCAGTCCAGCGCTCGATCGCCTTGAGTTCTGGTTCGGCGGCCTGGGGTAACCGCAAATTCAAATGGCTGGCCCGGCCACTGTCTTCGACGAGCAACACCAGCAATCGATCACCGCTGCTCACCAGACGAATCGCTTCGAGGCGAGAGCGGGGCTGGGCTGGCTTGCTGATCAGAGCCATCAGGCCGGTGAAATCAGTCAACCGGCGTGCCAATTGGGCCAGCAGGTCATCCAATGCGGCCCAGCGCAGTGTGAGACCCGTGAGTTCCCGTTCCAGATGTTGAACGGCGCTGCCGGGTTCTGGAAGCAGGCAGTCGACATAGTGGCGGTAGCCGAGCTGACTGGGGACTCGGCCCGCAGAGGTGTGGGGCTGCATCAGCAGACCGCGTTGCTCGAGCGCACCCATGGCTGAGCGCACCGTGGCCGAGCTGACGGGGATGCCGAAGCGTTGCACCAGGGTTCGACTGCCGACCGGTTCAATCGTGTCGACGTAGTGGTGCACCGTCGCCTGGAGCACCTGTCTCTGTCGGGTGGACAGGGGCTTCATCAATATCGGGGAACGGAGGGGTCCACCTGCACACTCCAGGCGTCAATGCCACCGTCAAGGTTCCATACCTCCAGGTTCCAAGGCTGTTCCAACAGCCACAGTCCGAAGTGGTGACTGCGCACACCGGCATGGCAGACCACCACCACCGGTTGGCTGGCCTGGAATGAATCAGGCAGCGTCTGCAGCCAGTCGCTGGAACGACTGAGCGGTAAATGCAGCACCGGATGGGGGAGACGGGCGAGTGCTAATTCCTGATCTTCACGGACATCCACCAACAGGGGTTGAGGGCGGTCGCTCGCCAGCCAGGCCTGGAGTTCCGGGCTTGTGATCTGTTGTGGATGCGTCCTCGTCATGGCGCCATTCTGCGTTGATGGATAAAGATGAGGCCATCTGACTCTGCTGGCCCATGAAGGCCCGCCCCTTCCTAACGGCGCTGGCCGGCGTGCTGTTGTCCCTGGTGTTGCTCACCAGTGGATTGCTTTGGGCGATGAACCAACGCAGTCCCTTGCGTTTGGCCGATCAGCCCCTAGAGCTTCCCCGTGCGGCCCGATTTGTTCCACGGGATGCGGCTCTGTCGCTGCACTGGTTGCTGGATCCGGCACGTCTGCCTGCCTACGTGCAAGCCGTGGCTCCGGCCTCAGATCGCCGTCAGGCTCGCGATGAGGCTCAGCGGTGGCGCAGTGGTGTGTTTGCTCTAGCGGGTCTGGATTTTGAGACGGAACTGGCCAGTTGGCTGGGCCCCGATCTCAGCCTCACCCTGCTCAATGCCGCTGATCAGCCTGGATGGGTGTTGGCCTTGACCAGTCGGGATGCAGATGGCGCGCGTCGTTTCGTTCAGCGCTTCTGGCAGACCCGCAGCCTGGCTGGCGCTGATTTGCAGATCAGCAGCTATCGCGGGATGGGCTTAATCAGTGCACGGGGCATGTCGGCAGGCAGGCAGACCCAGTCGATGGCGACCGCTCTGATCGATGACGATCTGCTCTTGTTGGCCTCCGGCCGAGGTGTGCTCGAGCAAGCCTTGGATGTGTCTCAGCTCACGGATCAGCATCAACTCGGTGATGTCGGCTTGCAGCAACAGCTGGCCCGTCTTGGTGACGGTGTGGCTGTCCTGACGGCGTCACCACAGGCCATGCATCAGTGGCTGCAGATGCCCACTGACCTCACGGAAGATCCAGGGCTTGCCGGTTTGATGGTCGCCTTGCGACCCGAGGGCTCTTCCTTGGCCGTGGATGGTGCATTGCGCTATCGCGACCGACTAGAGGTTGCGTCTTGGCCTTCGCTGGATGATCTCAGTGGTTCAGCCGGTGGCGCCGCGCGTTGGATGGCGCAACTGCAGAACCCCCAGCGCCTGCTGGATCCAACGGAGCGTCATCCCTTAGCCCGCTGGTTGGGTCCGTTGCTGCGTGAGTCGTTGACGAGCGCCCCTGTTCCCCAGCTCCTGGCGAGCCTGGATCAGGGTCCCTTGCTTTGGCAGCAGCAGTCGCGGGGCTGGCTGTTGGCCAGCCGTCGGGATCAACCCAGCCTGGATGGCATGACTGCTGATCTAGAGCAGCAAGGCTTGTCTCGATCGGAGTTGGATGTGGACGGCGAGACTTGGCAGGTATGGACCCGCCTAGTCCGGCAGCGCGGCCGCTCCGAAGGATTGGAAGCACAGCTTGCGCTGGCGCGTGCTGAGGGCAGTGATCGCAATTGGTGGGGTGAAACCCTCGCCGCACTCGGCCAACGTCGAGATACGCGAGCGTTGAAGCCACTGGTGGATCGTTGGCATGATCTGTCCGCTCCATCGGAGTCAACCCAAGGCTTGGTGCTATCGGCTGATCCGGCGAAGGCGTTGCTAGGCCAGTGGCGGCCTTGGCAGTTGTTGCAGGTTCTCGTTGGCAATCCCCTTCAAGGGCATGTCAATGGAATGACGCTGGTTGTTGATCGGGATCACGCGGAGGATCAGCAGACCCTGGTGCCGTTCCATGGCCGACTCGATCTCGGTTGAGCTGGTTCTGCTGCGCCATGGCATTGCTGTGGAGCGTGTCTCAGGACGGGATCACCCCGATCGAGCTCTGACCGATCTCGGGCGATCTCGGTGCAAGTCGGTGATGGATGCTCTGGTGCAGCGGGGCCTTGGCGTGGATCAGCTGATCAGCAGTCCCTACCGCCGGGCCTTGGAAACGGCGCAGATTGCTCTGGAGGCTGGTCTGGCTCCCAAGCTCAGGATCGAACAGTCCCTTCAGCCGGGAGGGGACCATTTGGCATTGATCGAGGCATTGGATGGCCGTGTGTGTCTAGTGGGCCATGAACCAGATCTCAGTGCTGCCGCCTGTCGTTTGCTCGGCCTACTGCCGGGACAGCTGCCTCTCAAGAAGGCCGGATTGATTCATCTGCAGCAAAGCGCGGGTGTCTGGATCCTGCGCGCCCTGCTCCGCCCGCGACTGCTGCTGGACACTTCGGCTTAGGTTTGCAGATCAGTGTTGTCGGAGCGTGGCGTTGGCACAGCAGCAAACGGGTGGCCTGCGTCACGCCAGGACGGGGATTGAGCTGAGACCTGGCCTCGATGGAGTGCCGGCGACGCAGTCCGCTATCTGCGATATCGATGGGGAGAAGGGGCTCCTGACCTACCGCGGTTATCCGATGGAGGAGCTTGCGGTGAACAGCAGCTTCCTTGAGACGGCTTACCTGCTGATCTGGGGTGAACTTCCAACCCAGGATCAGCTCCACTCGTTTGAGCATGAGGTGCAAATGCACCGGCGTGTGAGCTTCCGGGTGAGGGACATGATGAAGTGCTTCCCGGCTAGCGGTCATCCCATGGATGCCCTGCAGTCCAGCGCGGCAGCCCTCGGTCTGTTTTATTCCCGACGGGCAATCGACGATCCGAATTACATCTACAAGGCGGTGGTTCGTCTGATCGCCAAGATCCCAACGATGGTGGCGGCGTTTCAGTTAATTCGAAAGGGCCAAGATCCGATTCAGCCCCGAGACGATCTGGCCTATTCGGCGAATTTTCTCTACATGCTCACCGAGCGGGAACCGGATCCCCTGGCGGCAAGGATCTTTGACCGCTGCCTGATGCTCCATGCCGAGCACAGCCTGAACGCCAGCACCTTTAGTGCGCGGGTCACCGCCAGCACCCTCACCGACCCCTATGCGGTGGTTGCATCTGCGGTGGGCACCCTTGCTGGTCCTCTCCATGGCGGGGCCAATGAAGACGTTTTGGCGATGCTTGAAGACATCGGCACCCCCGATCAAGCCGGTGCCTATTTGGATCACGCCATTGCGGAGAAGCGCAAAATCATGGGATTTGGCCACCGCGAATATCGGGTCAAAGATCCGCGTGCGGTCATCCTCCAGTCGTTTGTGGAAGAGATGTTTGACGAGTTTGGTCACGACAATCTCTATGACGTAGCCCGCGCGCTCGAGCAGGAGGCCGAATCCCGTCTCGGTCCCAAGGGCATTTACCCGAATGTCGATTTCTACTCAGGGTTGGTGTATCGCAAATTGGGGATTCCACGCGATTTGTTCACCCCCGTTTTCGCCATTGCCAGGGTTGCTGGTTGGCTGGCGCACTGGCGTGAACAGCTGGGCGCGAACCGGATTTTCCGGCCTTCGCAGATCTATACGGGCTCAGAGCCACGCGTCTGGATGCCCATCGATGGTCGAGTTTCGGCTCCGGCCGCCTAAGTTGCATCTACTTCAGTCGACACCATGGTGAGTCCGGGACTGGACCTGGAATTGAGTTTCAGCCAGGCATTGCAGGGTCTGGGACTTTCAGCAGAGGCGGCACGCCTTCTGTGGTTGCCCCTGCCGATGCTGTTGGTCTTGGTCGCGGCCGTGGTTGGTGTTCTGGTCTCTGTGTGGCTGGAACGCAAGATCTCCGCTGCCGTTCAGCAGCGTGTTGGTCCGGAATATGCCGGTGCCCTCGGCATCCTTCAGCCTTTGGCGGACGGCCTCAAGCTGCTCGTTAAAGAAGACATCATTCCTGCTCGAGCCGACAGCCTGCTGTTCACCCTCGGCCCGGTTCTCGTTGTGATTCCGGTGATCGCCTCCTGGCTGATCATTCCATTCGGCCAAAACTTGCTGATTAGCAATGTGGGGGTGGGGATCTTCCTTTGGATTGCTCTGAGCAGCGTCCAGCCCATCGGGCTTTTGATGGCGGGATATTCCTCGAATAACAAGTATTCGCTGCTTGGCGGTCTGCGTGCGGCGGCCCAATCGATCAGCTACGAGATCCCTCTGGCGCTCGCCGTGCTGGCCGTCGTGATGATGAGCAACTCCTTAAGCACCGTCGACATCGTTAATCAGCAGAACGGTGCAGGGATTCTCAGCTGGAATATTTGGCGTCAGCCGGTTGGCTTTTTGATTTTCTGGATCTGTGCGCTAGCGGAATGCGAACGCCTTCCCTTCGATCTCCCAGAAGCTGAAGAGGAATTGGTCGCCGGCTACCAGACCGAGTACGCGGGCATGAAGTTCGCTCTCTTCTATCTCGCTGGGTACATCAACCTGGTTCTGTCGGCATTGTTGGTGTCGGTGCTGTACCTCGGCGGGTGGGGCTTCCCCATTCCTGTTGAATGGCTCGCTGGCTGGCTCGGTCAGTCCGTTGATGCCCCTGTCGTGCAGGTGATCACTGGGTCTGTGGGCATCGTGATGACGGTGTTCAAGGCCTATCTGCTGGTCTTCGTGGCCATCCTTCTGCGGTGGACGACCCCAAGGGTGCGGATCGACCAATTGCTGGATCTGGGCTGGAAATTCCTGCTCCCCCTCGCGTTGGTCAATCTGCTGGTCACCGCTGCTCTGAAGCTCGCCTTCCCAGTCGCGTTCGGCGGCTGATCTCTCGCGTTCCACCTCCGCCCCGTCATCATGGGGTTGAGGTTTGATTCCCTCCTCTTCCAGGTTCCAGTCCATGTTCGGATTCCTCAAACAGGTTGGTGACTACACGCGGGATGCTGTCGATGCAGCCCGCAACCTGGCGCAGGGTTTCGCCGTCACCTTTGACCACATGCAGCGCCGTCCGGTCACGGTGCAATATCCCTACGAAAAGCTGATCCCCTCGGAGCGTTACAGAGGGCGCATTCACTACGAGTTTGATAAGTGCATCGCCTGCGAGGTTTGCGTTCGCGTATGTCCGATCAATCTCCCCGTCGTTGACTGGGTGATGAACAAGGCAACCAAGAAAAAAGAGCTGCGCAACTACTCCATTGACTTCGGCGTCTGCATTTTTTGCGGGAACTGCGTTGAGTACTGCCCAACCAATTGCCTCTCGATGACCGAGGAGTACGAGTTGGCAGCCTTTGATCGCCACAGCCTCAATTACGACAATGTGGCCCTCGGCCGATTGCCCACAAGCGTCACCACCGATCCGTCGGTGATACCCCTCCGTGAGCTTGCCTATCTACCTGCTGGTGAAATTGATCCCCACACCGTTTCACCCGATCGCCCTAGGGCTGGCAAATTGCCTGCAGAGGTTCTTCAAACCCTCGCCCCGGTGAAGGATGAGGGACAATCCTCCGGTGATAACGGGGAGGGCAAAGCATGACCATTGCAACAACCACTGAGCTCATCTGCTTCCTTGTTCTTTCAGCTGTTGTTGTGGCTGGAGCCCTTGGTGTTGTGCTGTTGAGCAACATCGTTTATTCAGCTTTTTTGCTGGGTGGGGTCTTCATGGCAGTGGCCGGCCTCTACTTGCTGCTGAATGCCAGTTTTGTGGCTGCGGCACAGGTTTTGGTCTACGTCGGCGCGATCAACGTGTTGATCTTGTTCGCGATCATGCTCGTGAACAAACGCGAGGATCTCAAGGCGATTGCTGGCTTGGGTGTCCGTCGGGCTGTTTCGGCGGCTGTTTGCCTGGGTTTGTTCAGCCTTCTCGTTCGCGTTGTGCTCACAACTCCTTGGGCGTTGCCTGGACCACCGGCCATCGGTGAAGAGGCAACAGCACGGATCGGTGAGCATCTCTTTACTGACTATTTGCTTCCTTTCGAGGTGGCCTCTGTTCTGCTTCTGATGGCGATGATTGGTGCCATCGTTTTGGCACGACGTGATGTGTTGGCCACCGATGTCGTGACCGGTGAAGTCGCTGATCAAGGCTTGATTGAGAAATCACGCACTCCACTCCTGCTCGAGCGTCGCTCGTCCTGACCCCCACCTGAACGATGAACGAGATCCTCGCTTCCCTTCCCTCCCTTCAGGCATACCTGCTGTTGGCGGCCATGCTCTTTTCGATCGGGGTTTGGGGCCTGATCAACAGCCGGAATGCAGTGCGGGTACTGATGAGCATTGAACTGATGCTCAACGGTGTGAACATCAACTTGATGGCGTTCTCCTCTTATGTGGATGGGGATCTGATTCGTGGTCAGGTCTTCGCCGTGTTTGTGATCACCGTGGCGGCGGCAGAAGCAGCTGTTGGCCTCGCCATCCTGCTGTCGCTTTATCGCAACCGCGTTACGGTCGATATGGAACAGTTCAACTTGCTCCGCTGGTAACAGCGACCCTCAGGCAGCGATGCGTCTCGATCTGGTCTGGGTGATCTATCGGGCCGACAGTCAGCCCGCTCAACGCGAAGCCCGTCAATGCGCCAAAGAGCTCAAGGCTTTGGGGGCAACGGTCGTGACGGCCATGTCCGGCGCACGGGCCAACCCATTCCCTGGCTTGTTGGCTGTCGCTGAGACTCTTCCAGACCTTGCTGTGGTGCTTGGCGGAGATGGGACTGTCCTCGGAGCGGCCCGTCATTTGGCGGTGCACGACATTCCGATTCTGAGCATCAATGTGGGTGGTCATCTGGGCTTCCTCACCCACGACCGCCGGGTGTTGAAGGGGGATGAGATCTGGACTCGACTCAGCCTGGATCAGTTCGCCATCGAGCGCCGCATGATGCTTGAGGCGATGGTCGATCGGCGTTCGGCAGAAGAGCGTGCCGAAACCGGCCCTGCGTTGTCGGCGTTGGATCTCGAAGATGATGATCTTCATCATTGGGCCCTCAATGATTTCTATTTGCGGGCCTATCGCGATGAAATTTCGCCAACCTGCACCCTTGAGCTGGAAATCGACGGTGAGGTGGTGGATCAGGTTCGAGGGGATGGCCTCATCTTGGCCACCCCAACAGGATCCACCGGCTATGTGATGGCTGCCGGTGGACCGATTTTGCATCCGGGGATTGACGCCATCGTGGTCACACCGATTTGCCCGATGAGTCTGTCGAGCCGCACTGTGGTCGTGCCGCCTCGCTCACGGTTGGTGATTTGGCCGCTGGGTGACTCCGGCCATCGGGTCAAGCTTTGGAAGGATGGCGCCGGTGGCACGGTGCTGGAGCCCGGCGAATGCTGCGTGGTTCAGCAGGCCCGTCACCACGCGCTGATGGTTCTGCTCAATCAAAGCCCTTCGTACTACCGCACCCTCTCTCAAAAGTTGCATTGGGCCGGCAGTCTTACGGCTTCTCAGCCTTCGCCGAACTGAAGATGGCCCTGGAAATTGAACGTCGCTTTTTGGTGGTTGGTGATGCGTGGCGCGCCCATGCCGGCCATGAGCAGCATTTACGCCAGGGGTATTTGGCGGCCAGTGCAGATGGGGTCACCGTGCGGATGCGGCTTCGAGGTGTCGATCAGGCCTGGCTCACCTTGAAGGCCGCGGCGGATCGTCAAGGCCTGATTCGACACGAGTTCGAATACGAGATTCCTGTTGCGGATGCGGAAGCGCTTTGGGCCCTGGCGCCCCATCGATTGGAGAAAACCCGTTACAGCATCGATTGGCCTGGCGGGGATTGGGTGGTGGATTGCTTCAGCGGTGCCAATGCGCCTCTCGTTTTGGCTGAAGTTGAGTTGGCGACGGCCGATGCTGCTCTGCAGGTGCCGTCGTGGTGTGGCCTGGAATTGACGGGTGAATCGCGTTGGTCGAACGCTGTGTTGGCGGCTGAGCCGCTCGAGGGATGGCCACTGACGGAGCGGCAAGCACTGGGCTTGGTTTAGACGAAAACTGGAATTTTTTACAGATTTCCTTTAGATTTGAGGGGTCGCCTCGTGTGCTCGTGGTTGGCCTCTATGACTCGGAAGGAATGCTGAGATGCGTTGGCTTCACCAGCGAAGCGTGCACGGACTATGCCGAGCTGTTTGGTATTCCCTTGGCACTGTGCTCGCTACAAGCCTTGCCGGAGCCGATGACCTCGTCGTTGCGCTTTAAGGGTCGTCGTGTTCTGGAAGGGCGCAGCAGTTAAAGCCGTCGCGGCAAATCTTTCCGTTGTCCATGGCCCAGTTCAGCAGGGCAACGCGGTTCTTCGACCCTGTTTTGGTGAAGACATTGCTGACGTGGTTATCGACGGTTCGTTTGCTGATCGTCAGTCGGTCAGCGATCTCTTGATTGGTCAGGCCCTCTGCCACCAACTCAATGATCTCGACCTCACGGCCGGAAAGCGCCATGTTCAGAGAGTCAGATGATGCCGCTGAAGCCATGCTTCGACCCTCCTCGTTCTTTGAATACTAGGTCCTTTGACTGATCCCGATCCTGCATAGTGGGCAGCTGAGATGGATCTGAATTTGACGTCTGCGCTCCAGCGCGCTGTCGAGAGCGGGGGCATGGTTCTCACGGCAGAGGTGATGCCTCCGAGGGGAGCGGATCCCTCCCATACCCTCGCCATGGCAGAAGCGTTGCGCGGGCGAGTGCACGCCTTGAATGTCACCGATGGCAGCCGCGCTGTGATGCGGATGAGCAGCCTCGCCGTCTGCCGTTTGTTGCTGGATGCCGGTTTGGAGCCCGTTTGGCAGTTGGCGTGTCGTGATCGCAATCGGATTGCTCTCCAGGCGGATCTTCTCGGTGCTAATGCGCTTGGGATTCGAAATTTGCTCTGTTTGACCGGTGATCCCGTCAGGGCTGGGGATCAGGCCGATGCGCGCCCTGTGAATGAGTTCGAATCCGTCAAGTTGCTGCAGCAGGTCAGCGCTTTGAACCGGGGTGAAGACCCCGTTAAGGGAGCTTTGAGCGACGGCGCCACGACGTTGTTTCAAGGCTGTGCTGCCGATCCCCACTCACGGAGTTGGAGCGGCTTGCAGCGTCGTCTCACACGCAAGTGTGAGGCTGGTGCACGGTTTGTTCAAACCCAGATGGTGATGGACCCTGCGGTCCTCGAGCGTTTTCAAAACGAATTGGCGAAGCCGCTGGAGCTCCCGGTGCTGGCAGGGGTGTTTTTGCTGAAGTCAGCTAAAAATGCGCTGTTTATCAACCGGATGGTTCCTGGGGCCTGCATCCCGGATGACCTGATACAACGACTCGACCAGGCCACTGATCCAGCGCAGGAAGGGATTGCGATTGCTGCTGAACAGGTCAAGCGCTATTCAGGTCTCGTCCAGGGGGTCCATTTGATGGCGATCAAGGCCGAGGAACGGATCCCTCAAATCCTTGACCGTGCTGGCGTCAGCTTGCCGCCTGGGTGAGGTCTGTTCCGAGCAGTTCTGCCATCGCCTTCTGTTGAGGGGACGGCTCAACCAAGTCCTGCCGGCGGGCATCGGTGATCAACCAGTCGAGGGCTGCTTCTTGCAGATCGAAGTGATTGCCGTCTTTCCCGACGCAATAACAACCGAACACCAGTTTTTCCACGAGCTGCACACCTGCACCAATGCGTGAGTAGTCGAAAATGATCGAGTTATCGATGACGGCGCCTTCGCAAATGTGGCAGCTGGGGCCGATCATTGTTGGCCCAACGATCGTCGCTCCGTCTTCGATCTTGGTCATGCCACCCACGTAAACGGGGCCCGAGACGTTGATCTTGTCCCAATTGGCTGCCACGTTCAAACCGGTGTAGATGCCCGGACGCACTTCTTTGCCTGGGATCCCAACCTGACGGACCTCACCTTTGAGGACACTGCGAATGGCTTGCCAGTAATCGGGCACTTTGCCGATATCCACCCATTCAAATTCCATCGGGATGGCATAGAACGGTGCGCCGATCTCAGCCAATTTCGGGAACAGATCCGAACCGATATCGAAGGACACACCGGATGGAATGTGGTCGAAGATCTCCGGCTCGAAGATGTAGATGCCTGTGTTGATCGTGTCGCTCAGGGCTTCATCGACGCTTGGTTTCTCCTGGAAGGCAGAGATCCGGTCTTCCGCGTCGGTCACGACGACGCCATAGCTGCTGACTTGGTCTTTCGGGACCCGTTTGGTGATCAAGCTGGCCAGTGCCCCTTTGGCCTTGTGCTGACGCACCGCGTCAGACAGATCGAGGTCGATCAGTGCATCTCCACAGAGCACCACGAAGGTGTCATCGAAGAATCCCTGGAAGTCCTGAATTTTCTTCAAGCCTCCTGCGGAGCCAAGGGCGGATCCGATCAGCTCACCATCTTCAATCCGGCCTTCAAAGCTGTAAGCGATCTCAACGCCAAAGCGTTGACCATCGCGGAAGTAGTTCTCGATCTCTTCTGCGAGGTGGGAGACGTTCACCATCACTTCGGTGAAGCCATGCTCCTTGAGTAATTCCAGCAGAAACTCCATCACTGGCTTCTGCAGGATGGGAATCATCGGCTTGGGGATCACGTGGGTGATCGGTTGAACCCTCGTTCCCTTACCAGCCGCCAGAATCATCGCCTTCATCGGCGTTTAGGGGCATCACAGGATGGTGCAGGTTAAACCCGTGTTTAGGCGGCCTGCGCTGGCCGGTCCGGCGTAGGAGCTGTCACGTTCAAAACATCCAGTGATCCCTGCACAACCGTCATGGCTTGGCTGAGACGCTTCAGGCGCAGTGGAGCATGGAGCCAGCCGTTCTGCTCCAGTTCGACGCGCCCTTGAGACGACAGAAACAGCAGCGCCCAGAACACCCCGACGCGATCTGTATCCAGGTCGGCAGCCGCGACTTCGGCCCAACGAGCGACGAGCCGCTCGAAATCAATCCATTCATGGGCGTCGTCCCAGCCGTTCAGAAAAACGCCTAGTGCTGCAGTGGTTTCTGGCAGTTTTTCGCGGTGAGCCAAGCCGGCCACCTGGGCAATGGCCTCCTGATTGCTGAACCGCTTGCGGCGTTGACGACGCTTTGCGGCGAGCTCATCGGATTCGAGCTGTTCGGCGATGGTTTCGAGTTGTTCGATGAGCTCGCCCAAGCTCACCGGTCGCCGAAGCGGTGGTGGAGCCACCGGTCGACGTTGCAGATGACGTTCCGGCCGTCGCGGTAGATCGATCACTGGGGCGAGCCAGTCGGCTCCATCCAGTTCCGCTTCGAAGCCTTCCTCCATCTCAGGAGCTGGCGGAAGAATGCTGGCTTCGAGCATTTCAGCCTTCAGACCGACCAGCACCGATGCCGCGAGGAAGGCTTCGCTGCTGTCGGCAAGGTCGCGTTCGTAGCTGCCGCCATGACCAGCGATGGCCACTGCCACCTGCGTTGGCACCTCGATGCGTTGGCGTAATTGATCAAGGAATCCGTCGATGACGGCGATCACATCCACATCCCATGGATCGAGATCACCGCGTTCGGCAGCATCCTGAAGCAGGCGTATGGCTAGGCGAGCGCCGGAGTCGGCACCCTGACGGTGTTCCACCTAGCCCACCCCTTGAATCACTAGGGGCAACCTATCGATCAGAAACCAGGCGCGCCAGGGGAACCCAGCCGATTCTCTGGGATCAGCTGTCGGTTTCGGAATCGCTCGCCTCGTGGGACACAGTCGTGGCGGGTAGAAGCCCGAGCTGGGTCTCAACGGTGGAGCGATAGCGGTTGAGATCGGTTTCCAGTTCCTGGATCCGAACTTGCTGCGCTTCGAATTCCCCTGCCTGCTTGACCTGCTCAACGGTGTTCAGCATTCCGCTCCAACTGGCGAACAGCCAGGCAGCAGTGGCTCCGATCCCTGCAACGAGCAGGAGAAGGGCCGCGAGGGGCAGCGTGTACTGCACGCCAGGGAAGACATGAACCGTGGTGGGTGCGGTGTTCACCAGGGTGAAGAACACCATCAGCAAACCGAAGCTGAAGATCAGGGTGAAGTTGACCTGGCGCATGGTGTCTGAAGACGACGACACGGTGACTCAGAACTTACGCAAAGGGCCCCCCTTTGACGACAGCTTCGACACGTGATTTATGACGCGTTGAGTGCTGGCGCTTGCAGAAGGGCTGGAACAGGCGCTTGACCTCGGATCAGAGGAGCTGTGGGTTGGCTGATGCGCTCCATGGCTCCAAGGTTTCGACTGACAAGAGCCTCGATCGAGCTGCTGTAGCTGTCTGTCATCAGCCTTGGGTAGAGGCCAATCCCAATGATCGGAACCAAGAGGCAACCGATGATGTACACCTCGCGGGGTTCTGCATCCACCAGGTTGGTGTGATCAACCAGTTCGGCCTTCTCTTTGCCGAAGAAGATCTCACGCAGCATCGACAGCAGATAGATCGGAGTCAGGATCACGCCAACGGCGGCGAGGCCGCAAATCACCACTCGGAAGGGAAGCGTGTAGGCCTCATCGGTGGCGAAACCGGCGAACACCATCAGTTCACTGACAAAGCCACTCATGCCAGGCAAGGCAAGGGAGGCAAGAGCACAGACGGTCCAAAGCGCGAACATGATCCGCATTTTCTGGCCGACACCGCCCATTTCATCGAGTTGGAGGGTGTGGGTGCGGTCGTAGGTGGCACCGACCAGGAAAAAGAGGCTGGCTCCAATCAGTCCATGACTGATCATTTGCAGCATCGCTCCGCTGGTTCCGAGGGCGCTAAAGCTGCCGATTCCGATCAGCACAAAGCCCATATGACTAATCGAGCTGTACGCGATTTTGCGTTTGAGATTGCGCTGTGCAAAGGAGGTCAGAGCTGCATAAATGATGTTCACGACACCCAGCACGATCAGCAGCGGCGCGAACTGGGCATGGGCCGCCGGGAGTAATTCGCAGTTGAAGCGCAGTAAGGCGTAGCCCCCCATTTTCAGAAGGATGCCCGCCAACAGCATGTGTACTGGAGCGGTTGCTTCGCCGTGGGCATCAGGCAGCCAGGTGTGCAGCGGCACAATCGGAAGCTTGACTCCAAAGGCGATGAGCAATCCGGCGTAACAGAGCAACTGGAAGCCAGTACCGAATTCCTTAGCCGCCAAGGTGGTGTATTCGAAGTTGGGGGTGCCTCCTCCGAAAAATCCCATCGCCAACGCGGCCAACAGGATGAACAGCGAGCTGCCCGCTGTGTAGAGGATGAACTTGGTGGCGGCGTATTGACGTTTCTTCCCTCCCCAGATGGCCAGCAACAAATAAACCGGCAGTAACTCAAGCTCCCAAGCCAGGAAGAACAGAAGCATGTCCTGGACGGCGAACACGGCGATCTGTCCGCCGTCCATCGCCAAGAGGAGGAAATAAAACAGCCGCGGTTTGAAGCTCACCGGCCACGCAGCCAGGCAAGCCAAGCTGGTGATGAAACTGGTCAGCAGGATCAGTGGCATTGATAGGCCATCGGCTCCCACAGCCCAGGTGAGCCCCAGATCCGGCAACCAACTCACCCGTTCGGACAGCTGCAGCCCGCTGATGGACGGGTCATAGCCGTAGAGATAAGCCCCAACGGTGATCAGGAATGTGGTCAGGGTGACGACCAGCGCATACCAACGCACCTGTTTGCCTTCACCTTGATCCGGGATGAATGGCACCAGCAAGGCCCCAACGATCGGAACCAAAATGGACAGGCTCAACCAGGGCACTGTCGCTGGGATGGGGTCGCTCAGCCCTGCGACGGCAAAATCGATCACGAACACGCCAGAACTGCTCTGGTTGGATCGTAGAAATCAGTGGCCAGGTGTCATCACCTCGATAGGCGATGACACACATGACGTGAACGAATCGGTTAGCTGATGGGTCCGCCGATCACGCCGAAGAGCACCACCAGAGCGATGACGCCGGCGAACACAATCAGCGCATAAAACTGTGCACGACCGGTTTCCAAGTACTTCAGACCCTCGCCACTGCCCAATGTGAGCAGGCCGGTCAGGTTCACGACGCCATCCACGACCTTGGCATCCACTTCGAGCACTTCTCGAGCCAGCTTGCGGCTGCCTCGGACGAAGAGCGCCTCGTTGATCGTGTCCAGATACCACTTGTTCGACAGGAAGGCATTGACCGCAGGGAGCTTTGCGGCCACGAGCTGCCCAAGGTCGATGCGGCGCAACGCATAGGCAAGAACCGCNAGGGTGATGCCCGCGGTTGAGATGGCGACTGAAGCTCCAGCCAGGGGGAGAAACTCACCCCAGCTGAAGTGTTCGGCCATTTCTGCGGCTTCTTCTGGGTTTAACAACCCGGCAAAACGACTGTTCCAGGGGGTGCCGAGCAGTCCAATTAAGACGGAAGGAACGGCTAAGACAGCAAGGGGTGCTGCCATGGGCCAAGCCGATTCATGCACGCTGCCNCCATGGGCATGGTGTTCGGCGGGATCTTTGCCCGCTGCAGTGAGCAGCTGAGCTTGCATTGCCGCATCGTTGCCNCGGAACTCNCCCTCGAAGGTGAGGAAATAGAGGCGGAACATATAGAAGGCCGTCATTCCTGCAGTGAGGAATCCGACGGCCCAGAGCAGCGGGTAGCTGTTAAANGCTTGGCCAAGGATTTCGTCCTTGCTCCAGAANCCAGCCAGTGGAGGGATGCCGCTGATGGCGATGCAACCGATCAAGAACGTGATCGCTGTCACTGGCATCTTTTTGCGGAGACCACCCATCAGACGCATGTCCTGCGCCAGGACCGGTTCGTGGCCCACAACCTCTTCCATGGCATGGATCACCGATCCGGAGCCCAGGAAGAGCATCGCCTTGAAGAAGGCGTGGGTGACAAGGTGGAAGATTCCGGCGACCGGTGCGCCGCACCCCATCGCCAGCATCATGTAACCCAGCTGGGACACAGTGCTGTACGCCAGACCTTTTTTGAGGTCCATCTGGGTTAACGCGATTGAGGCGCCGAGGAAGCAGGTGATGGTTCCAACCACTGCAATCACGGTCTGGACCACCGGGAATTGGCTGTAGAGGGGGTCGAGGCGGGCGACCAAAAACACGCCGGCGGCCACCATCGTGGCCGCATGGATCAGGGCCGAAATCGGGGTCGGGCCCTCCATTGCATCGGGGAGCCAAACGTGCAACGGGAACTGAGCCGACTTCGCCATCGGGCCCATAAACACCAGCAGGCAGAGCAATAGAGCGGCCCAAGGGGCAACGCTGCCATTGGTCAGACCCTGTTGCAGTCCATCAGCAATGCCTTGGAAGTCGAAGCTGCCGGTGGCCCAAAACAGGCCAAGAATGCCGAGCAGAAGACCAAAGTCCCCGACTCTGTTGACCACAAATGCTTTCTGGGCAGCATGGGCTGCACCATCGCGGTCGTACCAAAAGCCAACGAGCAGGTACGAGCACATGCCCACGAGCTCCCAGAACACATAGATCTCGAGCAGGTTCGGACTGATGATCAGCCCCAACATCGAGCTGCTGAAGAGAGCCAGGTAGGTGAAAAACCGCACGTAGCCCTTGTCATGGGCCATGTATCCGTGGGAATACACCATCACCAACAGGGCCACGGTGGTGACTAACGACAGCATCACAGCCGCCAGTGGATCCACGATGTAACCCATCGGCAGGGTGAAACTGCCNGCGCTGGCCCAAACAAACAGGTGCTCAACGGGAGGAGCACCAGCCAATTGTCCAGCAAGAATGCTGTAGCTCAGAACGGCGGCAGCACCAACGCAGCTGATTAACAGCAAGGCCACTGGCTTGCGCAGCCGATTGATCGTGCGGTTGAAGCTGATCAGACCAAGGCCGGTGATTAAGGCACCGATNAGAGGTAAGACCGGGATCAACCAGGCGAGTTCTGCGGCCGAGGGCATCCGCTTTCAACAGATAGAAGCCGAGTTTAGGCAGCTCAGCTGAGCAGGTTTTCGAGTGCTGAATTACGCATCAAACTCGCGGCCGATCCAATGAAGCGGTGCGCCCACCAGAACACCCCAACGGCAATGGCGATACCCAGTTGGGCGGGCCGTAGAAATTCTGTCCANACCAGGGTCTGCCGACCATCGAGNACCGCTCGAAAGGGGATGACTGATGTGCTGTTGCGCAGCTCATCAAAGGCTTCACCGAAGCGGGCTTTCAGCCTTTGATCGCCGTGCCAAACGGCGAACAGGTGATGGCCAATCAAACCAACACAAGTCACAACCATGAAACTGCTNCCAATCCAAAGCGCGTGGGTGAGGCACCACAGGATCTGTCCCACGGCCTGTGGGTGTCGGCTAATTCGAATGATGCCCGTGGCATACAGCCGAACCTGTGGCTTCAACACCGCTGGAATTTCCAGCAAGTTGTAGGTGGCTGGGTAGAGAAATAGAAAGCTGATCGNTGTGCCAATCCAGATCAGTGGAATCACGCCGGGCACGCCTTGAAGGTTCCAGAGCCGAACCCCGTCGTATCGATGGGCGAGAAACCAACCGATCACAATCACAGCGGAGGGGATGCTGGCTGCGGCGAAGATCAACCGCCAGGCCCGTGCGCCGATGACCGCNTCAGCACGGCTGCGTAAGGCCGCCCCACCGCTATGGATCAGTGCAAAGAGCACCAGCAGGATGAACATCACCACGCTGCTGTGGTGCAGGTCATAGAAATCTGCGGTCGGCATCGCGAAGCCTCAGGCGGGCGTGATTCTGGCGGGCCGATGGTGCGGCTCCTAGATTTCCCTTCACTTCACTGAGGGTCATCTCGGTGGCCGAACTGCCGTTCACCCTCGATCAGCTGCGCATCCTGCGCGCCATCGTTAGCGAGGGCAGCTTCAAAAAAGCCGCGGACAGTCTTTACGTCACGCAGCCAGCGGTGAGCTTGCAGATCCAGAACTTGGAAAAACAGCTGGAGGTTTCGCTGTTTGACCGAGGGGGCCGCAAGGCGCAGCTGACCGAAGCGGGTCATTTGTTGCTGAGCTACTGCGACCGGATCCTGAGCCAATGCCATGAGGCTTGCCGCGCCCTCGATGATTTGCACAACCTCAAAGGTGGCTCGCTGATCGTTGGTGCCAGCCAGACCACGGGNACGTATTTAATGCCCCGGATGATCGGATTATTTCGCCAGAAATATCCGGATGTTGCGGTGCAGCTTCAGGTGCACAGCACGCGTCGGACGGGTTGGAGCGTCGCCAATGGTCAGGTGGATTTGGCGATCATCGGTGGGGAGCTTCCTCCGGAACTCAATGAGCTTTTGCAGGTTGTCCCCTATGCCAATGACGAGCTGGCCTTAGTGCTGCCGACCAAACATCCTCTGTCCCGATTGGTTGAACTCACCAAGGAAGATCTGTATCGCCTCGGATTTGTCTGTCTCGATGCACAGTCCACGACGCGAAAAATGGTGGATCAGTTGCTGGCACGTTCAGGTCTTGATGTGCAGCGCTTGCGCATCGAAATGGAGCTGAACTCGCTTGAGGCCATTAAAAACGCTGTTCAGGCAGGGCTGGGTGCTGCTTTTGTGCCTGTGGTCTCAATTGAGCGTGAATTGGCGGCGGGCACAATCCATCGCCCTCAAGTGGCAGATCTCCAGGTGCGTCGTCAGCTCAAACTGATCACCCATCCAGCTCGGTATTGCTCTCGAGCCTCAGCCGCGTTCCGAGAAGACGTCCTTCCAGTTTTCGCGAGCGCCGATAGCCCTCTGCGCCGTTCAGCCCCGGAGCGCGATCCGCAGGTGGTGATGGTTCAGAACTGATCTGCTTCGTTNTTGCCGAATCCTTCTTCGGCGGCAACNCCTTTGGTGAGGAATCGGTTTTGGCTGATATCGGTTTGATAAACACAGCGAACAACGGGTTTATCTCGCACGGAGCCGATGTAGGCGAAGGTGTTCATGCGTTGCTTGCATTCCCGTTCCTGTTCAGCGGTGATGGCACCCTCTTTGCGCAGCACGGACCAGTTTTCCCGTCGAATCACGCAGCCGGGTTGCAGCGTGGGTTGGGTCACGAAGCTGCTGGAGGGATTCAGCGTGGTGTACATCTCGATGTCCATCACGAAGGCGCTCGCGCCCCATTGCCGGCAGAACTCCGGGTCTGGCACAGCCATGTCGAGTTGCTGCGAGCTGGCGATATTGCCTTGATCGCCTTGGGTTGTGCTGGTTACGGCACTGCCGATACCGATACCAACCACCAGCACACCGGCCAAAACGGCAATGGTCAGCGTGCTGACATTGAAGCCTTGGCCACCACCGGGAGGTTGGCCGGACGGAGGGTCGTATCGCCCGCCTTGGCCGTAGTTGCGACGGTCATATCCGCCACGATCGCGATCCCGTCGTGACGACCGATCTGGTTGGTCGTAGCGGTCGGCACGGTCGTAGCGAGATGGGGTCACAGCAGTTCCGGTGTTCTGGGAAGTCCCATTGAGAAGTTCTGGACTCTTCCGTCTGGGTTGTAACTCAGTTCGCCCGCTTGCAGTAGCTGACGGATGAAGCCCTCAAGATCAGTGCCAATCCTTCGCAGGGTGTAGTCGCTGAGTTCTCCGTCAGCTGATTGCTCGACNAGTTCCTTAAANCGAGCCTGCACCTTGGCCACGGAAGCTTCCGTCCAGAGAAATTCATTGTCTGGATCGAGATCCATGGTGAGATCCTCGTCTGAAATCACCAGATCGTCTTGATCGATTCGGGCGGTAAACAGGCGCACATGGCGGGTGGTGCACTTGAGCAGGGTCTCAGCCATGACGCGCGTTAGACGTGCGNTGATTTTAGGAAGCCGCTGGGGCTGATCACAGCCGATCTGGAACTGCGCCTTTTAAGGTTNGTTTCATTGTTGAGCCAGCCGAATGCGCGTTGCTATCGCCGGAGCCGGTCTTGCGGGTCTGTCCTGCGCCAAATATCTGGCGGATGCAGGGCATACCCCGATTGTGGTCGAGGCCCGCGACGTTCTCGGCGGCAAGGTTGCCGCTTGGAAAGATGAAGACGGCGACTGGTACGAAACCGGCCTGCACATCTTTTTCGGGGCTTACCCGAACATGCTGCAGCTGTTCAAAGAGCTGAATATCGAAGATCGGCTGCAGTGGAAGAGCCACTCGATGATCTTCAACCAGCCTGAGGAGCCAGGCACCTACAGCCGGTTTGATTTCCCCGATCTACCGGCGCCTGTGAATGGCGTGGCCGCCATCCTCGGTAACAACGACATGCTCACCTGGCCGGAGAAAATCTCCTTCGGCCTCGGTCTCGTGCCAGCGATGCTCCGCGGCCAGGGCTATGTCGAAGAGTGCGATAAATATTCCTGGACCGAATGGCTGCGGATCCACAACATCCCCGAACGGGTGAACGATGAAGTGTTCATTGCCATGAGCAAGGCCTTGAACTTCATCGATCCCGATGAAATCTCGGCAACGGTGGTGCTCACGGCTCTGAATCGTTTTCTGCAAGAGAAAAACGGCTCTCAGATGGCATTCCTTGATGGAGCCCCGCCGGAGCGCCTCTGTCAGCCCGTGGTGGAACACATTGAGTCCCTCGGAGGTGAGGTGCATCTCGATTGCCCGCTCCGTGAGATCAAGCTCAACGACGACGGCTCTGTCGCTGCCTTCCACATCGGTGGTGTGAAGGGCAAAGAGAGCTTTGACCTCACCGCTGATGCATATGTCAGTGCGCTTCCAGTGGATCCGTTCAAATTGTTGTTGCCGGAGCCCTGGAAGCAGATGGAGGTCTTCAGCAAGCTGGATGGTCTTCGCGGTGTGCCCGTGATCAATATCCATATGTGGTTTGATCGCAAACTCACGGACATCGATCACCTTCTCTTCAGTCGCTCTCCCTTGCTCAGCGTTTATGCCGATATGAGCATTACCTGTAAGGAGTACGAAGATCCCGATAAGTCAATGCTTGAGTTGGTGTTCGCACCGGCGAAAGACTGGATTGGGCGCCCCGATGAAGACATCATCGAGGCAACCATGGGTGAGCTGAATAAGCTGTTCCCGATGCATTTTGGTGGCGACAATCCCGCCAAATTGTTGAAGTCCAAGGTCGTCAAGACCCCTCTGTCGGTGTACAAAACAACCCCTGGTTGTCAGCAGCTTCGTCCCGATCAAACCACGCCGATTAAGAATTTCTTCTTGGCAGGTGATTACACGATGCAGCGTTACCTGGCATCGATGGAGGGTGCTGTTCTGAGTGGCAAGCTTTGTGCAGGGGCTGTGGACCGCAAGCGAGGTCAGCTGTCATCATCGTCCCCTGTTAGCGAGCCGGTAACGGCCTAAGCCATGCCCCTCGCAGCTCAGGATCTCGACGCAGCCTTCGAGGCCTGTCGTCGGGAAACCGCCGAGTGGGCCAAGACCTTTTATCTCGGCACCCTTCTATTGCCGATGGAAAAGCGGCGGGCCATTTGGGCCATTTACGTCTGGTGTCGTCGCACCGATGAGTTGATGGATAGCCCAGAAGCGCAAGCACGACCCGTCCACGAACTAGCGGACCGTCTGGATCGCTGGGAAGAAAAAACCCGCGCTTTGTTCAACGGCCATGTGGCCGACGACTTGGATGCGGTGATGGTCGACACCCTGGAGAGGTTCCCGCAAGACATTCAGCCCTATCTGGACATGATTGAGGGTCAGCGGATGGATCTCACTTGGACCCGTTATCCACGTTTTGACGACCTCAAGCTCTATTGCTACCGGGTCGCTGGCACCGTTGGTTTGATGACCCAAGGGGTGATGGGTGTTGATGAGGCTTACACCACAGCGCCGTGGAGCGACAGTCCGGATACCTCCGATGCAGCTGTGGCTTTGGGGATTGCGAATCAACTCACCAATATTTTGAGAGACGTGGGTGAGGACCGCGGTCGCGGTCGGATTTACCTTCCGCTTGAAGATCTTCAGCGTTTTGGATACAGCGAAGATGACCTCATGGCCGGGCGGCTCAATGACGCTTGGTACGCATTGATGTCCTTCCAATTGGAGCGCGCGCGAGATTGGTTCGCCCGCTCGGAAGCCGGGGTTCGTTGGCTATCCGGTGATGCGCGTTGGCCGGTGTGGACGTCTTTGCGTCTGTATCGAGGCATCCTCGATGCCATCGAACGGATTGATTACGACGTCTTCAACCGTCGTGCCTATGTCGGCAAGGTCAACAAATTGTTGGATTTGCCCCGCTCCTTCGTGTTGGCTCAGTCGCGTTAAGGAGACACAAAAAAACCGCTGGATTAGTCCAGCGGTTCTGAATCGTTTGGCTTGAACTGGTCTTCAGACTGCAGTGGTCTGATTGCCCAACAGGTCTTTCAGTTTGGAGAGTTCGCCGGCCCAGCGTGGGTCAGGAGCACCTTCTCCAGGAGCATCGCTATGAACGACTTTGTTCACGGTTTTGCGAGCCACTTGGGGCTGACCGGCGCCCATTGCGGCAGGGGCACCACGGCGGTTGCCACCGGCGTTGTTTTCACGTCGCTCGGAGCGTTCAACACGCAGGGTGCTGCCACCAAAATCCTTGCCGTTGAGCTGTTCGATCACAGCATCAGCAACCTTGGGGTCTTCGACATTGGCGAAACCGAAGCCGCGGCAGCTTCCGGTTTCACGGTCCAGAACAGCTTTAAAACGGATTCCCTCGCCAACACTCTTGAGCAGGCCATCCAACTCCTGATTGTCGAATGCTTGAGGCAGGTTGCCGATGTACAGGCGGATGCTCATGAAGGAAAGAAAATGCGATCTGTCGGTGTCGGACCGTCATCGTTGACACAACAAGAGTTAATCACAGCATGCTCCGATTTTTAGTGAGCCAATGACGCGCTGACTGCAGCGCATCGTCCTGATCAACGATCCTTCCAAACGCATATTCGAGGCGCAGGTGATCAATCAGCACGCCCAGACTCGGACCTGGGACTAAGCCCAGCTGCTCCTGCAGCATGCGGCCATTCAGTGGAGTGCGTGGGTGGAAAAGTTTGTCTTCCGGGTCTCTCCAGCGGCGTAACCATGTGATCCGATCAGTTTGAGGGAGGGTGAGGATGAACGCGGGGAGGTCCTCCTCCAAATCGCTCTGCAGTTGCAGTCGCTCCGCCTCATTGATCTGCTCCCTCCAGCATCTGAGCCAGTGGCGTAGTTGGCGTGTGCGGTGCGCGAGTCGTCGACTGCTGCGGAGTTGCTTGAGGCCTTCTTCGCTGACGAGGTGTGTGAGACGGAGCAATGGCCAGGCCAGTTGCCGCTCCTCTTGGCTGAAGTCCGCATCGGCGCCTGTGTCCGGCAGATCCCATGGGATGGGATCGGATGACTGCCAAGGGGCGAGTAGATCCAGTCGTTGCAGCTCAGGGATGACAGCAGCGGCCCACGCTCCGCAGACCAGGCGTTGCAGTTCGGACAGAATGCGCTCGGGGGCAACCTCCGGAAGCCTGTGCCGGTGTCTGTGGATCCAGGTGGCCGCCTCAGGGTCAAGACTGAGGTTCTGCTCAGCCATGAAACGCAGCCCCCGTAGCAGTCGGAGCGGGTCATCAATCAAGTTCTGTTCTTGGATCGCGCGCAGGGTCATTCGCTGCAGATCCTCGAGGCCACCGCTTGGGTCCACCACAATTCCGCGCGGATGCAGTGGAAGGGCGATGGCGTTCACGGTGTAGTCGCGGCGCTGGAGATCAGCGTTGAGATCGGCCCCTTCGCGTCGGGATAGGTCCACCGTCCACTCCCCGAGCACTAGCCGTGCCATATCCCGGTCTGCATCGAGCACGACGCAGGTTCCGTTCAGCTCTTGGGCCAAACGGCGCGTGAGTCCTAGGGCATTTTGAGGAACGACAAGATCGAGGTCCGGTGTGGCTGAGAGTCGGTTGAGGAGGCCATCCCGTACTGCACCGCCGACGAGGGCTGTTCCCTGAGGAAGCTTGTTAAGTGGCAATGGCCAGCGTTCCGGTGCCAACCGCGCCCAAAGCAACACGGTCGCGCTCTCGCGCTTCAGAATGTCGTTTGATGCGGCATCGGGAGGCATGTGCATCTGTGTGGATTGCCGCTGGGTCGACCGTTGTCAGGCCTATCACGCTGTCGAACGACAGCATGGTGTCTCCCATCTCTGTGAGCAGCCGGATTTTGAGCCGCAGTCTCCGCGGATCCATGTGTCTGTTCAAGACTTGATGGATCACGGTGTGGGCGTCGAATGGGATGTCCGTGCTTGCCAAAGCTTTGATGCCGATCCAGGCCGCTGGCAGCGACTGCGTCCTGGTCAGCAGCTTCCGTCATGACTGAGGCCCCCTTGTTCCTGGCACTGCACAGCAGTTCGGAGACCTTCGGCGTGGCGATCAGTGATGCGGCAGGCCACCGTGATGTGGCGACGTTTGCGGATGGGCGGGGTCTGTCCAACACCCTGGTGACGAGGGTCGAATCGCTCTTGCCACGTGAGCGTTGGCGGGATCTGGCTGGCCTTGCCGTCGCCACGGGCCCCGGTGGCTTTACAGGAACCCGTCTTTCGGTGGTTCTGGCACGGACCCTGGCCCAGCAGTTGGCCTGCCCCCTCCTGGGTGTGAGCAGTTATGCCCTGATGGCTGCGCGCTTGCATGTGTTGCTGCCCCCTGCTCAGCAGCTTGGGCCGTTTTGGATCTGCCGAGAGCTGCCCCGGCGTGGAACCGTGGCTGGGAACTATCGGGTTGAGGCCGACAGCGTGCGCGAACTCGCCGCCCCCCACCTGCTCAAGCCAGAGCAGAAGGTCGCTCCTGCGCTGGAAGCAAGCGATGATGTCGCCACTGATGTAGAGCGGCTGCTCACACTGTTGAAGACCATGCATGCAGCCGGAGAAGCATTGCCCTGGCAGGGGGTGTTACCGATCTACCCCACGTCTCCAGTCGGGCCTGTCTGATGGCCGGATTGCGTGCTGGGGTGCTGCTGAGCGGTGGGTTGTTNATCTGGATGCTCAGCAGCGGTCCCTTGGCTCCCTATCGGCGTGCACTGCTCGATCACANTTCGCCGGATCTCGTGTTGGTGCTCGGCGGTGATGTGGATCGCGAGCACATGGGAGCCAGGCTCGCCAAACAACTGGATTTGCCTCTGGTGGTGAGTGGTGGCAGCAATGTTGAGTACGCCACCTGGCTTGTGGAGGAGGCGCAGCTTCAACCGGATCAGGTGACCCTCGACTATCGAGCGCGAGACACCTTGGGGAATTTCACGTCACTCGTGGATGAGCTAGCCCTGCGCGAGGTCCGCCACGTGCTGNTGGTCACCAGTGAAGATCATCTGGCCCGCTCGATGGCCGTTGGGCAGGTGGTTGCGGGGAGTCGAGGCATTCATCTCACCGGTGTCCCCGTTGCTTGTGAACCGTCCTGTCAACAGGAAGGCCGCGTTAAGCAGATCGGAGATTGGTTGCGGGCAGTGGCCTGGGTCGTGACCGGTCGAGATCTCAGGGATGCTGCATTCCCTGCTCCAGCAGAGCGTTGATGCGTCGTTGCAGCTCGGCGGTGGTGGCGTCGAGATCGACCCGCCGTCGACCGGTTGGCGCCGGAATTGGCTCACCAATTCTCAATTGAATCGGGATCAGCCTGGGCCAGCGTTGGCCGCTCCCCAGTGCTCGGTGGCTGTTCAAGATGGCCACGGGTAGCAGAGGTGCTCCACTGCGGGCGGCAAGCAGCGCAGCCCCAGGACGTGGGGAATTGACCCGGCCGTTGGCCTGGCGCGTGCCATCCAGAAAAACGCCGGTCGCCCAACCTTCATCGAGGCGNGCCGTTGCAGTGCGAATCGCNTCTCGATCACTGGCACCTCGTCGGACCGGGTAGGCACCGCAGGCTTGAATCACTTTGCCCAACAGGGGGATCGCAAACAGCTCGGCCTTGGCCATGAAGGCCACAGGACGTCCAAGGGCATGACCCAGCAGAGGTGGGTCAAGGTGAGAGCCGTGATTGGCAACGACGACAAGCGGCCCTTCCATGGGGACATGCTCCAAGCCATGTGTGGATCCACGGAAGAGGCCTCGGAAGAGCGGAAACACCAGCAGGTTGCTGACCAGTCGATAGGTCAGGCTCGGTTTGGGAGCAGCCAGGGCCCCTGGATCGGATGGNTTGCTCACTGACCGAGATCACCAGCGCCGGCGATTTGAGCCGTCGTGATCCCACTCATCGACCGCTTGGCCAAGCCGCTCAGCACATTGCCGGGTCCGATTTCGACGAGGGTGTCAATGCCGTTGTCCGTCAGGGCTGTCATCGTCTCGCGCCACCGCACACCTGTGGTCATCTGCGCTCGAAGCCTGTCCTTNAGCACATCCCCTTTGACGGTGGGTGTCGGCTCACTGTTGCTCAACACGGGGATGCGGGCATCTCGGAAGTTGGTGTTGTTCAACGTCTCGCCAAACTGATCGGCCGCTGCCGCCATGAACGGCGAATGAAAGGCACCGGACACAGCCAATGGAATNGCGCGTTTGCACTTAATCGTGCTGCTCACGGCCTCCACTGCTGCGGGTTGTCCGGACAGAACGACCTGTGCGTCGCTGTTGTCGTTGGCAATGCTCACGCCGTCGGTTTGGGCCACGAGGTCGTTCAGCTGGTCGCGATCAAATCCGATTAGGGCGGTCATGGCACCACTACCGGCTGATGCCATCAATTCAGAGCGTGTTTTCATCAGCCGCAGACCGGTTTCCAGGTCGAAGACACCAGCCGCATAAAGAGCAACCAGCTCTCCCAAGCTGTGGCCAGCAACAAGTGTTGCTTCGCGTCCCTGCTTCAACAGGTTGTCGACCAGCAGCGACTCGACCACGAACAACGCCGGTTGGGTGTTGCGGGTGTCGTTGAGGTTGAGCAGGGGATCATCGCTTTGCTCAGCCCCCTCTCCACGGCAGATCGCCAGCAGATCACGACCGAGCAGCTCGGATGCCAAGGCGAAGCGCTCGTTGGCCCCCGACAGCGTCATTGCCTGATCGGCCATTCCCACCTTCTGTGAACCCTGACCGGGAAAGACCCAGGCGATCGCCATCAGTTCGCTGTGCAGACAATTCCGGAGATTACGCGGGTCCGCTCCAGCGCAGGAGGGCCGCCCCCCAGCTGAGCCCGGCGCCAAAGCCGCTGCTCGCTAGGAGATGCCCTGGTTGGACCCGTCCATCACGCACGGCTTCGTCGAGCATGAGCGGAATGGTGGCGGCTGAGGTGTTGCCGTAGGCAGCGAGGTTGCTCAGCACCTTGGCGTGGGGAATGTTGAAGCGGTCAGCAACAGCATCCAGGATGCGTTGGTTGGCCTGGTGAAGGAGGAGCCAGTCGAGCTCCTCTGCTGGGGTGTTGGTGGTGTTGAGGAGGGTTTGCAGAATGCCTGGCACCTCGCGAACTGCAAATTTGTAGACCTCCTGGCCATTCATTTGAATCGTTTGAAACCCACCTTTTTGATGGGTCGCTCCATCGATTAACGGTTGATGNTCNTTGTGCTGCGGTAGCTGGAGAACGCNGCCTCGGCTGCCATCAGAACGCAGNACAAATCCTTCAAGATCGTCGCGCCCGTCGTTGGAGGCTTCGAGCACAAGGGCCCCTGCTGCGTCGCCAAACAACACGCAGGAGCGACGGTCATCCCAGTCGACCCAACGGCTGAGTTGATCGGCGCCAACCACGAGAACCCGGCGCATCGCTCCGGTGCGCAGGTACTGCGCCGCGGTGACAACGGAGAAGAGAAAGCCGCTGCAGGCTGCAGTGAGATCAAAGGCGGCTGCTTGGGTGGCACCCAAGGCGGCCTGCAAACGTGGGGCGGACCCGAAGAGATCGTCTGGCGTTGAGGTCGCCAAAACAATCAGATCGAGGCTGTCGGNAGACCATCCCGCCATCGCTAAGGCTCGGCGGGCTGCTTCTGCGCTCAACTCAGCGAGGGATTCTTCCGGACCGACGACCCGCCGTGCGGCAATACCCGTTCTGGATTGAATCCAGGAGTCACTGGTCTCAACCCGCTGTCCCAACTCATCGTTGCTGATGGATCGGGCNGGAGTGGCGCTGCCGCATCCCCGCAGCAGCACGCCGGCCGTCTTCGGGAGCTGCTCGACCAAGGGGGATGACGCCTGAATTGGCGTCAGTCAATCACAGTTGGCTTGCAGAGCTGCAAGATCGTCCATCACGCCATGGCTGGCGGCTGAATGGGCGATCCGGAGCGCACTGACGACCGAGAGCGCTTTGCTACTGCCGTGCCCGATCACGCAAATGCCGTTCACGCCAAGGAGCAAGGCACCGCCATGTTCGGCATGGTCAAGCCGCTTCTTGATCCGTTTGAGATTGCTGCGCAGAAATGCGGAGCCGACCTTGCCCCGTCGACCGCGTGGCAGTTCCGCTCGAAGCACCCCGAGCAGAACGCTGCCAACGGATTCCAAAAATTTCAGCAGAACATTGCCGGTGAAGCCATCGCACACAACAACGTCGAAGTCACCGGAGAGCACATCGCGGCCCTCACAGTTGCCAGCGAAGTGAAGGCGCTTTTCGTCGCTTAAGAGGGCATGGGTGCGGAGGGCCAGTTCGTTGCCTTTGCACTCTTCCTCCCCGATGTTGAGCAGGCCGATTCGGGGTTGTGCAACCTGCAGAACATCGCGGCTGTAGATGTTCCCTAAGAGGGCGAACTGGTGCAGGTAGGTCGGCTTGCAGTCCATGTTGGCGCCCACATCGAGCACCAGAACGGGCTGGCTGGGATCTTTCGTCGGAAAGAGCGCTCCGATNGCTGGTCGATCGATTCCTTTCAATCGCCCCAAACGGAAGATGGCTGAAGCCATCACGGCCCCCGAGTTGCCTGCGGAGTAAACCGCCAGGGCGTCCCCTTTCTTGATCAGATCCATCGCCACGTTGATGCTGGCGTCGCGTTTGCGGCGCACGGCAGTGGCTTCCTCGCCCATGGTGATCGAGGGCCCGCTGGAGACCAGATCGATGTGTCCGGCAGTGACGGCTGCATCCAGCGCCTCGCTGAGCTCCATCTCAGCTGCAGCGCTTTGGATCCGNTCCAGCTCACCAACGAACCGAATTTTGAGTGGCAGCCGGCTGATCGCCTNCAAGCAGCCCTCCAGAATGGGGCCTGGGGCGTGATCCCCTCCCATGCCGTCGACGGCTACCCACAGTCGATCGGCTTCGAGGATGTCGTCAGATTCTGTGTTGCCCTGCAGCCGTCGCAGGGGATCGAACACCAAGGGTTGGAGCACACTGCTGGCCACATTGCCGGCCATCGAGCCGGCGACGGTGGCCGAATTGGTTGCGCTGTCCACAAGGGTGGTGACGGCGGCATTACGCCGATACCAGATCACCAGGCGACGAATCGCCCGTGGTCGGTTGGTTTTGCTCCATGGCCCAATGGCTGAGGAGGAATCAGGATCCTTCGGAGGCAACGGAGTCGACGATGCGCTGGAACAGGTAACCGGTGCCACGAGCCGTGAGAATCAGCTCGGGGTTGGCGGGGTCGTCTTCCAGTTTGGAGCGAAGACGGGAGATATGAACATCAACCACACGGGTATCCACATGGCGTTCAGGGGTATAGCCCCACACTTCCTTGAGGATTTCGCCGCGGTTGAAGGGCTCGCCGGAGCGGCTCACCAGCAGTTCCANCAGGCTGAATTCCATGCCGGTGAGCCGGATTCGCTCGTCGCCGCGGAACACTTGGCGCTTGTTGGTGTCGATGCGAAGGTCTGACACCTGAATCACACCGGAGTTGGGAATTCCGGCAACTTGCTCTTTCTCGACCCGTCGGAGAACACAGCGGATCCTGGCTTCGAGCTCTTTGGGGCTGAAGGGTTTGACGACGTAATCGTCGGCGCCCAGCTCGAGTCCGGTGATCCGATCAGCGACGTCTCCCAGGGCGGTGAGCATCACAATCGGCACGTCCGATTCCTTGCGGAGCTCTTGGCAGACCCCGTAGCCATCCAGCTTCGGCATCATCACGTCGAGAACCACCAGATCTGGCATGCAGTTCTGGAAAAGCTCCAGGGCCTCTGTGCCATCACAAGCGGTTACGACGTTGTAACCGATCATCGACAGCCGAGTCTCCAAAATCCTTCGGATGGAGGCCTCGTCATCGACCACGAGAATGGTTTCTTTGGGTGGGGCCGTGGCCGTCATGAAGCCTCAGGCTTTAGTGACATGGCACACAAATAAGAGGCTGCCACCCCCTTTTGTTCACCCAAAGGCAACTTTCTTCATAGTTCGCAGTGCCGAAATCCGCCGCCGTCTTCGTTTGTCAGGTCTGTGGGGCCAAGGCACGTCAGTTCTTTGGCCGGTGTCCGGAGTGCGGAAGTTGGAACTCACTGGTTGAGCAGTCGCAGCCGCGTTCCGATGGTCGCCGCCGACGTGAGGCTGCGGATCCGGAGGTCGCAGCTGCNCCTCGACGCTCCACCTCGATGGCCAGTCTGGACGATCGTCCAGTGCAGCGCTTGCAGACCGGGTCCTCAGAATTTGATCGGGTTCTGGGCGGGGGTCTTGTCCCCGGCTCGATGGTGTTGGTGGGTGGTGATCCAGGTATCGGAAAGAGCACGTTGCTGCTGCAGAGCGCATCGGCAATGGCCCGTGGGGCTTCTGTGCTGTATGTCAGCGCTGAAGAGTCAGCACAGCAGGTCAAGATGCGTTGGCAGCGCCTGAGAGCGGGTGCTGAGGACCTGCAATTGCTGGCCGAGACCGATCTGGATCTCGTGCTTCAGGAGCTGGAAGCCTTGCGGCCTGACGTCGCGATCATCGACAGCATTCAGGCTCTGCACGACGCCAATCTCACCAGTGCCCCCGGCTCGGTCGGTCANGTGCGTGAATGCGCGGCGGCCCTGCAGCGGCTCGCCAAACGTCAAACCACTGCGCTTCTCCTGGTGGGTCACGTCACCAAGGAGGGGATGCTGGCTGGACCGAAGGTGTTGGAACACCTGGTGGATGCCGTGCTCACCTTCGAAGGTGATCGCTTCGCGAGCCACCGACTTCTCCGTGCGGTTAAAAACCGCTTCGGTGCCACCCATGAACTCGGTCTGTTCGATATGCAGGCCCAGGGCTTGGCGGAGGTTGGGAACCCCAGCGAGCTTTTCCTCAGCGAGGCCCGTGCATCCGGNGTGGCCACAATCGTGGCCTGTGAGGGCACACGATCGCTGGTTGTTGACCTGCAGGCGTTGGTGAATGCCACGAGCTACGCCAGCCCGCGTCGAACAGCGACCGGAATCGGCACCAACCGATTGCATCAAATTTTGGCGGTGNTGGAGAAGCACATGGGCCTTCCCCTCTCCCGTTTTGATTGTTATCTAGCCGTGGCTGGGGGCCTTGANGTGGAAGAGCCAGCTGCCGACTTGGGAGTCGCGGCCGCAGTCGTTGCCAGTTTTCGGGATCTCACCCTGCCGGCAGGGACNGTTNTGATTGGGGAATTAGGCCTTGGCGGGCAGCTTCGACCCGTTGGTCAACTGGAATTGAGGCTGCAGGAAGCCGCGCGCCTGGGATTCAGGCGTGCTGTGGTTCCCCACGGCAGTGGCTTGGGCTCCTTGGCAGCAGGCCTTGATCTGGCCTTGCTGGAGGCCGTCAATGTCAGCGAAGCCCTTGTCTTGGCTTTGGGTGATGCTGTTCAGAAGTAGACGTCGACGTTGCTCCGGCCCGAGGATTTCAACCAGTTTTCGATGTCCAGGTAACCGCCTGGATTAAGCCGAACCGCCTGGGTCCACGCGTCCGCGGCCTTGTCCAGCCAGAGATCTGCTTCGTCTTGGCGGCCATCTTCTTCGGCGATTCGGCCCCGTTTTTCATAGATCAGCCCCATGTTCTTCAGGCAGGAGGGCTGTTTTGGGTTTTCGTTGAGGGCCTGCTGGTAGGTCTCGATTGCCCGGTCTTCCTCNCCATTGGACATGTAAATGATCGCCATGTTCTTCAGGGTCTCGCCGCGATCCGTGGGGTTGTCCTCCAGCTTCAGGGCCTCTTCGTAGTTTTCGAGGGCTTCGGCGTAGTCACCATCGTTTTGGGCCGACAACCCATCGCGGTAGTACACATAGGCTTCCTTTGAACGGGCATTGATCGGAAGCAGTTTCACGATCAGATCCGCCATCACCGTGAAACTTTTGTCGATGAAGTTGTCGTTGCGATTGCTGCGGGGCACGGCTCGCCGGCGGAAGGCCCCCATCCTGACGGCAACCACAACCGACTTAGCCTGATTGCAGTGCAAAGACGCCCGTGAGCCCAACCCGCCAGACCGTCGTTCTTGACGTGGAAGGGATGAAATGCGGTGGCTGCGTCAAGGCGGTGGAACGCACCCTGTTGGCGCAGCCTGGAGTTCAGCGTGCTGATGTGAATCTGGTGACCCGGTCGGCATGGCTGGATTTAGCCAGCGATGAAGGAGATGTTGGCCAGGTGTTGTCAGCGCTTGCCGACCGGGGTTTCCCCGCCGAAGAACGGTCACTCGAGTCGAGTCTTAACAGCCGGCTAACCCAGTCTCAAGAGGCGATGGGGTGGTGGCGACGCTGGCGTCAGTTGATGGTTGCGTTGATCCTTCTGGTGTTGTCCGTCCTGGGACATCTCAGTGAGGCAGGGCAACTCTCGCTGCCTTTCCTCGGCACTCTGCCCTTCCATGCGGCCTTGGCCAGCATCGCCCTTGCAGGGCCGGGTCGGCCGATTCTCGTCAACGGGTTCAAGTCAGCCCGTGTTGGTGCGCCGAGCATGGACACGTTGGTGGGGCTTGGCGTGTCCAGTGCCTATCTCGCCAGCGTTGTGGCGTTGATTTGGCCCCAGGTTGGCTGGCCGTGTTTCTTCAATGAGCCGGTAATGCTGCTGGGCTTTGTGCTGTTGGGCAGGTTCCTCGAGGAGCGTGCTCGATTTCGCACCGGTCAAGCTCTCGAGCAATTGGCTCGCTTGCAGCCTGATCAGGCGCGGCTGATTCTTCCGGATGGAGAGATTCGAGAGGTGCGTGTTGGAGCTCTGCGGCCAGGAGAGGTGGTGCAGCTTTTGGCCGGTGATCGGATTCCTGTCGACGGTGTCGTCCGGGTCGGTGAATCTGCGGTGGATGTGTCCAGCCTCACCGGTGAACCTTTGCCACTCGAGGCTGTCCCTGGAACTGAACTGTCATCCGGAAGTTTGAACCTCGAGGGCACCCTTGAGTTGGAAGTGAGTCGTGTTGGGGCGGACACAGCACTGGCCAGGATTATTCGTTTGGTTGAGCAGGCGCAAGCTCGAAGGGCACCGATTCAGGGTCTCGCTGATCGGGTCGCAGGTCGGTTCTGTTATGGCGTGGTCGCCTTGGCTCTGGGCACATTTCTGTTCTGGTGGCTCATCGGCACAGCGCTGTGGCCTCAGGTGTTGCATGCCCCCTCAACNGCGATGGCTGCGATGGACCATGCCGCGATGGGCCATGTCCATCACGCTGGCCTCGGCAGCGCTGCTGCAACCCCAATGGGTTTGGCATTGCAGCTGTCCATCGCAGTGCTGGTGGTGGCCTGTCCCTGCGCGCTGGGATTGGCCACACCCACTGTGATCACAGTCGGGACCGGCTTGGCGGCAAAACGCGGCTGGCTCTTTCGNGGAGGGGATGCGATNGAGACGGCGGCNAANCTCGATCAGGTGGTTTTTGACAAGACAGGCACGCTGACCATCGGTCGTCCTTTGGTGACCCAGGTGTTAACCGAGGGCGACCCAGATCATTTGCTGCGTTTGGCGGCAAGTTTGGAGCAAAACAGTCGTCATCCTTTGGCCCATGCCCTGATGCAGGAGGCTCAGCGTCGGGACCTTGAGCTGTTGGCTCCATCGGCGGTGCGGACGGTGTCCGGTTCCGGGTTGGTTGGGGATCTGGAGGGTTTGCCAGCCACGGTTCGCGTGGGTCGTCCGGAATGGATCCAGTCCGAAGGATTGCATTGGGACGATCAGCGCTTCGCTTTTGATCAATCCCTCGCGGTTGGTGCCACCTGGGTTGCAGTGGCGGAGGGGACTGAGGTTCTCGGTGTTGTTTTGATTGAAGATCGCGTTCGGCCCGATGCTGCAACGGCGTTGGAGCGGCTTAGGGCAGAGGACTTGAACCTGCGCATCTTTAGTGGCGACCGTCGCGCGGCCGTGGAGCAGCTGGGCCAACGTTTGAACTTTGCTCCCGATCAGCTGGGCTCTCAAATGCTTCCCGAAGACAAGCAGACACAGCTGGAGCAGTTGCGACGCAATGGTCGGGTGGCGATGGTTGGTGATGGCATCAACGATGCGCCTGCATTGGCCGCGGCTGATCTGGGCATTGCTGTCGGCACGGGAACGCAGATTGCGCAGGACACCGCCGACCTCGTGCTGCTCGGTGACCGCTTGGAGAATCTTCCCGAAGCGTTGTTGTTGGCTCGGCGCACGATGGCGAAAGTTCGCCAGAACTTGTTCTGGGCGTTCGGTTACAACCTCATCGTGCTGCCTATCGCTGCCGGGGCTCTGCTCCCTGGGCAGGGTGTGCTGCTCTCGCCACCACTTGCGGCCTTGTTGATGGCACTCAGTTCGATCACGGTTGTGGTGAACGCTCTTGCCTTGCGAGCGGCATGACACGAGGACGTCTGATTGTTCTGGATGGGCTGGATGGATGTGGCAAGACCACCCAGCGTTCTGCTTTGGCGGCGTGGTTGCCGAGAAGTGGCCTGATGCCAGCGGGTGCGGGGCTGATTTGCACCAGGGAGCCTGGCGGAACGGTGTTTGGTCAAACCCTGCGCGAATTGCTTCTGCATGCCCGCGGCGATCAGGCCCCGGTTCCACAGGCGGAATTGCTCCTGTATGCGGCTGATCGGGCTCAGCACATCGAAACAACGATTCGCCCGGCCCTGGAGCGTGGTGATTGGGTGCTGAGTGACCGCTTCAGTGGATCGACCCTGGCCTATCAGGGCCACGGCCGAGGCCTTGATCTGTCGTTGATTAATCAGCTGGAGCAAATTGCGACGGGTGGTCTGACACCGGATCTCACCCTTTGGCTGCGCTTGTCGGTTGAGGACAGCATTCGGCGACGTCGCGGGGAGCGCGAGGATCGAATTGAGGCTGAAGGTCAGGTGTTCCTGGCCAAAGTGGCTGAGGGGTTTGCCGTTGTCGCTGCCCAGCGCAATTGGTGCGCGGTTGAAGCAGCGCAATCCCCTGATGCCGTTACCCACTGCTTGCAGCAGTGCATCAAGGAACAGTTGGCGTGAGCGCACCCTCGTCGCCGTTGTTCGCTGATCTCATCGGGCAATCCCTCGCGGTGAACCTGCTTGATGCGGCGCTTCGGACCCAGCGACTCGCCCCGGCGTACCTCTTTGCTGGTCCTGAAGGAGTGGGACGGCGTCTTGCAGCCCTTCGTTTTTTGGAGGGAGTGTTGAGCGCTGGAGCGGCGTCGGATCGACAACGGCGACGCTTGGAAGCCGGCAACCATCCCGATTTGCTCTGGGTCGAGCCAACTTTTCAGCATCAGGGTCGGCTCTTGACCCGCGCAGAAGCCGATGAGGCTGGGGTCAGTCGGAGGACTCCCCCGCAGTTGCGGTTGGAGCAGATCCGTGCGGTGAGTCGTTTCTTGGGGCGCCAGCCTGTGGAAGCTCAGCGTGGAATGGTCGTGATTGAGGCTGCAGAGGCGATGCCTGAAGCAGCTGCGAATGCGCTGCTGAAAACATTGGAGGAGCCCGGACAGGGACTGCTGATTCTTTTGTCTGCAGCGCCTGAGCGCTTGCTCAGCACGATTCGCTCCCGTTGTCAGTTGATTCGCTTCTTGCGGTTGGAGACAACCGCGTTGCAGACGGTGCTGGCCCGGTGTGATGCCACAGCGGAGGACTCGGCAGAAGTTCTGGCGCTGGCCTCAGGTTCGCCGGGTGCGCTGATCGCCCATCGAGAGAAGCTTGACGCTCTTCCATCGGATCTGCTGGAGCGATTGGCCACTCCGCCGGTTTCGGCTCGTGAGGCTTTGGCGTTAGCCAGGGATCTCACGGAGGCGCTTGATGGGGAACAGCAACTCTGGTTACTGAACTGGTGGCAACAAAAGCTTTGGCATAGCGGAGAAAGCGCCGCGTCTCTGCGACGTTTGGAGACGCTGAGACGCCACCTCTTGGGGTTTGTTCAACCCCGACTCGCTTGGGAAGTGGCGTTGCTGGAGCTTGTGGCCTAAATCTGTTTAAGCGCTGGCGCGGTTGCGCTCGTCACGGGCCATGGACACCACATCCTGGAGGCCGTCGAGTTGGCCACCGGTTGGGAGTTCGAGGCAGTAACCGGCTCCATACACCGTTTTGATGAAACGAGGTTTGCGCGGATCGGGCTCCAGCTTCGTTCTCAGATGGCGAACGTGAACGCGAATGGTCTCGATGTCGTCGTCGGGTTCGTACCCCCAAACTTCTTTGAGAATGAGCGATGGCGCGACGGTTTGACCGTGGCGTTGCAACAGACAATGCAGTAGCTCGAATTCGAGATGCGTTAACCGCACTGGGCTGTCGAACCAGATGGCCTCGAAGCGTTCAGGAACCAGGGTGAGTGGGCCGTAACTGAGGATTTCGTGGTGATTGCTCGTGCCAACGGGTGCACGGTCGCTGCGGCGCAGAAGCGCTTTGACGCGGGCTTGTAGCTCCTCGAGGTCAAACGGCTTCGTGAGGTAGTCGTCCGCGCCGGAATTGAACCCACTGACTTTGTCTTTGGTTCCGCCTAATGCAGTCAGCATCAGGATTGGGATTCCTGCGGTTCGATCGTCTCGACGAAGGCGTTGGCACAAGGTCAATCCGTCGACCTTGGGAAGCATTAGGTCGAGCAGAATCAAATCTGGGGTGTACTGCAATGCCAGGGCTTGCCCCTTAATACCGTCTTCAGCGCGCTGGACATCGAAGCCACTGTGCTCCAGATGGCCACTGACCAGGTCTCGCATGTCGCGGTCGTCTTCGATCAGCAGGATGCAGGGCTTCATCGCTTCAGCGGCGGTACAGCTTGGGGTAAGCGCGGCTTGTTCAGGAACAACGCTGCGCTGATTCTCTCAAGCTTTTCGAGTGTCTGCAGATTTTCCTTTTTAATTCGTTTGTGGATTAATGGCGTCAGACCCGTTGTGCCGCAGTGGGTTTGCTTGCTTCTGAGCGAGCCGGCTTGTTGGATCTGTTCAGGAAGTCTTCCGCTTCAGGCAACTGGAAGTCATGAAATCCTCTGATTGTCAATAAAAAAACCACAGCGTCAGCTGTGGCTGAAAACTCCCCGGGCGGGATTCGAACCTGCGACCAATCGATTAACAGTCGACCGCTCTACCGCTGAGCTACCGAGGAATGAGACCCAGAGACCTTACAGGTCGAGCCTTCCCTCTCGCAAGCAGCGGCGAACTTCATCACTGCTGCGCCAAGGCTCAATACGGCCATGCCGCATTTGTGCTGCACCATCAGCATGGTCGAGTTCCTCGAGGCGATGGGTGATCCAGATTGCAGTGAGCGGTGCGTTTTGATCGCGGCAGAGCTCTGTCACTGCTTTCAGAACTGTGGCTTGGCTTTCGGGGTCCAGAAGAGCGGTGGGTTCATCCAGTAGTAGTAAGTCGGCATCGCTGGCTAGAGCTCCGGCGATCGCCAGGCGTTGTTTTTGCCCCCCACTCAAGGTGTGGATGGGGCGTGAAGCCATCCCATCTAGCCCGAGTTGACTCAAGAGGGTTTGGATCTTCTGACGTCGCGCTGTCATGGCCTGATCTGGACGCATGCCAAGAAGTAGATCGCTGCCGCAGCTGGGCAACAAAAGCTGATGGTCGGGATTTTGAAAGACCAGAGCTGCGCTGTAATCGCTCAGAACGCGACCGGATTCAACCTCCAATAACCCAGCAAGAACACGAAACAAGGTGCTCTTGCCGCTTCCATTGCTGCCAACAAGCATCCACAGGCCAGGGCTGGGGATGCTCAGCGAGCAGGAATCGAGGGCAAGACGACCATTCGGCCAGCGAAAGCTGACCCGATCAAGCAGCGTGGTGGAGTTGGTGGTCTCAGGAATCAAATGAGAAGCCCGGGCGCTTGCTTCCGCCTGTTGCCGCAGTCTTCTCATAAAGCTGAACGGCGAGAACTTCACTGATCAACACCGTTACCTTCTTGCCTTCCACCTTCTCGCAAGTGAGTTCGAGCATCCGCGGCTGTCCCTGTTCGAGGGCTTGGCGGATTTGTTGGTAGAGCGCTTCCGCATCTCCATGCTCCTTGCGTTGCACCGAGACTGGAACAGGGCTCATGCGCAGAGCCAATTCGATGACGTACACGGAAGATTTCTCGTCGATAGGACATCTTCGCGAAAAGCCTGGACTTGCCGATGTTCATCAGTACGCATTTCTACTCATCGTGCGTGTGTAGGTACGGACAGCCGCCCCAGAGCCGCATTCACCCCCTAAGCTCGCGATGTAACGCTTCATGAAGCGCCTTTCTCATGACGATCGCTGTAGGACGCGCGCCTCAGCGGGGATGGTTCGACGTCCTCGATGACTGGCTCAAGCGCGACCGCTTCGTTTTTGTCG
>NZED01000023.1 GCA_002690325.1 Synechococcus sp. ARS1019
CAGCAGAACGGACAATCGGGCGCCATCCTGCCGCTCCGTGGGTCGACGTCAGGCTGTGGCTGCTTCTCCCACTCTCTGGGAGGAATAGCCAATGCCGCGGACCGTGAGGATGAGCTCAGGATTACGGGGGTCTGGCTCCAGTTTTCCGCGCAGCCTTGCGACATAAACGTCCACGACGCGGAGGTCGGCTGAACGCCGGGGCGGATAGCCCCAAAGTTGCTCAAGAATTTCAGCCCTCGGAACAACCCGGCCAGGTTCTCTGAAGAGCAGTTCCAGAAGACTGAATTCGGTGTAAGTGAGGTTAATTCGCTCACCACCACGGGTTACTTGGCGTCGATTCGTATCGACAATCAGATCTCCCAGGCAGAGCACACCTTGTCCGGTGGGCATTTCACGGCTCTCAACCTCCGCATTCCCCCGACCAACACGTCGAAGAATCGTGGCAATTCTGGCCTCGAGCTCTTTCGGGCTGAACGGCTTAGGAAGGTAGTCATCAGCGCCGAGATCGAGGCCTGCAACGCGCTCAGAAATCGCCTCAACAGCCGATAAAAAAATAATTGGCACGCAAGACTCAGCTCGCAATCGCCGACACACTGCGAAGCCATCCAGCTTCGGGAGCATGACGTCCAAAACGATCAGATCTGGACTTTCGCTATGGAACTGCTCGAGAGCCTGCTCACCATCTTCAGCGCAGATCACGCGATAACCGGAGAGCTGAAGCCGCATCACGAGGACACGTCGGACCGCCGCTTCGTCATCCACCACGAGGATCGTGGCTTTGGGTTCCAGGGGCTCTCCGCCCGGCATCCGAAAATGTGTTAACGAGTTGCAACCATACTGTTCAAAGTGGACTCAGCGGCGGTAAGCAGCCGCTGTAACGGCTGGATTACTAATTCTCTTAAGGTTCAAGGGGGATGGCTTAAGGCCAGCGTGANCGGGAATATTGATCCCATTGCAGACGCGCTTCTGCGAGCGCTGCCGCACTGTCCAACTGGCCGAGCATGGCCCGCTGCAGCTGGGTGTAGAGGATTTTTTGCAAGCGTTTAATCCCCGGCAACGCCGGCACGAGCACACGGGCCGATTCCAAGGTGCGGGCGGAGAGCAACCGGGCATCACGGATCTGTCGTTGCTGCGCAGTCCCTGGCGTTTCGCGTTCCAGCTCATCGCGGATCTGAGCCAAGGCCCCGAGCGACGACGGCAACACACGCGCTTCACGAGCGAACCGGGTCTGATTCGCTGCATTCGTCAAAAANAGAGCCAAGCTCANGGCCTCTTGCTGATGCCTGCTTTGGCGTGGCACNGCCAGGGTCATGAGGGCAACGTTGGCNGTGCCATCTGAACCTGTCAGTGGNGGATGGGCGCGCGTGACCGCTGCAACTCCCGGGGCATTGGTCTGAATGCTGCGCAAAAACTCGGCCCCGGTTGCGGCGACGGCCAGCTCACCGCTCTGGAAGAGCTCGATGGCCCGTCGCTGCCCCTGACTCACCACTTCCCGCGGCAACAGCCCATCGCGATANAGATCCGACCAGAAAGCAAAAGCCGCACGCCCCGCCGGGCTGTCGAAGGCNGCGCGACGCCGCTCATCCAGCAGCTGAACACCCATCTGAACCAGGGTCTCCAGCATTTCGGCCGAATCGTCTGGAACAACGGTGATGAACAGGCCATAGCGCCCGGTCCGCTCCCGAACGCGACGTAAAAAGCGAGGGACTTCAGACCACCTCTGCGGTGGCGCCTCAAGCCCGGCCTGATCCAACAACTGGTGNTTGACCAAGCTGAGCCGAACCGTGAGATACCAAGGAATCGCGATGCGACCAGCATCCGGATCGCGGCAGGCCTCCCAGACCGACGGCACGTAAACCTGCTCTGTTTCGGGAGGAAGGAGCGACTCAAGATCAGCGAGGCCCCCTTTGCTGGCCAAATTGGCCGCAAAAGGAGGGTTGAGGTTGACCAGATCGGGCGCCGTTCGCGCAAACACGGCTGCCAGCAACTTCCTCTCCACCGACCCCCAAGGCAGATCGGTCCATGACACAGGCCACTGCGCATTCCGCTGATGCCAAGCCCCCAGGACATCAGCGAAATACGAATTGAATTTCGGGGCGAGTTGCAGGGTCCANAACTCCAGCGCGGTCCGTCCTGATGACCCGCCANGACAAGCGGCCAGCCCGGTCGCCAACGCAGCGAGAAGAAGTTGACGACGACGCANCACAAGGCTCATCCCGGNGTTCTCCTTCGCCAGAGCAACAGTTGCAAGGACACAAGCAAAGGAGCCAATAGAGCCGTCATCAACGACTGACAGACCAGGGTCTGCAATCCCCAACTGCGTAAGCCGAGGTCCAGAACAAACCCCTGTCTCAGCCAAATCTGAACCAACACCGCCAAGCCAACGACCACCGCACCAATCCAGGCCAGCAANCCNAGGTTGAGGCTCCGCTGAATCGGCGCAGCTCGGCGGCCCAATCGCCCCCACCACCAGCCGAGCAACATCAGAGCTGGGGCCTGCGAGCCACCGTCAAGGCTGAGACCATCCAAGACCAAACCCAAACCCAGACCTGCCATCACCCCGGACACCGGACCATCCACCAGCGCCCACGGCAGTAACCAGAGCACTGCCCAAGCGGGAGCGACCCCCGAGATCGTNAACCAAGAAGGAGACGACAGGGTCGCCAATGGAACCAGTAACGCCGAGGCAACGCAGATCGGTTGTCGATGCAGACGATTCATCGGTTCACTCGGTTTTCACCTGCACCCAATCGATGGCCTCCGGTGCCGCGATCAGTTGAAGGACTGCCCTGGGGGCCGGAACGGAACGTTCATCGACCGACTGGATCACACCCACGGGCATGTTGGCTGGAAGCAACGTGCTGGCAGGGGACGTGCTCACAAGATCCCCAGGACGCACGTTGGGGTCCTTGTCGATGAACCGCAGCTGAGGGCGGCTGGTGCCTTGCCCGACGAGCAGCGCATGACTGCGCGAACGCGGCAACCAAACCCCGATCTCCGTGCCCGGTGCTGTCAACAACTTCACTCGAGACGTAGACGGCGTCACGCTGGCGATACGCCCGACCAGGCCTCCGGGACCCAAAACCGAATCACCAGCGCTGATGCCATGGCTAGAGCCCCGACCGAGTTCCAGCTGCTGCCACCAGCCCCGAGGTGTCCGAGACATCACCGCAGCAGGGACAAGACCATCACTNTNACCCCGCTGTTGAAGCTCCAANAGACCCCGNAGCCGTTGGTTGTCCTGCTCCAGCAATTGGAGGCGTGACTGCTGTTCCAAGTCCGCTGCAGAGNTAATCCATTCGCGTTGGGCAGGACCAGGCCAGAANGGACGACTGACCAGGGCATAGGCATCGGCGAAACCCGCACCTTTGCTCAACCGCACCATCAACAGCGCTGCCACAAACAACAGCCAGGGCGTCAGTCGACCTGCGCCTCGCCAACGGCCCTTGCCCGGCCAAAGGGAGGGTGCCATCTGATCAAGAGGTGGCTGAGGACCGGACAAATTCCGGTGTATCCACCACCCGCTGCAGACGCTTCCAGTCTTCCAACACCTGGCCGCAGCCATTCACGACACACAGCAACGGATCCTCTGCCACATGCACGAAGATTCCGGTTTCGTGGCTGATCAGATCACTGATCCCCCGCACGAGGGCTCCGCCACCGGCCAGCATGATGCCGCGGTCCACAATGTCGGCCGCCAATTCAGGGGGCGTGCGCTCGAGGGTGCGCTTCACCGCTTCGACGATCACGTTGAGCGGCTCAGCAATCGCCTCGCGCAGGTCACCGGCCTTCAAATTGATGGTCCGTGGCAACCCAGAGAGAAGGTGCAGACCCCGCACATCCATGGACTCCTGATCAAAGGCGTCATCGGGGAACGCTGAGCCAATGCGGATTTTGATGTCTTCCGCGGTGCGCTCACCCACCACCATGTTGTGGACTTTTTTGAGATAAACCCCAATCGAATCGCTGATCTCATCGCCGGCGACACGCACGGACTCACTCAGAACGGTTCCGCCAAGGCTGAGAACGGCCACCTCCGTGGTGCCACCACCGATGTCCACAATCATCGTGCCGACGGGCTCGGTCACGGGCAGACCCGCACCGATCGCGGCGGCGACGGGCTCATCAATGAGATGCACTTCCCGGGCTCCGGCCATCCCGGCCTCACGCACAGCACGGCGCTCAACACCGGTCACACCGCTTGGAATGCCAACTACCAGACGGGGCGCCATGATTCCGCGCCCTTCGTTGCCCTTGGTGATGAAGGTCTTGAGCATCTGCTCAGCCGCATCGAAATCAGCGATCACGCCATCGCGCAGGGGCCGCACTGCACGAATATTTCCAGGAGTCCGGCCGAGCATCAACTTGGCTTCATCGCCCACGGCCAAGGTGGCGTTGCGCTCCAGGTCCAACGCGACGACTGACGGCTCCTGCAGCACGATGCCGCGACCGGAGACATAGATCAGCGTGTTGGCGGTTCCCAGATCGATGCCAATGTCCCGTGAGAGTTGAAAACGACGGAAAAACACGGACAGTGAACCAGGCCGGCGAATCATAGGTGCGTTCNTTCGAGCTGCCTGTTACAGCCGCTGACCGCGGTGGAACTGTCCAGAAGCAGCCACCAATGCCGTGGCNCATCATTGACCCATCACCAGGAGGACANCATTTATGGGCGTGAATTCCGTGACTCTCGTCGGCCGTGCCGGCCGCGATCCTGAAGTGCGTTATTTCGAATCGGGCAGCGTGGTCGCCAACCTGACCATCGCCGTGAATCGTCGTAGTCGCGACGACGAGCCGGACTGGTTCAACCTTGAAATCTGGGGCAAACAGGCCCAGGTCGCTGCCGACTATGTCCGCAAGGGGTCCCTACTCGGAATCATTGGCAGTTTCAAGCTGGATCGCTGGACCGACCGCAACAGTGGCGAAGAGCGCAGCAAGCCAGTCGTCCGTGTCGACCGCCTCGAACTGCTCGGCTCCAAGCGCGACAACCAGGAAGCGGGCAGCAGCTTCGGTGGCGGCGGACAGGCCTCCGATGAAGAGATTCCCTTCTGAGGCCAGACCCGCCTGCGCTCAATCTGCGGATTGGCGACGACGCCACATCCGCAGACCCAGCCAGATGCCACCGGCCAACACGGCAATCACGAGCCCGACCTTCACCACCTTGGACAAGGGGTCGATCCAAAGCTCGACGTTGTTGTAGCCCTCGCCCAAGACCATCCCTGCCACTGTGAGCAAGAGCGTCCAAATCAAGCTGCCGGCGGTGGTCCAGAGCAAGAAGGGGGGCAGTGGCATCAGCTCAATTCCCGCCGGGACCGAAATCAGCGTGCGAATGCCAGGGACCAGACGGCCCCAGAACACCAACGCGGTTCCGTAGCGCGAAAACCAGCGACGACTGCGTGCCAATTCATCGGGACTGATGCCGATCCAACGCCCATGGCGGGAGAGCCAGTGCTCAATCCGTTCTTCATTGATCAAGCGACCGATGCCATACCAAGGCAATGCACCCAGAACGGTGCCCAGCAAACCGGCAACCACCACCGGAACCAGAGCCAACTGCCCCTGCTGCACATAAAACCCCCCCAGAGGCATGATCAGCTCTGAGGGGATCGGCGGAAACAGGTTTTCCAGAAACATGGCCGCGAAGATCGCGGTGTAGCCCAACCATTGGTTTGCTTCAACAGCTTGGCCAATCAGCTCGGGCAACTGGGTGACGAGATCAGAAAGCCCCATGGAGCTTGTGCATGAACGCGCAAGTCTTCCATGGGGTTGCCGAAATCAGTAGCGGTAGTGGTCGGGCTTGTAAGGGCCTTCAACCGGCACGTTGATGTAATCGGCTTGGTCCTTGCGCAGTTCGGTGAGCTTGGCGCCGATGCGATCCAGGTGGAGGCGAGCCACCATTTCATCGAGGTGCTTGGGCAGCACATACACCTCTTTGCCGTACTCACTGCCCTTGGTGAACAGCTCGATCTGAGCAAGCACCTGGTTGGTGAAAGAATTGCTCATCACAAAGCTGGGGTGGCCGGTGGCACAACCCAGATTCACGAGGCGGCCTTCTGCCAAAAGGATGATTTTGTTGCCGTTGGGCAGGGTGATGTGGTCAACCTGCGGCTTGATGTTCTCCCATTCGTAGTCCTTCAGAGAGGCGACATCGATCTCGTTGTCAAAGTGGCCGATGTTGCAGACGATCGCCTCGTCCTTCATCTTCACGAGATGCTCGTTGCGGACCACCTGGTAGTTGCCAGTTGCGGTCACGAAGATGTCCATGTCTTCGACCACGTCTTCCAAACGGACGACGCGGTAGCCCTCCATGGCGGCCTGCAGCGCACAGATCGGATCGACTTCCGCAATGCAAACGGTGGCACCCAATCCACGCAAAGACTGGGCGGAACCCTTGCCCACATCGCCGTAACCGACCACCAAAGCCTGCTTGCCAGCGACCATCACATCGGTGGCGCGCTTGATGCTGTCGACCAACGATTCGCGGCAACCGTAGAGGTTGTCGAACTTGCTCTTGGTGACCGAGTCGTTGACGTTGATCGCCGGGAACGGCAGCTCACCGCTGTTCTGCATCTTGTAAAGACGCGCCACACCCGTGGTGGTCTCCTCGGTGACACCTTGAATCTGCGCTTTGGTGCGGGAGTAGAAGCTCGAGTCCTGAGCCAGCTTCTTCTTGATCGAAGCGAACAGGAAGGTTTCCTCCTCATTGGAAGGATTGTCCAGAACACTGATGTCCTGTTCGGCCTTGCTGCCCAACATCACNAGACCGGTGGCGTCGCCACCGTCGTCCAAAATCATGTTTGGTGAGCCGCCATCGCCCCACTCGAGGATGCGGTGGGTGTANTCCCAATACTCCTCCAGGGTTTCGCCCTTGACGGCAAAGACGGGTACACCACGAGCCGCCATNGCAGCCGCCGCGTGATCCTGNGTTGANAAGATATTGCAGGAGGCCCAGCGCACTTCAGCGCCGAGTTCCACGAGCGTTTCGATCAGAACTGCCGTCTGAATCGTCATGTGCAGGGAGCCGGCGATCCGGGCACCCTTCAAAGGCTTCTCGCTGCCGTACTTCTGCCGAAGGGCCATCAGACCTGGCATTTCGGTCTCGGCGATATCGAGCTCCTTGCGGCCAAAATCGGCCTGGGAGAGATCGGCAACAACAAAGTCGTTGCTCAGCTTCAGCTCAGCTGCAGTTGTGGGCGCTGCCACCATGGATTTTTAGCTCCGTAGGGAGAACGTGGACGGGAATCTCTGCAGAAACGCCGAGGCTTCGGGCCTGCTTGGTTCTCAACTTAGCGATGTGACCCTCGCGCTCGGCGACCTAGAGGCCACCCGCGCCTTTGGTGAGACTCTGGCGCGACAGCTGCCACCAGGGGCCATTCTCCTACTGCATGGCCCCCTTGGCGCTGGCAAAACATCCATGGTGCAAGGGATCGCAGCGGCACTCGGCATCGCTGAACCGATCACCAGTCCAACCTTCGCCCTCGCGCAGCACTACCCCCAGGGCAAACCACCTCTGATTCATCTGGATCTGTACCGGTTGGAGCAAGCCGCCGCGGCCGATGAGATTTTTTTACAAGAGGAAGAGGAAGCCCGTTCCTTGGGAGCACTCCTGGCGGTGGAGTGGCCCGAACGCTTGGGCTTAATGCTCCCCGAGGCCTGGTGCCTGCACCTCTCTCACCTCGACAGTGGTGGACGACAGGTTCAACTGATGGCTCCGAGGAACACCGCAACGTCCTGCTGAGTTGGCTGAGGATCGATTGCGCCTGGCCCGGAGCACACAAGCGCGCCACAGGCGGCCGCAAATCGAATCCGCTTGGCGATGGGTTGCGGCCAGGCATGCAACAGACCAGCCATAAATGCATCCCCCGCTCCTGTGGTGTCGACCAAGCGAGATGGAGGCATCACCTCCAGGGTTCCGCTCTCGCCACCCATGCACCAGCGCACGGGCTCAGCACCATCGGTCACCACCACATCAGGGTGCATTGGAAGCTCCGCACGAATCGCAACCGGGTCGTCCACGGCAAACAACCACAACGCTTCTTCTCGCGCCAATTTGATCAACGTGGCCTGCTCCAACACGGGGCGGATGGCAGCGAGTGCCGCAGGCGGAGGGCCAGCCGTGGGGGACGCAGCAGGGTCCCAGAAGGTGGGCCGCCAGTTCACATCCAGGGCAATCTTGATCCCGCGCCGTCGGGCCTCGGCGAGGGTCCACTGCAAGCTTTCACGAGCCGTGGCGACGGCCAGCGGAATCGTGCCCACCAACAACCAGGTCGCCTGGTCGGCCAAGGCGGGCCACACCGTCTGAAGCTCAGAGACCGCAAGGGCCTGATCGGCAAATCCATCACCAGCATCCCCAGCAAACCCCTGGAACTGACGCTCACCAACGCGAGAGCGGTGGACAAGAACGACGCGTGTGGGCCGCTCAAGATCGTGCTGAATCGCGCTTTGCGCAATACCCCGCTGGTGAAACAAACGCTGAAACGCCTCTCCGATCGCATCGCCACCCAGGCGACCGACGAATGCCACGGGAGTGCCGAGCCGGGCCAAACCACAGGCCACATTGGCGGGCGCGCCACCCAAACAGTCCTCCACAGGCTGATCCACAGCTGGGTCACCCCCAGGGGGACCAAGGCGATCTACCAGGGCCTCACCAAGGCAGATCACGGCTGGAGATTCCGCCATCTGTCGGTGATGCGTCTGACCTAAGCCTGGCTCTGACCCTGAGCTCTGCCAAGCAAGGCCTCAATGATTCGTGCGTTGGCCGCAGGGAAGGGGTAATCCTTGAGCTGTTCCGGAGCCACCCACCGCACCTGCTGACTCGCCAACGGTTGGGGATCACCTGACAGCCAAGAACAAAGGTGCACAACGAAGCGGAGTTTTTTGTGGCTGTAGGCGTGATCAACGGTGATCAACTCCTCACCAACGGTCACAGCAATCCCGAGTTCCTCGTTGAGCTCCCGAGCAATGCAGGCTTCGATGGTTTCTTCTGGCTCTTGTTTCCCACCGGGAAATTCCCACAGCCCACCCAGGAGACCCTCCTCCAAACGCTGATCGATCAAGACAGCTCCGTCAGCACGCAGAACCACCCCCACTCCGATGACTTGAAAGGGCAGAGGTTTGCGCTCAGCGGTCACGGGCCAACGACTCGGATCGCCGGAAGCGTACGCAGCGCACGACCCCGACCAGGGGCAGAGCTCACAGGACGGCTGACGAGGCGTGCAGACCGTGGCACCGAGATCCATCAGTGCCTGATTGAAATCNCGCGGACGTTCCGGATCCAGCAGCGCTTCAGTCCAGCCCCAAAACACCGACGTATCCCGAGCAACAGGTCGCGGATGGGCCTGCAAGCGAGCCAACACCCGCTTGACGTTGCCGTCGAGGATCGGGGCCGGTGTGTTGAAGGCGCTGGACAGGATGCTGCCGGCCGTCGTGCGGCCGATGCCTGGCAGGNCCATCCATNGCTCNAGCGTNGTGGGCCAAGGCCGGCCCACNAGNGCCTGNGCCGACTCATGCAGCCGGCGGGCCCGCGAGTAATACCCCAGGCCCTGCCANTGCAGCCGCACCTGATCCAGAGGTGCTGCGGCCAGAGACTCGACCGTGGGAAACGCCGCCATCCAACGCTGCCAATAGGGGAGCACCACGGCCAACTGGGTCTGCTGCAGCATCACCTCGGCGATCCAGATCGGATAAGCATCAAGCTCCTGATCCGGCNCTGGGCGCACACCATTGGGCAACAGCTTCCAGGGAATACCGCCGCGGCCATGGCGCTCCCACCAAGCCAGCAAAGACAGACGCATGGCATCCGCGGATTGCATCAACGGTTCAGGCCTGCCAACAGTCGCCACAACGCGAAGCAAAANCGCCNAAAAAGACGACTAAATGATCCAGACATCATCATCNCAATNGTCCCGATNGAACGGATCTATAGANGACTGAATGAGAGGCCAAATCTGCATGGTTCAATCTCACAATTCAGTCCAGGTGTGTGATGTACAACCAGTGGGATGTTGTCATCGTTGGTGGTGGATTGGCGGGTCTCACCGCTGCACGCGACCTCCAACAACGGGGACTGCGGACGGTGGTGCTTGAAGCCAGTAATCGCCTTGGTGGTCGCACGTACACCATCGAAGACGAGGGTGCACGGTTGAACTGGGCGGAACATGGATTTACTGGAACCAGCCCTTCATCTGGGCCGAAAAAGAACGCTATGGACTGGCTATTGAGGAGACACCTTGCTGCGTCGCCGAACATGTCGCCATCCATCACGGTGATCGCATCGAAGCCTTAGGTGCCACGGAAGGCAAGTTGTTCTTTGCCTCGGGGGATCATGGCGATGGCTGGAGAAGCTTCATGGAGGGTGCCATCGCAGTGGATCACAAACGGCGATTGATGTCCTGCAAGCTCTACGCCGTAGCTGACCCACCCACGGTGAACTACCGGCAACGATGTCTTGATTGCGTTAGTTGAAAGCTGTCAGGACGTCCAACCAATCAATCGCTTCCCGNATCAACGAAACAACCCNAAAAATGCCATCAGCACAGAACACATTGGATCNTTCTTGAAGACTTAACCCTTAAGGGCAACGCAGACCATCCGCAGACACGCCAAAGTGATCTTGATGCGTGATTTGCNGCCATGACTGGCGCTCAGCCTGTCGATTGTCTCTGGACATGGAAGGACTATCAGATCGGCTGGTCCATNTCTGGAGAGCCTGCATCATCCGATGCAATCGTGCTGATTCATGGCTTTGGCGCTAACACACGCCACTGGCGACACAACCAACCATTTTTGGGACGCAATCGTTGCTGCTATGCCATTGACCTGTTGGGCTTTGGGCGAAGTAGTCAACCAAAAGCACAACTGAAATCTGAACCCATCACGTGTGATTCAGTCCACTACGGGTTTGACCTCTGGGGAGGACAGGTCAGGGATTTCTGCACAGACATGGTTGACCGTCCTGTCGTCCTGGTCGGGAATTCCATCGGAGGTGTTGTTGCCCTCAGGGCAGCGCAACAACTTGGGCCAGAACGCTGCAAAGGCGTTGTGTTAATCGACTGTGCCCAACGTCTNATGGACGACAAACAACTCAGCAAACAACCAGCCTGGATGCGNTGGATTCGGCCGCTGCTGAAAATAATGGTGAGCCAGCGATGGCTCAGTTCNGCACTGTTTCNCAANGCAGCNCGACCGACATTAATTCGCAGTGTTCTCCAACAGGCCTATCCCAGCGGATGCAATATCGACGCTGAGCTCGTTGATCTTCTCTATCAGCCCACACAAGGACCAGGAGCCGCAGAAGCTTTCCGGGGGTTTATCAACTTATTTGATGACCATTTAGCCCCCGACTTAATGGAGGGAATGANCATTCCCGTGCATCTAATTTGGGGCGAACAAGATCCATGGGAACCCCTTCACGAAGCCAAACAATGGAGTGAAACAATTGAATGCGTTCAATCGTTGAAGATCATCAAAGATGCCGGACACTGTCCCCATGACGAAATGCCAGAACAAGTGAATGCGGCACTCGTTGACGCCTTAACAGTTCTGGCATGACGCTAATTAGCAGGCAACATACGCTTCAACTTGATCACTGATTCGGCGAAGACCCGCCAAACCATCACGCTCCAAGTTGCGAACACGGTCCCGACTCATGCCCAAGATGCGACCGATACCCGTCAGGCTCATGGGATCTTCACCATCCATGCCATAACGCATCCGCAACACCTGCTCTTGCATGTGCGGCAACTGGCCCAGAAGGCTACGCAAATCTCCCTTCATACAGTCTTCTTCCACCTGTTGGCTCGGCAGCTCGCTGTCACCGGAGAGCAATTCCAACAATTCAGTGTCATCGCCATCACCCACCTTCATCTCAAGGCTGACGGGATGGCGAGCGCGGCACATCAAATCTTTAACGTCCTCTTCCGGCAATTCGACGAACGCAGCCAACTCTGTAATCGATGGGGTACGACCCAAATCTTGGCTCAACTCACGCTGACCTTTCTTCAGCTTGTTGAGCATCTCGGTGATGTGAATTGGAAGCCGAATGGTTCGACTCTTCTCAGCGATAGCCCGGGTGATGCCCTGACGAATCCACCAGTAGGCATACGTGGAAAATTTGTAACCGCGAGTGGGATCGAACTTTTCGACTCCCCTCACCAGTCCAATCGTGCCCTCCTGGATTAAGTCCAGGAGTTCCATATTCCGCTTGGTGTATTTCTTGGCCACGCTCACCACCAAGCGCAGGTTGGCGGCAACCATCCGTTCTTTGGCACGGCGACCATGCTGGAACTTGCGCTTCAGCTTCACCAGCGTCAAACCAGTTTCTTTCGCAAGCAGCTCCTTAGTCGGCTTTGAGCCATCACGGGCCTCGAGCTCACGCTCCAACTCTTCCAACTCCATCAAGTCCTGAACTTGACGTCCCAGCGTGATTTCTTGCTCATGGGACAGGAGAGGAACGCGTCCGATATCTCTGAGATAGGAGCGCACCAAATCGACGTCGACAGAAACTTGCCGTGGTTGCGTGGGTGCCTTGGAAGCGACTGCGGCGACGGGAGCCATGAGGCTTCGTTTAGTTATGTAAAGCCTAACCCTAAGAAACGTAAACGCACTCTCAGGAAACGGCGAATGGGAGGAAATGAGTAGAAATACCTCCAACCTGCTGGAGCTGGGGCAGGTTGGTCAGCAACCAGTCGGCAATCTTGAGATAGATCAGTGTGCCCGCCACATCGGTGCAGGTGGTGATGAATGGAGTCGACATCAAGGCCGGATCCAAACCCATGCGATCAAACAACAGCGGAAAGCCCGCCCCAGCCGTCGCCGCCAGGGTGGTGATCGCAAGCAAACTGAAGCCCACAGACAAGCCCACCAAAGCACTTTCGCCCCGCCACCAAGCGAACGGCACCACCAGGACCATCATCAAAATCCCCAACAGGGCACCAGCCAACACCTCACGGCCCACCGCCTTGATCGGCCCCAAAGCACTGATGCTTTGCGTGCTGAGCCCACGGATCACAACGGTTGAACTTTGGGCGCCAACGTTGCCGCCGGTACCGCCGAGCAAGGGAATAAAAGCAGCCAGCAAAACCACACGGCGCAAGACCTCCTCATTGGCCGCAATCACCTCAGAGGTAAAAAAGCTGGCCACCACCAAAATCGCCAGCCAAACCACGCGGCGGCGGGCAACCGTGAACAAGTTGCTGGTGAAGTAGTCGTCCTCATCACCGGCCTGAACAGCTCCAGCGGCATACAGATCGCGGGTTGCTTCTTGTTCAATCACGTCGATCACGTCGTCGACGGTGACAATCCCCACCAACCGTTTCTCCAGATCAACGACCGGGACCGCCAAAAAGTCGTACCGCTGAATCGTGCGTGCCACTTTTTCCTGATCCGTGTCCGTGCTCACGCTGAGCACATCGGCCGTCATGACATCGCTGATGCGCGCGCTTGGATCCGCCGTCACCAAATCACGCAACGAGAGAATGCCCGTGAGACGTCGACCCGCATCGGTGACATATAAGGAATAGATCGTCTCGGTGTCGCGGGCGCGACGACGCACGATCTCGAGCGCCACCGCCGCGGTTTGCGCCTGTTTGAGATCGATGTACTCCGTCGTCATCAACCGACCTGCCGTCTCGGCCTCATAGCCGAGCAACTCAGCGGTCACCTTGCGCTCATCGGGGCTGAGCTCACTCAGCAACTGACGCACCACCTTGGCGGGCAGCTCATCAAAGAGTTGGGCCCGATCGTCCGGCGACATTTCTTCCACCACCTCACGCATCTCTTCTGAACGAAGGCGCGTGAGCAGGCTCTGCTGCGTTGCCGTGTCGAGGTACTCGTACACACTGATGGCTTCGTTTTTGCCGAGCAGCCGAAAGGCAATGGCCTGCAGGTTCGTCGGCAAGTTGCCGATCGACTCAGCGATGTCGACCGGCTGAACTGGTTCAAGCAGACGTTTAACAGCGTCGTAGTTGCCGACAGCCAACATCGACTCCAGTTGCTGCGTCACAACATCGACGAGTTGCACGTTCTCGACGGCAAGCTGATTCACGCTTGACCCCGTTGCGTCGCTCATCAATGTGCAGCCGGCTCACAAGTGTATGTGGGGTTGCCAGAGCTAACCTCAAGGCCCCTTTTGTATCGAATCATGGCGGTCAGCCTGAGCAACGTCAGCGTCCGTACGGCCAGCGGAGCGGACAAGTCGCTGGGTGACTACGCCGGCAAGGTGCTGCTGGTCGTAAACGTGGCCAGCCGCTGCGGCTACACCCCGCAATACGAAGGTCTCCAAGCCCTGCAGGACAGCTTCGGCGACCAAGGATTTGCTGTGCTCGGATTTCCTTGCAACGATTTCGGTGCGCAAGAGCCAGGCAGCCTCGACGAAATCAAAACGTTCTGTTCAACCAAGTTCGGCGCCAACTTCGAACTGTTCGACAAGGTGCATGCCATGGGCAGCACCACCGAGCCATTCACAACCCTGGTCAAGACGGAACCCGCCGGGGATGTGGCTTGGAACTTCGAGAAGTTTCTCGTCGGCCGCGATGGCACGGTGATCTCTCGCTTCAAGAGCGGCGTTGCTCCCGACAGCGCAGAACTGAAAGAAGCTATCGAAGCCGCCCTGAGTGCTAGCTGAATGATTGCTTTGGCTCTGTGATCTCTGATCTCATCGATCAGGGATCACGGCGCTGGGCAAGCCAAAACCCAAGCCAAGCTGCGCCAAACCCAAAACCAAGAGTGAAGCCGATGAGGCCGAACGCATCACTCCAAAGACCCGCTGCCAAAAAGCGGATCGCATCCAACATCCAACTGCTGAAAGTAGTTAAAGAACCACAAAATCCAATCCCCAAAAACAACTGTCGTCTCGGTGCTGGAGGCAAACCTGCCAGCCACCCGAGCAAGCCAGCCCCCAGAACATTCGCCACAAGATTGCAATCGGGAAAATGTAGGGCTATTTGCCAGCGCAACAACGCCCCCGGAACGGCGCCGAGGGCAACCCAAAGCAACTCCGCCCCTTCACGACGCAGGGAGGATGACATCCGCTCAGCCATCGAGCCCTCCCAAGGCGTAACCAACGCCAGCGAGCAACAGCCCAGCGATGATCGATAGTGCTGCCAAGGTCAAAGCACGCCCAGGTCGTCCGGCCCTGACCTCCTTCAGCAATTCCACGATGAAGGTGGAGAAAGTACTGAGGCTGCCAAAGAAGCCAACACCCAACAACAGGCTGAGGCCACCAGGCCCGCCAGACAACTCATCAAGCCGAAGAATCAGACCCAGGGCAAAACAGGCGACGACATTCACCACAAACGTGCCCCAGTGCTTGTTNGGCACCATTGGCTCAAANTGATTGACCAACCTCAGNCGCAACCAGGCGCCGGGGATGGCACCCAGGCCAATTANGACNGCATCAAACCCNGAGCCAGCCACGCTGCNTGTCTCCACTTAAGACCTGCACATGCAACCAGTCATGACCATCATCGCCAGGCCAACGGTGCAGCAACCGGCATGGCGTTCCGATGCTGAGCTCGTTCAAGGTTGGAGCGACAGCCAACGGACTGCTGCGCAAGAGCCCCCTTGTCGCCGTGTGCAACGGTCCACTGCTTTGACGACGCCGNACCTGGGGCTGGCGTCGCTCTGATCCACCGGCAGGCAACGCTGCTGGCGCCATCAATGCAACNCCAAGCAGCCAGCCCCAACGCAACAACGACGTNGTGGCTTGCATCAGATATCCAGCGCTGCCGTGTCTAATTCGGCGCTGTGGGTTTCGATGAATTCACGACGGGGAGCCACCTTNTCTCCCATCAAAATCGTGAAGATGCGATCAGCTTCCAAGGCATCTTCAATTTCAATCCGCTTCATCATTCGTGTGCTGGGATCCATTGTGGTTTCCCACAATTGCTTCGGCATCATTTCACCGAGACCCTTAAACCGCTGAATGGTGTAATTAGCTTTTTCTCCAAAACCCTTCAAGGTTTTTTGNAGATCGCTTTCGTTGTANCAATAGGTGTGATTTTTACCNCGCTCAACCTTATAAAGAGGAGGACAAGCAATGTAAATATAGCCACCTTCAACCAAAGCNTTCTGATAGCGATAGAAGAATGTAAGAATCAGCGTTCGAATGTGAGCACCATCCACATCAGCATCAGTCATGATGACAATGCGGTGATACCTCAAATTTTTCTCGTCAAAATCTTCGCCTTTAATGCCTAATCCAAGCGCTGTAATCAGAGCTTGGATCTCGGTGTTTTTGTAAATCTTGGCATCGTCCGTTTTCTCAATGTTGAGGATTTTTCCTCGCAACGGCAAGATGGCCTGGAAGCGACGGTCACGNCCCTGCTTGGCAGAACCACCAGCCGAATCACCCTCCACGATATAAATCTCGGATTCGCTGGGATCACGAGAACTGCAGTCGGCTAATTTTCCTGGAAGTGTTGAACTTTCNAGAACACTTTTGCGTCGTACCAATTCACGGGCGCGGCGCGCAGCCTCAGCAGCATTGAAGGCCTGGATTGCTTTTTCCAGGATCAATCCGATCACCGACGGATTGAATTCCAAAAACTGACTGAGTGCCTCTCCAACGAGGTTGTCGACAATGCCGCGCACCTCGGTGTTACCAAGCTTGGTTTTTGTCTGCCCCTCAAATTCAGGCTCGGGCACCTTCACCGACAACACAGCCGTAAGGCCTTCGCGAATATTTTCACCCGCCAGATTGGAATCGGATTCTTTGCGCTTGCCNAGCTTCTTGGCGAAGGCATTCAACGTTCNCGTAAGAACGGTTTTAAGGCCCTCGATGTGAGTTCCACCATCGACGGTGCGGATGTTGTTGGCAAAGCCAAGAATGCTGTCGGAGTAGGCATCGGCACACCACTGCAGAGCAGCCTCCACTTGAACGCCATCTTTTTCGGCATTCACATAAATGATTTCCGGATGAAGGGAATCCTTCTCGGAATTCATATAGGCCACGTATTCCTTAATTCCCCCTTCATAGAAGTAGGTTTCTTCATGGGGATTCCCTTCCGCATCACGAGCGGATTCACGCTCATCGCGGAACACAATCCGAACACCACCATTCAGATAAGCCAGCTCGCGCAGCCGCGCTGAAAGCGTGGCGTAATCAAAAACAATGCCGACAGTAAAAATATCAATGTCTGGCTTGAAACAAACCGTGGTGCCGGTTAATCCCTCCTCAGAGGACGGCTGATCTTCCGAGGCCAGGCTGCCGATNGCCGCACCGCGCTCAAAGCGCTGGCGATGCACCTGTCCCTGTCGGCGAACGGTGACTTCGACCCATTCGCTCAGGGCGTTGACCACGGACACGCCAACGCCATGGAGGCCGCCGGACACCTTGTACCCGCCAGCCCCAAATTTTCCACCGGCGTGCAGCACCGTGAGCACCGTTTCCAACGCGCTCTTGCCGGTGCGGGGGTGCACATCCGTTGGGATTCCGCGGCCATTGTCGCTGACCTGGGCCGACCCATCGGCCCCCAACACCACATCAATCCGATCGCAATGGCCTGCGAGGGCTTCGTCCACNGCGTTGTCGACCACCTCGTAGACCAGGTGGTGCANCCCCCTTGGCCCCGTGGAGCCGATGTACATCCCAGGCCGCTTGCGGACAGGCTCAAGGCCTTCCAGCACCTGAATCTGCTCAGCGCCGTAGGCGTTCTGGACCTTAGAAGCGTCGCTCATGCCGAGACTCTCGATCCAGGAAACAGGGTTCAGAACAGCCGCTAGGGCTTTGAACCTCAATCTGGCAATGTCAATCTACCACCGGCTGTCTACAGGNGCTCGCAGGGGCCTCTGAGACCCCTTTTCAAGTTGGGGTGTACCCCTCGAAGCCCCATGTCCGCCAAACCCCTGGTTATCGCTCTGCTGGGGCCCACTGCCAGCGGCAAGACCNCTCTCTCCCTGGAGATCGCCGAACGGCTGGGCATTTCGGTGATCAATGTGGATTCCCGGCAGCTGTATCGCGGCATGGACGTGGGCACGGCCAAACCCACCCCCGCGCAGCAAGCCCGGGTGCACCACCATCTGCTGGATCTACGCGACCCCGATCAGCCGATCACCTTGCAGGAGTTCCAGGCGGCTGCAATGCCTTGCATCGAACAGGAGCTGATCACCCATGGGGTGGCCCTGCTCGTTGGCGGCAGCGGTTTGTACCTCAAAGCCCTCACCAATGGGCTGCAACCACCGGCGGTTGCACCGCAACCTGAGTTGCGCCAGCAACTGCAAACNCTGGGNCAAGCGATCTGCCATCCCTTGTTGCAACAGGCCGATCCAGCTGCTGCAGCCAAAATTGCCCCAGCGGACGCCGTGCGCACTCAAAGGGCCCTCGAGGTGTTGTACGCAACCGGTCGACCAATCAGCAGCCAAGCCAGCGCCTCGCCACCGCCCTGGCGGGTGCTGGAACTGGGCCTGAACCCAGCCAACCTGCGCGAGCGAATCGGCCAACGCACCAGAGCCCTGTACGACGAGGGGCTGGTGGATGAAACCACCGCCCTGGCGGANCGCTACNGCCGAGACCTACCGCTGTTGCAAACCATCGGCTANGGAGAGGCGCTTCAANTATTGGATGCATCGATCACACGCGAACGTGCGATCGATCGCACCAGCCAACGCACCCGTCAATTTGCCAAGCGCCAACGCACATGGTTCCGGCGGCAACACACTCCTCACTGGCTCGGCGGCAACGATCTCGTGACCGAAGCGATGACGTTGATCGAAGGAGATCTAAGCTGAAGGATGCAGACCCTTTTTGATCGTTCTCACGTCTGCACACGACCCTGTCACTGCCTGAATGCCCCCACGTCCCCGTTTTGATCGNCGTGCTCCTGTTCGGGAGCTCCCCAACATCAACGAACGCATCAACTACCCCCAGTTGCGGGTGGTCGATTCCGACGGCAGTCAACTCGGTGTNATCAGCAGNGAAGAAGCGCTNGATATCGCCAAAGACCGCGAGCTCGATCTGGTGCTAGTGAGCGAAAAGGCCGATCCACCGGTCTGCCGGATCATGGACTACGGCAAGTTCAAATTTGAGCAGGAAAAGAAGGCCAAGGAAGCCAAGAAGAAGTCGCACCAGACCGAAGTGAAGGAGGTCAAGATGCGCTACAAGATCGATCAGCACGACTATGACGTGCGGATCGGTCANGCCCAGCGCTTCCTGAAAGCCGGCGACAAGGTGAAGTGCACCGTGATCTTCCGCGGGCGGGAGATTCAGCACACGGCCCTGGCCGAAACGCTGCTGCGCCGCATGGCAAAAGACCTCGAGGAAAAAGCTGAAATCCAGCAGGCTCCCAAGCGGGAAGGCCGCAACATGATCATGTTCCTCACACCCCGCAAAACACCGTTGGTGAAGAAGGAAGAGAAAGAAGCAGCAGAAGCCAAAGCCGTGCGCACCATCCCCGCACCGCCCCGGCCGACGGCCGCAAAGGTGGCCGCAAGCGGCAAAGGCTGAACTAACGCATCGCGTCCAGCAAAACCGACCATCCCTGGGCAGACGCTTGGGGATGAAAACTCGACCGGGCCTCACACATAAAGCCATGGTCGGCCCCGTCGANNGAAAGACACCGCATGCGCTGGGCTTGGGGGTCTTGTTCGTAAAAAGCGGCTTGAATCGCCGCACGCTCTTCCGAGGGAATCAACGGATCGGCCGTTCCGCAGAGCGCGATCAAGCGTCCCTGCACCTGCGGCAGCCGCGTGAGGCTNGGTGNCCCANCACCGGGACACATCCGGCTCACCCCTGCTCCGTAGAAGTCGATGCTGGTGTCGACCTCAGCCAGGGTGGCGGCGAGCAGCGCGGCATGGCCGCCAAAGCAAAAACCCACGACGCCGATTGCAGCCTTGGGATAACGGGCACGCAACCACCCAATCGCGACAGAAACATCNCTGAGGATNTGTGCTGNGGTGGTGGCGTCCTTGTGGTGGCGTCCTTGTGCTACCGCCNCAATGCAAGATCCGCATCGGAATAGCCCAACTCCAGNGAAGGAGCGGTTCGAGCAAACAACGGCATGGCGAGGGCTGG
>NZED01000024.1:0-12612 GCA_002690325.1 Synechococcus sp. ARS1019
AATGCCACATCACACGATGAGACTGGCTGATGGCATCTTCATAGGCACCGAAGTCGCGCAGTCGGTGGTCTAAAAACTGCTCCAACCAAACGGCGGCATCCTCATGGGTAACGGGGTAATGAAATGAGTCCCAGCGACCGAGCTCACCGATTCCTTCGGAACTCAGCTCTTGTCTGGCTTGTTGAATGATGCTGGATTCAGCGAGAGAAGGAGGATCAGGAACCTCAACCCCCTTGGGCAGCTTTTTACGATTATCGGCATCAAAACTCCAGCGACCACCAAGCGGACCTCCATCGTCGTCCAGCAAGAGACCCATCCGACGCCGCTGCAATTCATAGAAGCGCGCCATCAATGGCTTTTTACCCGAAGAAAAATGCTCTGTGAGCACGTCCACTGGAGTGAGAAACATCGGTGTTGGGTGGAGCTCCAACACGCAATTGCGTTCCTCGCAAAAACGCTTTAAGCGCCGTTCCAAGAGATCATCAACTGGATCGGCAAGATGAAAACAGCGAATTCCGCTCTCCCAAAGCTGTTGAAGGTGAGCAGCGGTGGAATCAGCGAGGTGATGCGGGCGGTGCAAGACCTCGTAACCGGCCTTCTGCAAACGCTGTTGATAGGCCTTGATCGTGGCACGATGCATCAGCAACCGTTGGCGATGCACCTGCAAAGGCCAGTGGAAATCCGTGCCGAATAGGAGCGGATCCTCAAGCAGAACAACTGTCCGACCAAGCCTCAAAGCTGGATGATCAGCAAACAGCTGATGTGGGAAAACCAGGGTGATCTCCATGCTTCAACCTCAGCCCGCTTCTCCAGCCAGGCGGCAGGCTCGCCGGCCGATGGCGGTGGCATAACCGCGCTCTACTTGTCCGGCCAGTGGACTGAGCACTCCCGCTCGGCAGTCCATCACGACTTTCTCTCGATGGCCTTGTTGATCGTTGAGGCGAAGCACAAGTTGCCAATGGTTTTTGGCGCTTCTGGTAATGCCATCGGCGCAGACGGGACCCGTGCACAGACCAGGCGAGGCAAGAGCAGGCTGGACAACGTTGAGACCGATCAGAACCGCAACTGTGAGCAGAAACCGGCCCATGACCGCCTCAATCAGGATCACCACTCTGCTGGTTCTTGGTCAAAGCTGTGGAGAGCAAGATGCGGTGGTTCTGAACTCGTGCCGAACAAAGCACACCCCAACGAGCCAAGCGCACACAGGCTCTTACCAAGGACTCACTTCTAGATAGGCAAATCAGCGCTTCTTACACAACCAAAACAACACAAGATCCATACTCATAAAGATGATCCAAACAAGAATCAAAAACGCCCCTAATGCTATTAAACACGCAAATCTTATTCGGCCTGAAAAAGTTTTTTCAAGAACGCAGTATCAATACATTTATCGACAACTATTTTACGCTTCGAAGGCGCGACTATCAAGCATTGCCGATGATATCTTGATTCAATCAGCTTAAAGCATTTTAAAAAGATAAGAATTAAGCGAACCGACAACGTCTCAGTAAAATTTGTTGGGTTGACTCTGAACAGTGTCGTAAAAAATTGGAAAAAGAGAGAGGAAAGGCTCCACTCCTGCAGCTTCGCCTTTAGCTATGTCTCCTCTCTCTTAGCGCCTTTGATTCTCGATACGCCCGAACGTGAATGATGGAATCATTCACTGAGTACTCCAATACCATGCCGGACGCGTCACCTCTCTAGGCCAGAAACCACGACGCCTCTGACCCAGTCACAGACATAGGTCGATCAGCCCTCCAACGCTGTTTAAAAGCTGGCTCATCGCCATGGTGAATGAGGTTCAAAAAGTATCGTCTTGATAGATCAAATGATCTTCAAACAGCACAATTCGACGCCCTCAGAAGCTTAGCTCTTTTCGTTGCTGAACCAAAATAAGGAACTAGCTGAATACGATAAACGATAGATCTAAATCAATACCAACAAATAAATGGGTGATTGCTTCAATGACTGCTTTTGTCCTGTCGATTCGGCTCTCAACGACCTACTAAAGAGATGCATCGAACGAGGCCATAATTCCGCATCTCTAAGATGGGTATTGATTGCAATGCTTGCCCTCCCACCAAGACATTTAAAATGAAGTTGCCAAGAGTGTTATTCACTCTCAACATCCACTTTTTCGTCAGAAGAATTCTGTTGATCTGATTGTCGTGTGGTCAGGTCTTTGTTGAATTGTTCATTGATATATGCAATTTTAAAGGAATCTGGATAGTGAAGAACAAGTTGCCACTGCACATATTCCGTGGTCATCTCACCAAACGACTGGCCATCATGCTCAGCCTTTAACCAATACTGCTCAATCTCAAACGAAAAATCGTCTGAAATGGTTGAAAACAATTTTATTTTGGCATCATCACTCTGATCTGAATCAAAGTCTGAATGATTTATCATTTCAAAGCGGTCAGAGTTTTGATGCTAGCTCGTAATGAATGGTTTCCAATTAATTCGTCAACCACTGTTTTATACCCTTACATCACTTGTGCTCGCCACCACTCCTATTTCAGCACAGACCCCAGGTGCTTGGATCATCGAATCTAATAACAAAGGATCCTGGACTTTTGGGGGCAATGATCGAAACACTTGGACCCCGATCAAGACCCATCAAGATGGAATCACCACGTTGATTCGTAGGGTGGATTGCTTTGGCTTAAATCCCAATTGCAAAATGGAACGTTTGCGAGAGAATGCACAATCGGATCGATTGAGTGACATAGAGGTCGACTGCAATTCGTGGAGATCACGTTGGAGGCCATTAGACAAGGTTGATCTAGCTAATGCAGAACGACAAACGATCATGAACAGCCATGGTGGTTGGCTTGGCCCCTGGAAAGCAATCAGTCCGTCCTCGATAGAAGCTGTGATTGCTGAACGCGTCTGTCCACGCTAATCACCGCCCAAAACGGCTACCTCATAGCTGCCAACGCACGAACCATTCCTCAACAATCAAGGATCATGTGGGCTCTGGCTGCTTGGCTCATATTTCTACTCTTGATAATTTAGTTCTATCAAAAAACCGCAACATTATATTTTAGGGTATCTTTCGACAGCCTAGATTTGCGAACCAACGGCCTACTGCAGCAGAATTGACCAACGTAAGTTGACCAATCCCACATCAGATTAATCACATCTCACTGGAGTTGCTTGTTGTTTCTAACTTTGTAGGACTCAGCGTTCACAAAGTGGGCCAGATTAAATGCATGGATGCATGCTGAGTTAATATTGCCTTTGCTGTATTGTATTTTAACAGCATCCACTACCGTTTCCCAGGTGTCGAGTGGCAATACTTTGCCTCTCGTGGCCGTTATACAGAAGAGTAGCTACAGTCGATGTAACTTTGCGTCTTGAGCCTCATCAATATCTTGTCAGTTGTTATCAACCTATTAATAGTCATCATTTACTTGGCGACAACTTTCTCTTCAACGGGAATCTGATCTGATTCATCAGCATCCGACGGATGAAAAAAGTCGTGGATCTCTTTGGCCATCGATGGACCGACACCCGGTGCCTTGGTGAGTGTCTCAACCGAGGCCAATTGGATCGCATCAATGGAATGAAAATGAGCCAGCAAATCCTTTACACGCTTGGGGCCAACCCCTGGAATATCAGACAACCGTGAACGCTTCATCCGTTCCCCACGCTGTTGGCGGTGGAAGGTGACAGCAAATCGATGCGCTTCATCGCGTAACCGGCGCAGCAAAGCCACCCCCAGTTGATCGGGTTCGCTTTCAAGCGGTTTCGATTCACCCGGAAGGAACACCTCTTCCCGCTGTTTGGCCAACGAACAGACATTGAGATCTTCGTGCAGATTCAGCTCCCTCAGTGCCTCCATCACCGCAGAGAGTTGTCCCTTTCCCCCATCAATCATCACCACATCAGGCCAGTCATTCAGCCCATCGGTCTGTAAGGCAGAGCCCCCTTTGTGGCGCAGAGCTCCTAGATCAACTCCCTCGGCTTTGGCTCGCGCCCATCGCCGAAAACGACGCCGCATGATTTCAGCCATCGCCATGAAATCGTCGCTGTGACCAGCCCGGATGCTGCTGCTGCGAATTTTGTACTTCCGGTAATGCTGCTTGGCCGGCAACCCGTCGATGAACACCACCTGTGAGGCAACAGCATCACTGCCTTGGATATGGCTGATGTCGTATCCCTCAATGCGGCGCGGAGGAACAGGAAGTTCCAGCAACTGCGCGAGATCTTCCGTCGCCAAGGCCTGTTGCTCCTGACCCTGCTTGGCACGCAGCAGTTCAAATTCAGCATTGCGCTGAACAAGCTCAATCAAATCGGCTTTTTGCCGGCGTTGCGGGCAATGCACCTGCACCCGACGTTCACGCTGCTCCCCTAGCCATTCCTCCATCAGCGTCTGCTGAGGCAAGGGGTATTGCACAAGGAGTTCCGGTGGAACCTCGACGGCATCGACTTGGCTGTAGTGCTCTTCGATCACCCGTTGAAGAATCAAGCCAGGTTCAAGACCAGACGCATCAGCGGTGTATCCGAGCCGGCCCACCAACTTTCCAGCTCGCATCTGAAAGAGTTGAACAGCAGCCACACGGTCATCGCAGGCCATCGCGAGAACATCACGGCTTACCGAGGAATCCGGCAGCGACATTTTCTGGTCTGCCGTGAGTTGATCCAGCCCCTTCAACTGATCACGCACCCGAGCGGCTGATTCGTAATCCATCCGCTCGGCATAGCGCTCCATCTGCTCCTCGAGGAGATGCTGAAGCTCGTCACTGCGACCTTGAAATACCATGGCCACCTTGCGCAGCGTGCGGTGATAGTCGTCGGAGCTGATGAGTTCCTGACAGACGCCAGGACACCGGCCGATGCTGTAATTCAGGCAGGTGCGATCAGGATGAAGGGGGCGAGGTCGCTGTCGCAGGGGGAACACCCGTTTGACGAGAAACAATGTTCGCCGCAATAAGCCCACATCCACATAGGGGCCATAAAACCGATCTAAAGGACTGCGAAAACGTCGCCGCCGCGTGATGAAAATCCTTGGATAGGCCTCACTCCAGGTAATACAGAGATAGGGATATTTCTTGTCGTCTTTCAGCAGCACATTGAAATGTGGCTGATGGTTTTTGATCAGATTGGCCTCAAGCGTTAACGCCTCGGCTTCACTGTCGGTCACGATGAATTCGATCTCACAGACCTGGCGGGTCATCAATCGAATGCGCGGCGATAGATCGTGCCGACTTCGGAAGTAGCTGCGCACGCGTGTGCGCAGAGATTTGGATTTACCGACGTAAAGGATCTGATCCTCGCCGTCGCGCATCAAGTAACAGCCTGGTTCGAGGGGGATCTCCTTGATGCGTTGTTCAAGCCTCTCCGGCTCAAGCAGCAGAGGGGTCAACGACACGCTTGAACTCCCGGTTGATTAACCGCCGTAGTTCCAGCCTGTTTTGGCGAGATCAAGGGCATCCCCATCCGCAATCAAACGTGCGGTCTTGACTTCGCCAACGAAAACAGTGTGGTCACCATGCTTGATCTGTCCGATCAGCTCACATTCCACCCCGCCGATGGCGTCGTTGAGCAACGGCAATCCGAGCTCTCCTTCGCTGAACGGAGCCGCATCAAATCGGCCACCCATCGCCTTCTGGGGCTTGAAAAAAACGGCCGCTAAATCTTTTTGATCGGCCCGCAAAACGTTCAGAGAAAAACGTTTAGTGGACTCAATAATCGCGTGGCTCGCACTGTCCGCCCGAACACCCATCACCACCAAAGGTGGTTCAAACGATCCCTGGGTCACCCAGCTCGCTGTGAAACCGTTGACCTCATCCCCGTCGCGCACGCCGCAGATGAACAATCCGTGGGGAATCTTGCGCAGCAACACTTTTTTGGCGTCAGCGTCGAGGCTCATCAGATCCTTGAAGTTGACCGGAATCTAGGCAGGGATGCAGTTCATAGGATTCACGTCAGCGCTTGAACCGCGATGCGGGCCCTTTATCCCGGCAGTTTCGACCCGTTAACCAACGGTCACCTCGATCTGATTGAACGGGCCAGCGATCTCTTCGGCGAAGTGATCGTTGCAGTGCTCTCCAATCCCAGCAAACAACCTGCTTTTAGCGTTGATCAACGCATCGCTCAGATCCAGGCCTCGACCGAGCATCTCAATGGGATTGAGGTGATCAGCTTCGATGGGCTCACGGTGAATTGTGCGGTCACCCATCGAGCCGATTTAATCCTCCGTGGCCTCAGGGCCATGAGCGATTTCGAATATGAGCTGCAAATTGCCCACACCAACCGGTCGCTGGCTGACCAGCTTGAGACTGTCTTCCTGGCAACGTCTGCTCGCCACAGCTTCCTGAGCAGTTCCGTGGTGAAAGAGGTTGCTCGATTTGGAGGTTCAATTGATCACATGGTGCCTTCAGAGGTGGCCAAGGACCTGATGAGGCTCTTTAATTCAGCTTTCTCACCGCCTCGCCATGAGTGACATTCGGTTGACAGTGCTGGATCAGCTGGATCAACTCGAAGAGATCATTCTTGACGGCAGTCGGGTTCCCTTCACGGGTGGACGCCTGGTCAACGAAGGTGACGCCGTTGAAGTTCTCGATGCTGTTCGCGAGGTGCTCCCTCAAGAATTTGAGAGTGCTGGTCAGCTGCTCAAACGCCGCGACGACTTCATCACAACAGCGCGGCAACAGGCTGATGAAATCGTCATGCAAGCCAAGCGGCAGCGTGAACAACTGGTGAACAACGCCGCGATCCGTCAGGAAGCCGAACGCCAGGTGAATGAGCTTCGGGAACAGACCCGACAGCAATGCGAGCAACTGCTGCAGACCACACGCCAGCAAAGCGCAACCCTTGAGCAAGAGGTTCAAGGCAAGTTGGCCAAACTCGAGCAGCAATACGCCGCCCGTCGCCAACAACTGGAACAAGAAGCCCTGCAGCGCCGTCAACAGCTCGACCAAGAGGCGGTTGAGCTCAAGCGGCAGCACATGGAACAACACGAGGCCTCACGCCAGCAATCGCTCCAAGATCTCGACACGATCCGTCGCGAAGGTCTGCGGCTGCAACAAGAAGCCCGTGATGAAGCGGAGCGGCTCCACAACGATGCTCTGCAGTTCCGTCAGCAGACACAGCAGCAATGCGAAGGATTGATTCAGCGCAGTCGCCAAGAAGCCGTGAGTGTTCAAGACGGCGCTAACCGCTATGCCGAGCAAACCCTGGGTGAACTCGAGGTTCGCCTGAAGGAAATGGCTCAGGTTGTGATGGCTGGGCGCCATGAACTGGTCAAAATTCAGTCCATTCGAGGCCAAGAGGAACGTCCCTCGGCGGAGAGCGATGGCAAAACCGTGCCGATTAGCCGCGCACGACGGGCTGCGACACGGATGCGTTCGATGAAGAACACCGGCTGAAGCGCTGGGAGGCCCTCAATACAGTGCCCATCACACTGTTGGGGGCATAGGACCCATTCGACAACATGCTCACGAAGAGGGGACCATTCTTAGTGTCGAGGATGCCTGAAATCGTTCTCACACCAGTGAGCGTGCCGGTCTTTCCACGAAAACGGCCATCGAGTGAGCTACCCCGGTACAAGCGCCGGAGTGTTCCCCGCTCGCCGGCAATGGCCATCGAGGCTTGGTAGTACGCCGCCAATGGATGTTGGGCCATGCGTAACAGCAAGGCACTGAGAGTTCGGCTGGTTAAGCGATTCCCACGGGACAAACCGCTGCCGTCACGGATTCTCATTCCAGACATGGGTAGTCCCTGGCTTTGCATCCAGCGTGTAGCCGCGAAGGAGGCCCGTTGGGAATCCCAATCGTCCGCCGCTTCACGCAGCAGAACTTCAGCCGTGAAGTTATGGCTTTCGGTGTTGGCCAAGCTCAGCAGCGCATGCATGGGCGCCGAGCTCTCGCTGTGGAGAACCACAGTGTCCTCAGATCGTGCAGCCGTCTGATTCTTCAGAATGGGTTCCGTTGCCAGCACCACCGTCTGGAGACGACCACCCTGACGTCGGGCAGCGGAATCGAGAATGCGTTGCAAGCGGGCAGCAGGGTCCAAAACCGCCATATGCAAGGCATTGCTGGTGAGCGCCAAACGGGTGATCGGAGCTCCATAGGCATAGCTGCGATCAGATGGATGCCAGTCACTGGGCCACCAGTTGCGACGGGGCTCCTCACGCACATACAGCTTGATCTCGTTCGCCGATGTGCTGCTCGCGGTCGACCTGGAGCCGCCATGACCCAAAGCCACCATCGCGAACCGCTGAATCTCCGCAACGCTGAGGTCTGGATCGCCCTCTCCAACCATCTCGAGCGAACCGTCTCCATGGCGAAGCAGCTTCGTCGTCAAGCGGAAATCAGGTCCGAGCGTGTCGAGAGCAAAAGCCGTGGCAATCAGCTTCTGATTGGATGCTGGAACACGGGGAACCGCCCCGTTGTGGTCAGCCAGGAGTCGACCACGGGCATCGACAACACTGATGCTCCAAACCTGTGGCTCCGGCGCAACCGCCTGTTGGACGGCGGTCTGCAGCGGTGCACAGATCGCTGGGCGTAAATCAATCCGACCAAGCGGTGCCAATGCTGGCGGCGGCGGAATCAGCCGTTGTTGGGCGTGGATCGGAGCCTGAGACAAGGCGACAGACGTCGCCAACACCGCTGTGAACGATGGAGTGAGGTTCATGGCAGCGCAACCCCACTCACAGTGGCTTTCACCCGGTAAAGCGTGCCTTCCAGCTCAACCGGGCTGCCGATCTTCAGCTTGGTGCCACCAAAGACGATGCCGGACGGACCGGTTTCTGCTTCCGCTTCCAAATCGAAGCGGAGGTGGTACACCTCAGGTTCTGTGGGGTCCTCAGCCTGATTGACCTCACCATTGGGCAGGAGATCCACAACACTCCGGCGCACCTGATCAACATCGACAACTTTCACCCGCCCAGCCGGCTGGTTTCGCACGATCAAACTCAGGCTCTGATCGTCACGGGCTGACTGGATCAAAGCCTCCGGATCGGCAAGCGGAACATGGCGGGCATCCACCTGCACCCGCACGGTTTTCATCGATCCAGTGGCGCGAGCCAGCTGGTTGTTGAGCTTGGGCGACCAAACCACCCCGACCAACGCAGCGATGGCCAGTCCCCCAGCAGCCCCATCCAGCCAAGACACTCTGCGACCGAACAAAGGGGGCATCAGATCGTTGATGGAAGCCAAACCTTACGTAGATCAGCCAGTTGATTCAAGTGAATGCACTCAGTTGCGCAGACCATCCAAGAAGCGATCCACGTTGCCGAGTTGCTGCTTCAAACCTGGTCCATCCTCACCAGCGAGGATGGCATTCAGGGTTTCCGGGTCCGGACGAGTGTCTAACGCTTCAAGGGGCCGGTAGCCATCCGGATCGGCGCGGTAGATCCCCCATGGTTCCGGGTGAACCCGCATCAGTGCACCACCATCCACTGGTTCAAGCCAATAGGCCTGGTTCCAGACGGAAACGAACCCTTTACGACGCTCCCGAGCCACGCTGCCAATGCCAACAGCCGCATCTTCCAAGCGGCCGTTCAGCATCAACACAGGACCACTATGCGAGCCGCAGATCTCGGCAAAGTCGTCGTATTCCGACGGTTGAGGCGCGACCGCGAGGAGCAATGCATCGGGCTGCTTGCTCTCGCTCGATGCCCACTGTTTGAAATCAAGGACACGATCAGCCAGATCCTCAGCATCCCGCCGTGCCAAGGCCGCAGCACCCGCATCTGGCCACAGCAAAACACCCGTTCGACCCGCCTCAATCAATGCCCGAGCCAGCCGAAGAGCAACGGGCAACACGCGCAAATTTTCAAAGCGCAATGCCGCTGACCAGCGGGTTCCATCCCCAGAAGCAAGCGCCGATGTACACGCTGCTAGTAGATCCTGTTCGGCAGTCGCAAGATCCGGGGGAAGGGGGCGCATCCCTGGTGGTGTCGATGTCATCGACTCAGCATCTCAGGTGCAAGCGGCCAGTGCGGCATCAAAGCGACGCGGAATGCTTTCAAGGTCGGCCTCACTCAGCCAAGGACCAAGGGACAAGCGCAACCCTGAGCGACGAAGGGGAGCTGGAAGATCAATCGCAGTCAAGACAGCACTGTCCTGGCTTCGTCCCGAACTGCAGGCACTTCCGCTACTCGCCGCAACGCCTTGCACGGCGAGCTGCCGCACCAACTCACGGCCACTGACCGGCTGTCCATCTGCATCACTCACAACAACGGAAATGTGATGGGGCAAGCGTTGCTCAGGACCTGCGCCGGTGCTCTGAACCCCCTTTCGCTCCATCAATTGATCCAGCAAGCGATCGCGACAACGGCGCAGCTCGGGCGTCAGGCCAGCTGGTGCCTCGCTGCCGGTGATGGGNTGATGCGNTGGTAACGCTGNCAAGGCCTCGGCCATCCCGGCGGTCAGAGCAATGGCTTCAGTGCCACTGCGCCAGCCCTGTTGTTGTCCGCCACCACCAAATATTGATTGCTGAAGCACNTCTGGTCGGGTGAGCAGCAGACCAACGCCGCGGGGCCCTTGAAATTTGTGGGCTGAACCGCTCAANAGGTCGAGAGGAAGGNNCCTCCAATCAAGACGCGCCTGAGACAACAGTTGCGTCGCATCGGTATGGCAAAGAATCCCGCGACGGCGACACGCCTCCCCGATCTGAAGGATGGGTTGAAGCGTGCCGATTTCACTCTGCCCCCAATTCAAAGACACCAATTGGGTCGGTGGAGCCAACATCTCCTCCAGCAGATCCATGTTCAATTGGCCATCGGGGCCGACTGGCCAAATCTGAACCTGCCATCCCAGCTGGCTCAAACGGGCAGCAGCAGCCNCCACAGCAGGGTGTTCCACCGCACTGATCACAACCCGACCAGGCTTGCTTAGCGCTGTGCTGCCGAGCAGAGCGAGGTGCACAGATTCAGTGGCNCCGGAGGTCACAACGAGTTCATCGCTCACAGCGCCTAAGGCCGTACAGATCTTTTGACGAGCCCGTTCCANAGCTTCGGCGGCTGCCAGACCATATCCATGGAGACTGCTGGGATTGGCCCATGCATCGCGGTGCACGGTCTGCATCGCTTCCAACACCTCGGGCAATGGAGGTGTCGTTGCCGACGCGTCGCAGTACAGCTCAGCCNAGGCCACGATCAATTCGAGCTTTGGTGCGTTGCTCCAAGGTGTCACTTGCCATATTCAGCAAGGCATCGAGAGACGTGCTGTTGAGAAAGTCCTGGACTTTGCTCTGAGCCGCATCTCGCAGGCAGTGATCGGGACGTTGGCAGGCCTGTTCGCAGTCGCGAGCGCAATTGAGATCGTCGGCAACTGACTCACTCTTGGCAGGAGACACCGCAGACGCAGCAGGTGCTGAAGGCGCCACAGANGGTGCTGGCACCAATTCTGGCGTGAGCACCCCATCGAACACCGCTTCCGCTGGACCAGTCATCAGCACCGAGCCGGACTGACCTGGCCAGGCGATCTGTAAAGGACCACCAGGGAGCAAGACTTCAGCGTGATCCTCCGCCAGTCCCAACAGAGACGCCGCCACCAAGGTGGCGCAGGCTCCCGTNCCGCAGGCCAAGGTCGGACCTGCACCCCGCTCCCAGACCATGATTTCCAGATGGGTTCGGTCGTGAACCTGGAGGAAGTGAACATTGGTTTTTGCGGGAAAGACCGGATGTCGNTCCAAGGCCGCACCCCATGAATCGAACGGCACCGCACTGAGGTCCGTCACCGGCACCACGACGTGGGGATTTCCCATGCCGACAGAGGCCACATCGACGTTCTCTCCATCCAGTTCAAGAGTGCCTTGCGGTAGCCGATCNTCACCTACTTCGAGCGTGGTGGGGACGTCATCAGCGATCAAAAAAGGAGGACCCATATCCACCTTGATCTGACCGTCAGCCTGCAATTCCGGCTTAATCATCCCCGCGGGAGTCTCGATCGACCAGGCACGCCCTGGGGCGTCGCCGTCACTGTCCGCCAGAAACCGTGCCAAACAGCGAATGCCGTTGCCGCACATTTCTGCCTCGCTGCCATCAGCATTGAAGATGCGCATACGGAGATCGCCACTGTCTTGCGGAGGGAGGGCAAGGATGACCCCATCACCACCAACACCGAAGCGGCGATCACAAACGGCTCGGATCCAGTTTGGATCCGGATCCACAATGTTGGCGTCCAACTGATCGGAACGTCCCTCAAGAATGAGGAAGTCGTTGCCGAGTCCCTGATATTTGCTGAACGCCAACATTGGTTGAGAGGCTAGTTTTTGCAAGGGGTCTGAAAGATTGCCTAGGCCCAACAGCGGAGGCCTAATCGATCATTCGACACATCTCGATCTCTCATTCTGTCAAAGCCTTCAAGCGGTCGAACACGGGGCTAGCCAGAGCGATTCAACAGGGAGTCGGTCATCTCTCAGCGTTGTGTCGATCAAAACTCTGAGTGAGTCGGTGCCAGCATGGTTTTACAGCAATGGAACGAATCACTTTCTCGATCCAATGGAGACCTCACCACTGAATCCGAGTCTTCCCGGAGTGAGGCTTTTGCAGCACTGGATTCGTGAACAGCGTCCACTCAGCATTGACGTGATCGGACACGATCGTCTCGAAGGTCGTCTCGCCTGGCAGGACCCNGAATTCCTNGCCCTNGANGT
>NZED01000024.1:12617-47449 GCA_002690325.1 Synechococcus sp. ARS1019
ACAGNTCNGANCNGACTNTGATCAACCNCTCNCANGTGTCNNTNANCCGGCCNCTCGGCTGAANCNATNCGGTGTNTGGCACGATCGCNGCGATTGCATCGANAGACGCGCGTGTCCNCTTCCGCTTCTTCCGCTGGTGCCACCGATCAGTCANGCCGNTACCAACCGACAGANCTGGAACAGCGCTGGCAGGCGCAGTGGAANGAGCAACGGCTCGATGCGACGGACACGGACACCAGCAAACCTCCCTTTTTTGCTCTGTCGATGTTCCCGTATCCCTCGGGAACACTGCACATGGGCCATGTGCGCAATTACGTCATCACCGATGTGATCGCNCGTGTTCAGCGCATGCGTGGCCACGCTGTGCTGCATCCGATGGGATGGGATGCCTTCGGGTTGCCGGCAGAAAACGCGGCAATTGAACGCAACGTCGATCCGGGTGAGTGGACTGATCGCAACATCGATCAGATGCGCGATCAGCTCGACCGTCTTGGACTCTCCATCGATTGGACGCGGGAACAAGCCACCTGTCACAGCGATTACTACCGGTGGACGCAATGGTTGTTTCTGGAATTGTTGGACGGTGGACTGGCATACCGCAAAAACGCCACCGTCAATTGGGATCCGGTGGATCAAACGGTGCTTGCCAATGAACAGGTGGATAGCGACGGACGCTCCTGGCGATCGGGTGCTGTTGTGGAACAACGCCAGCTCAATCAGTGGTTTCTGAAAATCACGGACTACGCCGAATCGCTACTCAACGACCTCGATTCGCTGGAAGGTTGGCCGGAACGGGTTCGCACGATGCAGGCGAACTGGATCGGACGATCAAAGGGTGCAGAAATTACGTTTGAGATCGAAAACGACAACAACTCGCTCACGGTGTTCACCACCAGGCCAGACACTCTCGCCGGTGCGAGTTATGTGGTGCTGGCACCGGACCATGCGCTGGTCGAGCAACTCACCAGCGAAGGCCATAGCAAAGCTGTGGCCGACTTCCAATCAGAGGTGGCACGACTAAGCACGATCGAACGCACAAGTGACGACCGGCCCAAGCGTGGCGTGCCCATCGGTGCCAGTGTTCGCAATCCTCTGACCGGCGACATCCTGCCCATCTGGATCGCGGATTACGTGCTGGCTGATTACGGCACTGGCGCCGTAATGGGCGTTCCAGCCCACGACCAGCGGGATCTGGTGTTTGCCCAGGCGTACGACTTACCCATCCGCCAAGTGATCGATGGAGAAGGTGCAGCAAACGCCATCGAAAACGGTCAAGCCTGGACCGAACCCGGTGTGTTGATCCATTCCGGTGCATTTGATGGAACGAACTCCACCGAAGCAAAGGTCGCCATCACGCAAGAAGGGGAACGTGCAGGGTGGGCTAACAGCAAAGTCACCTACCGACTTCGCGATTGGTTGATCTCACGGCAGCGTTACTGGGGCTGTCCAATCCCCGTCATTCATTGTCCGAAATGCGGAGCTGTTGCGGTTCCTCGTGAGGACCTTCCCGTTGAACTTCCCAGAGGAATCGACCTCTCAGGCAAAGGCGGTTCTCCACTGAGCCAGCAGCAGGATTGGGTCAATGTCCCATGCCCATCCTGCGGAACTCCGGCGAAACGTGAGACAGACACCATGGACACCTTCATGTGTTCCTCCTGGTATTTCCTGCGCTTTGCCGATCCCCAAAACAGCGAGCAACCCTTCAGCCGTGAGGCTGTCAACCGTTGGCTCCCAGTGAAGCAATACGTAGGAGGAATTGAACACGCGATTCTTCACCTGCTGTATGCACGCTTTTTCACCAAAGCTCTCAAGGATCGTGGCCTGATTGATGTTGGTGAACCCTTTGAACGTCTCCTAACCCAGGGAATGGTGCAGGGGGTGACCTATCGGAATCCAGCCACCGGGCGTTACATCGCACCGGCTGATGTACAAGATCCTGATCATCCCAAAGACCCACAAAGTGACGAACCACTCGACGTTCTTTTCGAGAAAATGTCGAAGTCGAAGTACAACGGCGTTGATCCTGCGGCAGTCATTGATCGCTATGGGGCTGACACGGCGCGGATGTTCATTTTGTTTAAAGCACCACCCGAAAAAGACCTGGAATGGGATGACGCTGATGTGGAAGGCCAATTCCGTTTTTTACAGCGCTTATGGCGCCTGGTGGAACGATTAAAAGCGAATATCAAGCTCAATAACCTCTCAGCTATTCCGGAGAACCTCAGCGACGCGGAGCGTGATCTGAGAAGGGCTGTTCATACGGCGATTGCCGAGGTAACTGAGGATCTAAACGATGAGATTCAGCTCAATACAGCGATCTCAGAATTGATGAAACTAACGAATGCCCTCACAAGCGCAGATCTTGATCAATTTCAACCCGCAATTGTTCATGAAGCACTATCGACGTTGGTGCGACTTCTTGCACCCTTTGCACCTCATTTAGCTGAGGAGTTTTGGAACAATCTGAATGGCCAAGGCAGCATTCACCACCAAGCGTGGCCAGTGGTGGATCAGACAGCACTGGTGCAAGACACGATTGCACTGGTGATTCAAATCAAAGGCAAAGTGCGCGGAAGCATCCAGGTGCCTGCGGATGCAGACAAGGACACCCTCGAACAACTCGCCCTCAGCAGTGACATTGCAAGCAAATGGCTTGAAGGTGCTGCACCACGTCGGGTCATTGTTGTCCCTGGCAAGTTGGTGAACCTGGTGCCCTGAGCCTCAGCTGGGGAGTTCGTTCATCCTTAGTTTTTTGAAAACCGCATCGAGGCTGGATGTGCCCAGTCCCCCTGGGCGACATAGCCACGCTTGTTCCCAGCCAGATGTCGAAGAATCCAGAAAATCGATTCGTCAGATTCTTCACCCAGAATTTGTCGAATCTCTGAAACCGAACGGGAAACACGATCACCCANAACGGTTTCTACCTTGGACTGAAGACCGAGAATNGCAGCGGCCGCCTTTTTGCCAGCTTCGACACCTGGTTGGTGNTANGCNTTGACATTGACCAGCTCGCCGTAGAGACCGACTGCNCTTTCGAANAANGCGATTAAAGCNCCTAANCGNCGAGCATCAAACCGTTGCATNCTGATGCTCATATTTTGGCGGTCACTTTCTGTTAGTGCAGCACGTGTCCCTTGTAAAAAGCCATCGAGGAAATCACCTGGGCGCTCAGACTTAATGNCAGGAATATCGTCGCTGTCTTCTAGCACTTCGATAAACGTGACGAAAAAGTTGTCGACACCGTCGCGCAATTGCTGAACATAAGCATGTTGATCGGTCGAGCCTTTATTGCCATAAACAGCAATACCTTGGTTGACATCTTTTCCATCACGATCTTGACGTTTACCGAGGGACTCCATCACGAGCTGCTGGAGATACCGGCTGAACACCTCCAGGCGATCCCGGTAAGGAAGAACAACCATGTCTCTCGCACCACGTCCATCACCAGCCACAAACCATNCCGCCGCCATCAAAGCTGCAGGGTTTCGACGTAAATCCGGCACGCGAGTGGCCTCGTCCATTTGCGAGGCTCCAGCCAGAAAATCACGAATATCAGNGNCGATTAACGCTCCTGGAAGAAGACCAACAGCGCTGGTAATGCTGGTACGTCCACCAACCCAATCGAACATGTCAAAGCGCTGAAGCCAGGATTCAGCTTGAGCTTGTTTGTCCAGATGGCTATCGAGCATGGTGATTGCCACAGCCTGCTGGGCCCAAACGCCACCGGACTCTTCAACGCGATNACGCGCCTGTTCCATCCCGAGATGCGGTTCTGGCGTTCCACCAGACTTACTGACTGTGACGACGAGAGTTGTCGCCAGACGGTCGTCCAACCCTGCGAACACGGCACTCATGCCGTTGGGGTCNACGTTGTCGAGAAAATGGAATGGCAGACCTTTGCCCGGTGACTGCAAAGCCCGAATCATCANAATCGGNCCGAGACCACTGCCGCCAATCCCNATCCAAAGAACGTCGGTAAAAGCTTGGCCGTTAGGAGCCTTAATCACCCCTTGGAGAATNTCTTTGCCAAATTGTTCAATCCGGTCGACTTCGCCGGANACGTGCTGCGCNACCTCANTTGACGGAGCAAGGGAGGGTGTTCTGAGCCAGTAGTGACCCACCTGGCGCCCCTCATCGGGGTTGGCGATCGCACCTGATTCAAGGGCCTGCATGGCCTGAAATGCCTTGTCAAATCCAGGCTCGAGTGCAGTGAGGTGNTCGGCATTGACATGCATTCGGCTGATGTCCAGCCAGAAGCCNAGATCATCGTGGTACCAGAGCAAATCGCAAAAGCGCTGCCACTGAATTTGAGCATCGCTGCCGCTGAAATCCGGGAAGCTCATCCAGTCCTGGGTACCCCTCTNANGACGCTATCGGTGTTTTTCAGAGACTCATGACTTTGTGGGCCAGCCCAGCTAGTTTCAACACGTTTCCTGATCTGGAGCCGTCCGTCGCTGGTGGCCAAACCCCTGCTCACTGCTGGTTTTGCGGCTTTTGCGCTATTGGTCGCAGTCACGACTGCAGGTCATGATCTGTCTCGAAAGCCTGACTCGACTGCATTGAAGAGTCAGTCAGCGGGGATCAATGGAATCAACCCCACGGATTTCAGTCCCGAAGAGCTGCAAGAGCTCCAGAAACGCTTTGGGGTCCATGGCCCACAGACGCCAATCGCTCAATTATTCACCCAGGGAGTTGACCAGCTACAGCCTCTNAGAGCACAGACACTCTCCAAACTTCAACGGCTTGAACCAATCATTCACCGGGAATGCCGCAACCAACATGTCAACCCAATGTTGGTGACAGCAATTTTGTTCGATGAGATTCAACACTCCAAACCTGGGGAGGACTTTCCAATCATTGCCCATTCAGGGTTAGTCAAAACACACGGCTTNGCACAAATCGGGATCGGCGAACTGATCCATCAAAACCGTTTACCCAAAAATCCAACCCAAGACGACATCGCTTGGGCACGAGAACAACTGTTAGATCCAGCCATCAACATTGAACTTCTCACTGGAAAAATACGCCGACTCAAAAAAGCACTTGGATTTCCGGAGGATTACGTTCTNATTGCGAGCCGCTCTTANTTNGAGGCCAAAGCNATTGCAACGCTGACCTACTTACACAACGGAAAACTGGACTACCCCTCNAGAATNCTGCGTTACATGCAGGATCCCGAATTGCATGGCTTGATGTATGGAGACCAAATCCAGGGCTACAGCTGGATGATTTAGATCACATCACCAAGGGTGACCAGGGCTTTTGATCAACTGATGGAATCGGATTCGGCTCCTGCCGAGGCNGAAACAAACTTGGCACTGATGAAGCCAACAACACGATTGTAATTCCNATAAAAACCATCATCGGAAGCGGTTTAANAACAGGTTGACGNTCCANAGGTGTNTGGCATTCAGAGCANATNGGGATCGCANCCTTCGGAGGCCTTAAAACAATTGAAGGACCACAGCAACATGTTGGACAGCGATAGCGCGGCATNTNGCAGGATTCCGATAGTCTCAATTTANCCAGCATCTAGAGAGAGTGCAGACCAGCGANTAGATCACTCGNAATAGTCNACAAAAAAGATCAGNAACCAACCAATCCAAGATCAATCGACGAACAAGATCGACCNTAAAACTCAACGAGTCCTCACTCNTTTTGGATGATCGCTNTNGAGACAACGTTTTAGACAAGCCNTTTTGTCCAGTCCGTTCATCTCTGTCATGAATCATCGGCTGTCAGTGGTGATCCCCTCGAGTGGGTGCGCCGCACACTCGTTTGAGGCCCTTTGGTTGCGAAGATCGTCTCCTTGAAAACGTCTCCCCCATGCCACTTCGCTCCATGGTGCGTCAGCTGCAAGACGCAGCCCTCACCGGAGAACTTCTGGAGCGCTGTGGCCGCAGCGATCGGTTGTTGATGCGAGGGGCAGGACGGGGTTGTCGTGCCTTGGTGGCAAGCGCCTTGGCGCAACGGAACAACAGTCCTTTGCTTGTGGTTGTCCCCACCCTTGAGGAAGCGGGACGTTGGGCGGCACTGCTGGAACTCATGGGATGGCCCATTGCCAGCCTCTACCCCACCAGTGAAGGATCTCCCTACGAACCCTTCGACCCCACCAGCGAAATCATCTGGGGGCAGTTNCAAGTTCTCAGTGATTTAGTCGGTGCTTCCGATCAAGGTCGCTTCGCGATCGTNGCCACAGAACGCTGTTTACAACCCCATCTACCTCCCCCAGACACGCTCAACAAAACCTGCCGAACGCTTCGGCGAGGGGATGAAATCGATCTGGATGATCTCTCCGAAACCCTCGCCCAACTTGGGTATGAGCGCGTCTCAACGATTGAACAGGAAGGAACCTGGAGCCGACGCGGCGACATCGTTGACGTTTTTCCAGTCAGNAGCGAGTTACCGGTTCGTCTGGAGTTTTTTGGAGANGAGCTCGACAAACTCCGCGAGTTCGATCCCTCCAGCCAGCGCTCGCTTGATCCAGTTGAACAGTTGCGGCTGACGCCGACAGGATTNAGCCCTCTGATTGCTGATCAACTCCGCGAGTCGATGCCGGAAGGGCTCGATCGACTGCTGAGCGAGCAAGCCTTGGAGGAGCTTCTGGAAGGTGGCACTCCAGAAGGAATGAGGCGGTTGATGGGCCTGGCTTGGAAACAGCCTGCGTCTCTCCTCGACTACCTCCCTGACAGCACCCTCGTTGTCATCGATGAACGCCGGCAGGGGTTAGCGCACGGTCAACAATGGCTCGATCACGCCGATGACCATCATCTCGAGATGGCCGTTGACTGCGGCTTTAGCGACANGGAGCGCGACCAGCTCTGGCCTGGCGTGATGCACCGTCCCATCGCTGAGGCCTATGCNACGGCTGACCNCTTTTTCGGCTTCGATCTAGCGGAGCTACTGGAAGAGGACAACCACCCCAACAGCTTCGATTTAGCCAGTCGACCAGTGCCGGCTTATCCCAATCAGTTCGGCAAATTGGGTGAGCTAATTAAACGTTGGCAAACCGAGCGCTCCGCGGTTTGGTTGATCTCTGCCCAACCCAGCCGAGCGGTTGCCCTTCTGGAGGAACACGACTGCATCTGCCGNTTTGTTCCNAACAGTGCAGATCGCCCAGCGATTGAACGCCTCATCGAGCAAAACACTCCGGTGGCGCTCAAATCCAAAGGCACCGCCGAGCTTGAGGGCCTGCAGTTACCNGCNTGGCGGGTCGCTCTGATCACCGACCGGGAATTTTTCGGGCAACAAAGTCTCACGTCGAGTGGCTATGTCCGCCGTCGCCGCAAGGCCGCCAGTCGCACGGTGGATCCGAACAAAATGCGCCCCGGCGATTTTGTGGTTCATCGAAATCACGGCATTGGCCGGTTTAAGGCGATGGAAAAACTCGCGGTAAGCGGTGATGTGCGCGATTACCTCGTTGTGCAATACGCCGACGGCATTCTGCGCGTCGCCGCCGATCAATTGGGAAGTCTGGGCCGGTACCGAGCCACCAGTGACACGCCACCTCAACTCAGCAAGATGGGCGGCGCCGCATGGACGAAAGCCAAAGAACGAGCTCGCAAGGCCGTTCGCAAGGTGGCGCTGGATCTCGTGAAGCTCTACGCCGAACGTCAAAAGGCCGATGGCTTCGCCTTCCCAATCGATGGCCCGTGGCAAAACGAAATGGAGGAATCGTTCCCATACGAACCAACACCCGATCAACTCAAAGCCACCGTGGACGTCAAACGCGACATGGAAAAGGCCGAGCCCATGGATCGTCTGGTGTGCGGCGATGTGGGTTTCGGCAAAACCGAAGTGGCCATTCGCGCCATTTTCAAAGCGATCACCGCCGGAAAACAAGTCGCAATGCTGGCGCCAACCACAGTGCTCGCCCAACAGCACTGGCGCACGTTGTCGGAGCGTTTTGCGCCGTACCCAATCAAAGTGGCGCTGCTCAATCGCTTTCGTACCGCATCTGAACGCAAGGCCATCCTCGATGGCCTACANAAGGGAACCATCGATGCGGTGGTTGGCACCCATCAATTGTTGAGTAAGGGATCAGCCTTCCATCAATTGGGACTGTTGGTGGTTGATGAGGAACAGCGCTTCGGTGTCAATCAGAAAGAAAAAATNAAGGTCTTACGCAAAGACGTCGATGTTTTAACCCTCTCAGCAACGCCGATCCCTAGGACGCTCTATATGAGCCTGTCGGGTGTCAGGGAAATGAGTTTGATCACCACGCCACCACCGCTGCGCCGTCCGATCAAGACCCATTTGGCTGCCCTAGATCCGGAAGCCGTCCGAAGTGCCATTCGTCAGGAACTCGACCGCGGTGGTCAGGTGTTTTACGTGGTGCCCCGAGTGGAGGGCATTGAGGATGTGGCAACGGGATTACGCGCCATGTTGCCCGAGCTGAAGTTGCTCGTGGCCCACGGACAAATGGCGGAAGGAGAGTTGGAGAGCGCGATGGTGGCTTTCAACGCCGGGGAAGCGGATGTGATGCTTTGCACCACGATTGTGGAAAGTGGCCTTGATATTCCCAGGGTGAACACGATCCTCATCGAGGATGCCCATCGCTTCGGTTTGGCTCAGCTGTATCAACTGCGTGGACGCGTTGGACGCAGTGGAATTCAGGCCCACGCATGGTTGTTTTATCCCGGCAATGCAAGCCTCAGCGATGCCGCGCGACAACGACTGCGAGCGATCCAGGAATTCGCTCAGCTCGGCAGCGGTTATCAGCTCGCCATGCGCGACATGGAAATNCGAGGCGTNGGCAATTTGCTCGGTGTTGAGCAGAGCGGNCAGATGGAAACCATCGGCTTCGATCTCTACATGGAAATGTTGCAGGAATCCCTGGCTGANATCCAAGGCCAAGACATTCCNTCGGTGGACGACACCCAGGTGGATNTACCGGTNACAGCCTTCGTNCCNGGCGACTGGATCACCGATCCGGATGAAAAGATTGCGGCGTACAGGGCTGCGGCAGATTGCCTGTCATCGGAAGCACTCGTCGAGCTCGCTGCAGGTTGGACAGACCGTTACGGAGCCTTGCCTGCAGCGGTGCAATCGCTGCTGCAGCTCATGGAATTAAAAATGTTGGCCAAGCGGTGTGGTTTCGCCCGGATCAAACCGGAGAAGCCCAACATCGTGCTGGAAACACCAATGGAAGAGCCAGCGTTCCGACTGCTTCGACAGGGATTACCGCAACACCTTCACGGTCGCTTGGTGTACCAAGGGGGCTCTGGAATTCAACACAAAGTGCTGGCCCGGGGTCTGGGGGTGCTCCCTATGGAGAAACAACTCGAGCAACTCATGGAATGGCTAAGGCTGATGGTGGCTCAAATCCCCGATGCCGATGGATTGACCAAAGCCCAACGCGAAGAACGCCAAAAGCAACAGAACGCTGAAGTGCTCCAGGTCTGACCCTCATTTCTGAGAACAGTTCCTCACATTGCGCAATTCTTCGTTACAATGNTCAGAGGACACTTGGACACCATGGGCGAGTTCGTTGAAATCAGTGGTTCTGGCTCCTTCGGACTCGTGAGCGGTGTGTTCTGTGCAGCAGCACTGGCCATCTACGCAGTGTTCCAGCCAGACGCAAGTGACGACGACGACTCCAATGGCGGCGGTGGTGGTGGNCTAATGCAGCCGATCTCCTGAGTCGGCTGCACCTTGGCGATTAAAGAGAACCTTAGTTCGATCCCTTTTTGAGGGCTGAATGCAGATTTGCTGTGTTTGCGTTGTATGTCGTTCCAGAATCTGCAGTTCTAATTTGTCTTATCAGGATTGACTCAGCGACGCGATATTGACCATCGTTTTTAGTNCCAAAGTCTTCAAGCTCAAAGTCTNTTAGCTCCTTNTCGGTCAGCTTGGCTTGAATGTCCGGCACGATTCCATTTTTATGAATATCTGTACCCTTTGGTGTTAGATATTTGGCAATGGTTACCGTAATTCCGGAACCATCGGCGAGGCCTCGTACAGATTGCACCAACCCTTTGCCGAAGGTTTTCTGTCCGACAAGTTTCGCTCGATTGTTGTCTTGAAGTGCCCCTGACAAAATCTCACTTGCACTCGCAGAGCCTTCATTCACCAACACAACGACTGGTTTTNTCGTCATNGCACTTCCAGTGGCCCGTCGNACATCACGAATCCCTTCGCGAGTTCGAGTACTCACAATCGTGCCTTTATTCAACCATTGACGGGCAATATCAACACTTGCATCGAGTAATCCACCNGGATTGAAGCGAACATCGAGCACATATCCATCGACCCCATCCTGTTCAAAGTTGCGAATGGCTTCACGCATCTCTCGGGATGCATTGGCATTGAACTGTTTCAAACGGATATATCCAATTCGCGTTCCATTGGCAGTGCNGTTCAAGCTTGATTCCACCGCATGGATTTCAATCCGGGCGCGGGTTAAAGGAACAGTGACCACGGTTCCTTTACGGCGCAGACCCAGAACAACCTCTGATCCCTCTGGTCCACGAATCAATTTGACAGCGTCCTCAGTCCCCATTCCTTGAGTGCTCTTGCCATCGATCGTGACGATGACGTCTTTTGGTTGCACACCAGCCTTCGATGCCGGTGTGCCTTCTATTGGCGAAACAACAATCAACTCTTTGCTGTCCTTATCCAACGACAGCTGAATACCGACACCCATCAGTTCNCCTGAGGTATCGATTTGCATTTCCTTGAATTGCTTTGGATCCAGGAAACGGGTGTAAGGATCATTCAGGCTCCCTAACATCCCCCGGATCGCTTCATAGGATTCGCCAGTTCCGGCATAGGAACGAGCCAGAAGATCACGCCTTAGGGATTTCCAACGATCCTCTGAATAGCTCCCACTGGAATCCAAAAAATCCCGATAAACGATCTGCCAAACCTGATCGATCACCTCTTTTGGACTATCGGTGATCGCACCTCCCGTCGCGCTCGGCAAGGTCAATGCTGGCCCAGCCAACACAACTGCTGTTGAAACGCCGGCCAAGCCAAGACTCACCAGCAGGGGGGCAGAGCGAAAAAAACGACGCATGTCGGAACCGCGGCCCATGACCGACCCCACAGCACTGATTCTTCAGACTAACGAGATCAAGCGGGCTCCACCCAGCGGCCGTCCTCTTTGATCAATTGGATNAGGGCTTCGACACCTTCGGCTTCAGGCACCTTGCGAATCTCATCACGACCGCGGTANAGAGCAATGGTTCCAGGTCCTTTGCCCACGTAGCCATAGTCGGCATCGGCCATCTCCCCAGGGCCATTGACGATGCAGCCCATCACGGCGACATCAAGACCCTGCAAATGCTTGGTGGCATCCCGAACCTTATGAAGCACCTCTTCGAGATTGAAGAGGGTGCGACCGCAACTGGGGCAGGCGACGTACTCAACCATGGTCTTGCGCAGACCCAGGGATTGAAGAATCGAGTAGCAGACAGGGATTTCCTTTTCAGGGGCCTCGGTTAAGGAGACTCGGAGGGTGTCTCCCAAACCATCGGCTAGCAGGGTGGCGATGCCTGCGGTGCTTTTGATCCGGCCGTAATCGCCATCCCCGGCTTCGGTCACACCCAGGTGCAAGGGGTAATTGAAGCCTTCCTTGTCCATCGTGTCCGCCATCAGGCGGTAGGCCGCGAGCATCACTGGAGCCCGCGAAGCCTTCATCGAAATCACGATGTTGTGAAAATCAAGCTCATGGCAGATCCGCACAAATTCCATCGCTGATTCGACCATCCCCTCAGGGGTGTCGCCGTAGGTGAACAACATCCGCTCCGCCAGGGAGCCATGGTTCACTCCAATTCGCAGAGCCTTGTTCTGATCCCGCAAAAGGGTCACCAAGGGCTCAAACTTTTCACGGATGCGCTGGCCAATGGCAGCAAATTCTTCCGGACTGAACTCCTGCCGATCTGGATCGGGCTTATCGAAAACGAACAGGCCTGGATTGATCCGAACCTTGTCGACATGCTTGGCAACTTCCAGGGCAATTTTGATGCCGTTGTGGTGAACGTCCGCCACCAGGGGCACCATGCAGCCCTGCTCCCGCAGCGAAGCACGAATTTTGGCCATGGCCTTCGCATGACCAATCGACGGCGTCGTCACCCGAACGATTTCACAGCCGGCTTCCACAAGTCGAAGGATCCCGGCGACGGACCCCTCGATATCGAGGGTGTCCTCGTTGATCATCGACTGAACAACAACAGGATGCTCACTGCCGATCGGCACATCACCCACCATCACGGTGCGGGTCACACGGCGATGGATCTTGGTGTCGTAACGCCGATCCAGGGCAGTCATGAAGCTCAGTTAAAAGCAGACCAAGGCTCGCACAGGCGCTGTTGAACTGCGGCGAGATCCTGTCTGGTCAAATCAAGTGGAGCCCCAGCTGCTTTGGAGGGATTGCGCAAGAGGTAAGAGGGATGAAAAATCGGCATCACCGCCCGTCCATTCCAGGACTGCCACTGACCGCGGAGCTGAGTCATGCCGCCCTTGATTCCAAGGATGGCTTCTACAGCGGTGGCTCCCGTCAGCACGATCACGCGCGGCTTGATTAACTCCAGCTGCCGATCCAACCAAGGACGACAGGCCGAGAGTTCACTTTTACGGGGTCGCCGGTTTCCAGGCGGACGGCACTTCACGGCATTGCAGATATAAAGGTCTCGCTCTGGGGAAAGGCCCACTTCAAGCAACAGTCGGTTTAAGGCCTGACCGGAACGACCGACGAACGGCTGACCGGTGGCGTCCTCTCTGGCTCCGGGAGCTTCTCCGATCAACATCAAACGAGCCTGAGGATTGCCCCGACTCACCACGACCTGCTGACGGGTCAGTGCCAAGTCGCAGGAGTCGCATCGACTGCAATCCGCGAGGTCAAGGGTTGCAGCACTCATCAGTCGGATCGAATCGGAACAACAACCAGCACGGAATTTTTCTCTGGATCCAAAAGCCAACATTCCGCCCCAAAGGCCTCAAGGCGGGGTGGTTCAGCAATCGATGCACCGAGGGCGCACCACACGGGCAGTCGCGACGTCAACTGATCCAAGGGATCCAGAGAACTCTGAAGCCTCAGACATGGAGCTAGGTGTTGCCCCCTATTCGGGAAGGGACGTTTGCTGGATGGCTTGTAGATCTCCATCTGGCTGCCCTCGGAGAGGGCAATCACCCAGTGGCTCGTGCTGAAACCTTGATGAGCGCTGACCCCAAACAAGGCTGCATAAAACGCTGCCAACCGTGCAGGATCGTGGCTGGCCAAAACCCAACTGATCTGATCTGGTTTGTTCAAAGGGTCAACATCCACGGTTGTCTTGGGCCGGACATAAGGCAGGATGAGTTTTTAACGCGCTGTGGAAGGTGCGTTGATGATGCCCGGATCGCCAGCACTCTCGTATCGGGCCAAGGCCCTCAAGCCTTCGCTGACTCTCGAGATTGCAGCTCGAGCGAAGGCACTGCAAAGCGAAGGACGAAATATCTGCAGTTTGAGCGCTGGTGAACCTGACTTCGACACCCCCGATTTCATTGTTGAAGCAGCAAGAACCGCACTCCACGATGGCTACACCCGCTACGGCCCGGCTGCCGGTGATCCTGAGTTGCGCGCTGCAATTGCAGCAAAACTGACCTCAGAAAACGGCATCGCAACGGAGCCCGCTGAGGTTTTGATCACCAACGGTGGCAAACAGGCGATCTACAACCTGTTTCAGGTTCTGCTCAACCCTGGCGATCAGGTTCTCATTCCTGCTCCCTACTGGCTCAGCTACCCAGAAATCGCTGCGCTCGCCGGTGCAGATGTGATCACGATTCCCTCGGCAGCATCCGATGGCTTCCAGCTGGACCTGGACCGTTTGGACGCCGCAATCACGTCGAAAAGTCGTTTGCTAGTGCTCAACACACCCGGCAACCCAACGGGTCGAGTGATGTCGAAAGACGAGTTGTTCGCCCTGGCTGATCTTCTGCGACGACATCCCCAGTTGCTGGTGATGAGTGATGAGATCTATGAGTACCTGCTCGCAAAAGGCCACGAACATCACAGCCTTGCAGGTCTTGCCCCCGATCTGAAGGAACGCTGTTTCACCGTGAATGGCTTTGCCAAAGGCTGGGCCATGACCGGATGGCGGCTGGGCTACCTCGCCGGACATGCCGATGTGATCCGCGCAGCGGCTGCACTCCAAAGTCAAAGCACCAGCAATGTGTGCAGCTTTGCCCAACGCGGTGCCTTGGCGGCGATTCAAGGTTCACGCCAGTGCGTGCAAGACATGGCAGCGAGCTACAACCTCCGGCGGGATTTGCTGGTCTCCGGACTCCAAGACATGGACGGGATCACCTTGGTCCCCCCTCAAGGGGCCTTCTATGCGTTCCCTCAACTTCCAGACCACATCACCGACTCCATGGAGTTCTGTCGTAGGGCTCTGGATGTCGAAGGGTTGGCGGTTGTCCCTGGTGCCGCTTTTGGCAATGAACGCTGCGTTCGGCTGTCCTGTGCCGTGTCGCGTGAGACGATCAGCGATGGACTATTACGTCTCACGCGCGCGATCCAAAACTGGTAAACGGGTCAGTCCGAATTCTTACTTTCCAATTCGCTTGATGTCCTTCTCCTCGGCGACGCGACGCACTGTTCTGGTGGCAGGACTTGCACTCCTCGGCGGACTCCCCTTCCAAGCAGCCTCGTCCGCTGACACGCTGCGGGTCGGAGCGATTCCTGATCAAAATCCTGAGCGTCTCAACAGGCTCTACGGCGCCCTGTCGACGGAGTTGTCTGAAACGCTTGGCGTTCCGGTGCGGTACGTACCAGTGAGCAACTACCCGGCAGCCGTTAGCGCTTTCCGAACCGGAGCTTTGGATCTGGTCTGGTTTGGTGGCCTGACCGGCGTGCAAGCCCGCTTGCAAACACCTGGCGCTCGGGTCCTGGCGCAACGGGATATCGACGCCAAATTCACCAGCGTGTTCATTGCTAATGGAGCGAGCGGCTTAAGGCCGCTCAAGGGCCAGGATCAGCTCAAGCGCCTCCGTGGCAAACGGTTCACGTTCGGATCGGAAAGTTCAACCTCCGGCCGTTTGATGCCCCAGCATTTCCTGGCGCAAGCTGGGGTCACCCCAGACCAATTCCAAGGCCGACCCGGGTTCAGTGGCAGCCATGACGCCACCATTGCCCTGGTGCAAAGCGGGGCTTACGAGGTTGGTGCCCTTAACTCCCAAGTCTGGAAAGCCCAGGTGGAAGACGGCAGATCAGATCCAGCCAAGGTGTCGGTGATTTGGACGACGCCAACCTATGCCGACTACCACTGGGTCGCCCGTCCCAATCTCAATCAGCGGTTTGGCAAAGGGTTCACCAGACGACTGAAGACTGCACTGATTGAGCTACGTCCAGATACCGCACGACGTCGAACAATTCTGGAGTTGTTCGGGGCGTCGCGTTTTATCCCTGCGCAAGCCAAGGATTACGCCGCGATCGAAACGGTGGGTCGTGAGCTAGGAAAAATTCGTTGAGCGCTGTGCTCAAGTTCGATCGAGTCAGTCTGCAAGGGCGGCTCGATTCCGTTGAATTCGAACTTCAGGGTGATCAGAAAACGGCTTTGCTTGGCAGTAGTGGAGCTGGCAAGTCAACACTGATCGCCCTAGCCAATGGCAGTCTCCAAGCCGACCAAGGGCAGGTGCTCTGGACGGGTCAACCGATCTGCCAGTTGCCCCGTCGACGGCGGCGTGACATCGGCACGCTCTGGCAAGACCTGCGCTTGGTCGAAGAACTCACCGCCCTTCAAAACATCAATGCTGGTGCCCTCGGGCGCCATTCGCTGTTTTGGGCTCTGCGCAATCTCTGCGATGCACGTCTCTGCCGAACGACCTGTGCACAGCTCATGGCGGAGGTCGGATTGACCGAGCAGTTGTTGGATCAGCCGGTCCAACAACTCTCTGGCGGACAGCGCCAGCGCATTGCGCTGGCGCGGTTGCTGCGCCAGCAGCCGATGTTTGTGCTCGCAGATGAACCCCTGTCCGCGTTGGATCCTGTCCTTGCGGAGGATGTCATCGCAATTCTCCTGAAACAAACCGGTTGTCTGGTCAGCTTGCATCGACCTGACCTGATCCATCGTTTCGACCGTGTCCTCGGACTACGACACGGATCACTGGTGTTTGACGTCCGAAGTGACCGCCTTAGCAGGGAACAAATTGGATGGCTTTACAGCAGCGACTAAAACCTGCACTGCCATTGGTCCCCCTTTTGCCGGGACTGGCCCTACTTCCGGTGCTGGTCGTCGTGCTCCGTGATCTGCACGGCGGTGGCTGGGCAGTTCTGGGAGAGGCACTGAGGTCGATCGTTCAGCCATCCCTGGATCCTGTTCTGATCGCAAGCCTGCTCGAGGGCGCGCAGGTCACCTTGCTGACAGCACTTCTTGCGTGGTGTGCGAGTTGCATCGCAGGAACCTTCATCGGAATCGTTTGCTCCGACACCTTCTGGAGTCTCTTGGGAGCACCAACGCGCATCGCACGGGTCATTCGCGTTCCTCTGGCCCTGCTCCGCTCAATTCATGAACTGATCTGGGGGCTGCTCCTGCTGCAGTTATTGGGTCTGAGTTTTTGGGTCGCAGGGTTAGCGATCGCGATTCCTTACAGCGCCTATATGGCGCGATTGGTCCGCGACCTGATCGACACGCGACCCTCGCCTCCATGGCGCGCCTTGATCAGCTCGGGAGCTCCAGCCATCAGCGCAGTTTTAACGGCAATCACACCATCGATGGCACCGGAGTTGGTTCAACAAATGGGGCAACGCTTGGATTGCGCGTTGCGTTCTGCGGTCATGCTCGGGGTCTTCGGGTTGGGGGGACTCGGGACGGATCTGATGTTGAGCCTCCAATCCCTTCGCTTTAGAGAAGTCTCCAGCGGACTTTGGCTGCTCGCGGGACTGATGGTGATCGTCGAAACAGGGACGCGGCAGATGCGACAACGCCTCGGAGCGCTGCCAGGCCTACTGATTGCAGGTCTTCCAATCTCTGTGGTCTGGGCCAAGGAACTATCGCTAGATCTGAGCTGGCCACACTGGAACCCACTTCCAATTTCACCAACCCTGTCGTCAGTGCTTGAAGCCATGACGCAAGCCAACTGGGCCGAACTGATCGGCGCCACGCTGGTGATCACGGCTTGGGCCAGCGCCATCGCCATCGCTGGTCCACCACTGTTGCTGTTGATCTGGCCAAGTCGGTTGGGCCGCCATGCCCAACGCTTCACATGGCGGCTCTGTCGAATTTGTCCAGTCCCTCTCACCGCACTGCTGATGCTGTTGCTGGTGAAACCAAGCCTTGCTGTCGCCGCAGCGGCATTGGGACTCCATCACGCGGGGGTAACGGGTCGCATTCTTTTGGATGCGGTGGACCAACGCCATAACGTCTCAAGCTCGGGCCACCTGGTCGCTGGCGGTAGCCAACGCACTGCCATGCTCTACGGACCACTGGCCCAGTTGAGTCGCAATTACCTAGCCGTTGGTGCCCAACGCAGCGAAGTCATTCTCCGTGACACGGCGGTGGTGGGATTGGTCGGCGGCGCTGGCCTGGGGTGGGAACTCATGGAGGCTTTGTCGAGTTTCTACTGGGATCTCGTCATTGCCCTGCTGATCACTTATGCCGTGATCACGATGGCTGGAGAGCTGCTCACCGACCACTGGCAAAGAGCGTGGGCCTGCCAAGCTGATGGGTCGACGGGTTGATCCATGCAAACCGAAGCCCCCCCAAGGCAATTGCTGGTTTTTGGAGACAGCGGGGTCGTCGGTTGGGGAGACCGTGATGGCGGTGGTTGGTGTGAACGACTTCGACGTGAGTGGATGCGATCCCCTCAGTCTCCAGTGGTGTATCCCTTGGGGATTCGAGGTGACGGTCTTGAGCGGGTCGCTCAGCGATGGAAACAAGAATGGAGCTGCCGTGGCGAACTCCGCCGCCAAACACCGCAAGCCATCCTGCTGAGCGTGGGACTCAACGACACCGCCCATGTCGGGCGTCCCGATGGTCGACCTCAACTCAGTGAGGACGCCTTTGGATTCGGGATGCGCCAACTGCTGAGTGAGATCAAGCAGAGCTGCCGGGTGTTTGTGATGGGGATGACACCTGTGGATGAGTTGGCCATGCCCTTCGCCAACTGCCTTTGGTACAGCAATCAGGCGATCCGTCGTTATGAAGCGACGTTGGCTGAAGCCTGTCAGGACGTCGATCTTCCGTTTCTCTCGATTCATGAACCCATGAGCGCAGAACGGGATTGGTTGCAATGGGTCGAACCCGATGGCTTGCACCTGAATGGATCAGGACACCATTGGCTGCACACACGCTTGTCGTCTTGGACACAACTGCAGCAGTGGTCTGGATTGATTCCACACAGCACAGCCACTCCGGTCGCGGCTTAGCAGAACCCAGGCAACAGCTATTGTCAGGAACTCCTGACACAAGTTCAAGGGCGTGGCAAGTGAGCGTTCGGCTGTAGGAAACAGCCCAATCAAGTCAATGCAGCGAAAAACCACTCTGAAGTGGGACGAAAACGGCGAACTCACCAAACTCGACATGGTTCGAGTGATTGATCGGCTCTCTGACAGGAACCTCAAAGAGTGCGAGCTCTAGGTCACTTCGGTGCCATTTGGTCCCGAGCCTCTTGATAAAAAACCTGAGAAATTTCGTCCAAGCCAGCGTCCCGAGCCATCGCCTCCACGCGTTTGCGCACAGCAGGCCGAACAAAAAAAGGAACATCCTTTTTCAGGGACGCTTGGGCGTCATCGTTCCACTGCATGGCTGAACCGAAATGGTTCAAGACCCTATCCGGCACGAAAGAGCCAATCCAAGGCCCTGAAGAGGCTGTTGGCTTCCCAGCGAAATGCTGACTGTTGGGATGACCTTGCAGTGAACCCATGGATGACACTTCTATCCAGACCAGAAATCGGGCGGTCTTGAGCCATTTGGGACTGGCCCGACATGTCAGCCGACAGGAAAATAAAAAGGGACCGGAATCAGCGGACGACCTATTTCAGGAAGCCTGCCTGGGCCTGATTCGGGGAATGGATCAATACAACCCACACCTCGGATACAAACCGAGCAGCTATCTCGTTCGGCGCTGCCGAGGACAAATCCTTCACTACCGACGGGATCGTGCTCGCACCATCCGAATTCCATGGAGATTGCGCGATTTGGCTGTCAACGGTCAGCGTTTACAAGAAAGAGACCGACATGACGGAAAACAGAACCTCCAGCCCAAAGACATCGCTGACGCTTTAGGGGTCAGCCTTCAACGCTGGGAACAAGCGCAACTCGCTCTCCAAGCCAATGAAGTCAGCAGCTTGGAGGGTGTACAACCACCCTTCAACACGCAATACAGCGATAGAGAGGATCCACAACGGGATTGGTTGCGAAGTGCCCTGCACCAACTCGACCGTCGTCAGCAAACTCTCTTGCAACGACATTTCATTGATGGAATCACTCTGAAGGAGCTGGCTGAAACGATGCTGCTCCCACCCTCGACAATCAAACGTTGTTTATTCAACGCAATTCAGCTGTTACGCGGGATGGCTGCTCAATCAGCGGAGGTTGTGATTAGGAGATGAACGGCATCAAGCCAATCATCAACAACGCAGCAAAACTCGTTTGCAGGGCATTCACCAGTTCATTGCTCATCCAAGAAATGCGTGTTTGAGCCAATGCCCCGAGCACGCTTTCAGCCAAGGTCGCCACAAACCCAACCAGAGCGACAACGGCGAACAACGTCAACGAGGGGACAACAGCCAATGCCCACATCACTGCAGCCATCAACAGACTGCCCAAAGCACTGGCAACAGTCCCCTCGAGGCTGATCGCACCTTCTGTTCCAGGTTCAACCCGACGCAGAGACGTGATCAAACGGGGGGAACTCCCCCAACGCTTCCCGATTTCGCTGCCAAACGTATCGGCCAACTTGGCCGCAAAGCTGGCAGCAAAACCGGCTAGCAGCCAGGCTTTTGGCTCAAAGCCAGCTGCAACAAGCAACGCCAACGTGGCCCCCGTCGCGGCTGATCCCCAGACATTGATCGGAGAACGGCAACCCCCACGCGCTTCTGCCAAACCACGTTGTTGCTTGTCCCTGATACCAAGTTTGGTGACAGCGCTGCCGAGAGCGAGATAAAGGACAACGGACAACCAACCGCTCCAACCCAGACTTCCCCAAAGGACAGTGCCAAGAATTCCGGCATGCACCCAGCCCTGACGCGTCAGGAGTGGCAACCGTTGTGCGAGTGCGATCAGAACCGTATTCACGATCAAGGCTTGAAGCCAAAGCATGCCGCTGTGTTGCACTGCTGTAAGGATCGTCGGTGATGATCACGCAACACGAGAGAATCGGTGAGGTTTTTTCTTTGGGACCGGCATGGTGCTGAACGGTAAGAACGGTGGATTCTTCCTCGACCTTGACTCCGGTGATTCCAAACCCGTCACTTTGGATCTCGGTCCAGACAAGGAACCCGAAGAAGCAACACCTGAGGTTGAATCCTCACCGATGAGTCTGACGGTGCCCCTTGCTGAGGGAACGAGTGCACCCACAGCCGTGGTGCCGGCCGAACCGCAAGTCGAACCCGCCCCCGCGGTCACCACCGCTCCCCAAAACGACTCTGCTCCAGCAGAGCCAGACACTGCAAAACCATCACTCACGACGGCTGAAGCCATCGCAGCAGAACTCGCCGCTGCAGAAGCAGCCAGGCCTGTCGTGACCCTCTCAACATTCGCTCCCGACAACCTGCTTCCAGGCAACGGTTTGCGACAACGCAAGCGGCGTCCAGGGTCCAACCTCAAAGGTTTTAAGGAGATGGCAGGAGACCTGTTTAAGAGCTAATCGCGACCGATCAGATACCTGGGCATCACACACGTGTCCCAGGCGTTGAAATGAAGCCTGAGCTGAAATAGATCGACTGAATTCATTCATTCCATGAGCCGCTCGTACCGGATCAACGAGCGGCTTTTTAATGAAAACAATGAATGAAGAACAGACAAATACGAAGATGAGTCAGTTCTAAGGCTTAAAACACATCGATACCTGCCGAAGAAGCAATCAAGTCGATATAAGTGGAAGAAGAGGAGTCAGCAGCATCTGGCGAAACTGACGATGAACCGATGCCAATGCTTTGAGTAATTGTGCGGTCCCATTCAACGGATTCAAAATGACCACTCTTGCGCATGTCCCTCAATACAGACATTCTATTTTCACGTGTTTGATGGCTTTTTTTCAGGTTGAGAACACAGATTCTGTTGCCAAAAGCCTTAGGCCATTCAATTTTTTTCGTATAGTCTTGATCCATTAACTCATTCCACAGATCCATCTTCTCGGCACGAGTCGGTTTATCAAGGACACAGATAATGGTGTCGAAGTTTCTGTTCCCAATCTTGGAATTATTATTGAAAGTGGTTAATGAATTTTTGATCGATTTTTCCTTCCGATCCCCATTGTCCGATCTTTTCAAACGCGAAGTAAAAGACTTCGTAAATTTATTAGCCAGAACACCTTCGGTGACGGCCAATCCCTGAAGACTCTGCTGAGGGACGACACCATTAAGCAAATCACGTTTGATGGTTGCTGGAGTCGCATTTGGCTTGCGATCTTGAAGAATGGCTGCTGCACCTGCTACGACAGGACTCGCCATCGATGTTCCACTGAAACGAATCCGTCCATTGGTAGAAAATGTGTCGGCGCTTAAAATATTCACACCAGGAGCAAAGAGATCAACAGTATTTTGCCCAAAATTTGAGAAGCTTGCTGGGTTACCATTCGAATCTGATGCCCCAACAGACAGCATTCCAGCAGCATTGGATGGAGTGTTGGGAACTCGGTCTGTATTGGTAGTCTCGTTTCCAGCTGCTGCAACAAACACAGCTCCAAATTCGTCCACACCAATATCAATTACTTCTTGCAAAAATCGAACCTGGGATGGATCTACACCGAGAGCGCCCCAGCTGTTATTGATCACTGTGGCACCCATTAATAAGGCATAACTAAATGCATCGACCGCATCAGAAAGATTGCCGCTACCATTGGCATCAAGGATACGGATACCCATAATTTCGGCTTTTGGAGATGTGGTAGCAACAATTCCAGCCACATGAGTTCCATGTCCATCAGGATCGCCTACTTCGCTGATCGCTTGGCCTGTGATGACATCATATCCATACAGATCATCGACAACACCATTTCGATCATCATCAACATTATTACCGGCTATCTCACCTGAATTTCGCCAAAGCTTTGACTTGATATCATTATGATTGACGTTTAACCCTGAATCAACAACAGCAACCACAGCCATGATGATTTGGAAATTGTGTATGTCATACTTATAGCAAACGATCCTAGCTCAATCATCGATCGACCAATAATGACAAAGTTTGTCAAGAGGCGTCACATGGAAAATTTTCAGTCTGGGTGATACCAATGCTCATAGATTGAGCTAGAGGAAATTCTAACCAGAGTCAAGTGGCATGGAAAATCAGCCATAATTAAAATGATGCTCTTTTCCCATATTTAAGAGGAAAGAAAGTTCTGCTTGATCGGTAAGAAGGGCACATGTTTGCTGGTGAGGGCCCGAGAGGTAGCAATATGTTGCAAATGACTCCGGCGATCGATCGGACATCATCACATCGCCATTACGCAAAACATACCGATACATCAAAAAACTGCAGATATTGATGCTGTAGCCCTGGCCTTCAACCCTTTGCTATAAATGTGGGCAAATCAGGATACGACTGATTCCCGTCCAGAAACAAACCAGAGTGCTTGAGCAATCTTGCTAGTTCATACTAGAGACAATCAACTTATGAATATCCTTTGACAAAAGCAGTGAAACCATCAAAAAAATCGTTTTAACCTGATGACCGAAATCTATTTAACAACTGAATGGCCAAAGACTTTGCCTTCTCAGTTCAATCTCTATTTCGATTATTTTTAAACTCTGATGAATATCCCCGAGAATGAACTGGGCCTAACCACAACCGAGGAGCTAATCAACTGGACGGCAAGCTATCTGCACTTCAAACAAGCCTTGGAAGTGTTGGAGCTGACCCCTGAAATCACACAGCATTACTTGAAGCACTTTGTTGAGTATCGAGAAAGGCTAGCAAAAGATCTAATCAAGCAAGGCTTTCTAGAAGCTAGACTCCCAAAGGAAATGCGAGAAAAAATAGCACAAGAAAAACCTTATTTGGCAATCATAAAACAAGTATTAGATAAGGATACTTGAGCAATAATCCAACCCCTCGTCAAAAACAAATTAAACCAATAAAAAAAGCCTCTGTCCGAAAAGACAGAGGCCCCACTTTTAAAACCAACTACATGATGGATCAGTTGATCTGAGCTTTATCCATGTTTTCGAAAGCTTCAGAAACAGACTTGAAATTAAAGCCCATGCTTCTCAGTGCATGCCAGAAGTGTCCTTGAAGGAAGAAGAAGGCAAGATAAAAATGAGTGTTAGCCAGCCATGCTCGAGCTGTGTGCCCATCTCCAGCAATAGACGCGGTATCACTAAAGTAAGGAGAAAATGCAAAATTGAGTTTCAGAGCTTCTCCATAAAGTTCAGTTGGATAAATTGTTGTGTTTTGTGCACACCAGATACTGGTCACAAAACCCATCAGAGCAATTCCAGCCAATGAATAGGAGAGAATCGCCTCTCCAGAGAAGATCAAAACTTTTTTGAACGGTCCGAATGGGCTTGAGATGATGTGCCACACACCACCAATCGTCAAGATGAAGGCAAGTACAGCATGCCCGCCAACGACATCTTCCAAGCTGCTAATCGAGAGGAAATTAGTCTGATAGCCCCATACCATCGCCAGATCAATATTCGGCTCAACTTTACGGACTGCTCCAATCGCAGAGTCGTAAATGCCATGACGCTGTGCCCATTCAACAAAAGCGATGGCACCTAAACCGAGGAAGATGAGGTGATGACCAAGGATAAAGGTGAGTTTTTTGGGATCATCCCATTCAAAATGAAACTTGCTAGCCCGTCCCTCTGCTTTCGAGAGATCCTTGGGCGCACGCAGGGTGTGCCAAATACCTGCAGCTCCTAAAACAGCTGAGGAAACCAGATGGAAAGCGGCAATAGCGATATAAGGCTCTGTATTGGCTATCACAACGCCTTCACCAAGGCCAAGTCCTAATCCTGCAAGGTGAGGAAGAAGGATCAAGCCTTGCTCTCCCATTGGAAGAGCGCTGTTGTATCTCGCGAGCTCAAACAATGTGAATGCACCTGCCCAAAACATGATGAGGCCGGCGTGGGCAGCATGAGCTGCAATAAAAGAGCCTGAGCGCTTGGCTACTCCTGAATTACCTGCCCACCAGTCATAGGTGACTGATGGGTTCCCATAGGACTGCATTTACATGGATTGATTGGCCATTTGAAACTAAATAAATGAGTGCCTTTGATCATTACCGGTTCACAAAGCTTTGCGGCAAGGAATCATTTAATACAGGAGAATATGCAATATGGGCAAATTTCAGCAATAAACAATACTGGCCTTCTTACCACTTAAAAGCTACTCACTGCACAATCAATTGATACAAGAATCACTATCGACAGGAGTCCCCCATGCAACCAATGAGTGATTTCGGATGAAAACCGTACAGCTTGACTTTATTAACTTAAGGACCGTTGTCTTGAACTAGAAGCAATTTACTGGCAAAAAATAGACTTATTGACCAAAATCACGACCTCAGGTGACTATCATTTGAGGTCTTTCCACTGACTCGGCAAAAGACTAGTGATTAAAGTAAACGTTTGATCACTTTCTGGCTTAACAATATACGCAATACCTTGCGGTTCTGGATAGATGCCTGTCGTCGCTTCAAACAAATCATCATGACCAACGATAAACGTATTTGTTCCGTCGTTAGGCATATCAGTCAAGAGCGGCGTCAGGTTTTTTTTCATCAACTGATTCAGATCATCAGTGTAGTCTTCATACGGCAAGAAATTTAATCTCGAATCCCGATAATCGTGGTAACCAAAGGCTAAATTTGCCGTTTTCCAAGCTCTGCAATAATCACTTGTGATCACTTTTCCAATCGGTATATCTTGTTCTTTGATTGCCAATCCAATGCCCTGCGCTTCTTTGACGCCTTGTAAACTAAGCTTTCTTTGGGAAGAGCAATCAGAAAGCCTCATCGATGGATCAGCTTGATCTGCGTAGTCTTTTTCTGTTGTTGCATGGCGCATGTAAATGACGTACCCGCCTGCACGCAATTCCGACAACAATTCCTTGTTATTTGATGCCTGGATCGTCTCTTCATTGACGCTCTGAGATGGATTATCTGAAGACGCTTGAATTTCGCTTTGCGGTTTTTCTTCTGAGTAATTGCATGATGCCAATGCCAGTATTGCAACTAAACAAGCTGAGACAGGGAATTTCATTTGTAAAGCGATAGAGAAAGAATGCGGTCGTCTGATGAGGAATATTTGACAGCTTGCAAACACAAACCATGAATGTTAGGAATTAAATCCTCAAAACGACGCAAGGTTTCTTGATTTAAGCAAGTGATTCGACGCTATCCCTCACTTTTGTCACACACATCAGTCTCAATCGCTACATGTGTCGCCCATTCAAATCAATCGAGCTTTGAGTCAAAGCAGGACAGGTCACCTCAACCATCGCAACCACTTCTTGAAAAGCCAGCCTGAATCAACTAGAAGCGAAGACCATGCAATCAATGTTCATCGAATTAGTCTGGCTTCCAGCTGAACTGTTCCACTGACCATTGATAATCCTTGAGACCAGGTAGTACAGCCAGCACAGCAATCTGATCAGGAAATACAGAACGAGATTGATGAACAAACTTTGTTAGATCATCCGTTCCGATCAAGCAGCCTCCTTTCTGTATTTTCTCTTCCTGAAAGTTGGTGTAGGAATCTTCGAAATCCTGACCAAATCGATCCAACATCTGCTTCTGTGCATCCTCGGGTTGATCCAGTTCAGCGCTGAGCTCGAGCCACTCACGAATCAAAGGATCTTCAATCGCCGTGGAGACAGGAACAACTCCCCCCACTCCACCAACCCCGATCTGCACCTGGCGTGGAGGTTGATTACGAGCATCGAGAACAACGACCGGACAATTGAGATCCCAGGAGGATCTGTTCTTCATCTGCCGAAATGCGTCACTCAGGATCTCTTGACAAGCCGCAGTCAAGTCGGTGATGCCGATGTGGATATTCGCCATTGAAATCGGACAACCGCTTGACCCATTCAACCTATAAGAATCCATCGCGATGTTGTGTTCTGAATCAAGAGGAGAGGGTCAGTTCTGTTGTGCCTCACGCCATTTCACAAGCTCAACAGCTCCACGGACAGCAGCCGTTGAGCTGCGCAAAATGTTCATCCCCAGTGACACCCCCGAGAGCTGTCCTGACTTAACAAGACCCTCTTCCGTCTGACTCCAACCGCCTTCAGGACCGACCAGTAGCCATGTCCTTGATGCCGTTGGCTCGTCCTGCAGCCATTCAGACAGTGATGCAGTGGCCGATAAACGGGTCACCGCCATAGCGGCTCGCCCATCCATCGTTGTTAACCATGTTTGGAGTGGCACCACTGGGTAAATGATTGGTGCCCAGAGCCGTTCACATTGCTCGACAGATTCCCGAACAATCGTCTGCCAACGTTCTGGACGCTGCTCGGCTTGTGGAACACAGCGATCAGCAAGAACGGGCTGGATCCAATCAATCCCCAATTCGCAGGCCATACGAATCCAAATGTCGCTGTCGCGACGCATCAAAGCGACGGCAAGCCCCAGGCCACAGCCCGACCTTGGTTCGGATCGCTGCGGGGATCCAAGAGCTGATGTCAATGTCAAGCGATCGACATCCTCGAGCGTCCCGAGCCAAAGTCCTCCCTGTCCATTCACGACATCTACTTGATCACCAACACGTAACCGCAGCACACGTCGCAGGTAATGACGCTCTGACTCATTCAGGTCAATCCTTCGTCCATCATCAATCCGTTGGACGAGATCCATCAACAGCCGCCGACGCTCACGAACCACTGTTCGGAAAAACACTGTCGGGATGCTCCTCGACCGGCCAATCATCATTGATGCCACCAATCACGAGCTCAGCAATCTGAACAACATCAGCATCGAGTTGCCTGAGCGAATTGATTAAGACATCAAGGCCAACTCCATCACTGGTTCCAAGATCAATCCAAAAGCGTCCCCATTCACCTTGGTATTCCATTTGCCCCATGTTGTGCATCAATGCAGGCATTGCTGACTCCGCATCTTCGCTGTCGTAAGTCATCCAACTGAGATCGGAGCTATTCCCGTGAACCTGCAAATTTTCTGCATTGAATCCACCCAGGCGACCAATCACGTACCAACTGTCGAGCACACCATCGACATAACTGCATTCACCCGAGCTGGGCGGCTCCGGGAAACGGATCCAAATCCAGCAATTAAACGGGTCGATCTCGCGAAAACGAACGTCCATAGGACCAGCGCATCGCTCTCATCATCGGTCAAGCTGTGACGGATGCTTGAACTTCAGAACCTTACGTACGCTCCCGCGACAGCAGAGTCAGCAGTCCTCACAGACATCTGCTTTGAAGCTCGCTCCGGTCAACCAGTGTTGATCTCCGGTGCAAGCGGTTCAGGAAAAACAAGTCTGCTGGACATGATCAGCGGGTTATCGCGGGAACGCTCTGGGCGTGTGCTCTGGAATGGTGAGCCAGTCTCCCCACGTCAACGTCGCTGGATCACCGGCATGGTGTTTCAGTTTCCTGAACGGCACTTTTTAGGTCTGACCGTCGCTCAAGAATTAAGGCTTGGGCTGCGTCGGCTGAGTACAGAAGCACAAGAGGACGTGCTGCAACGCGTTGGGCTTGTGGGTCTTGATCGGAGTACACCGCCGGAACGCTTGAGTGGAGGACAGCAGCGTCGCCTCGCTATTGCCGTTCAACTCTTGAGAGGGGCCAACGTTTTGTTGTTGGACGAGCCCACCGCGGGTTTGGACTGGTCAGTCCGTGATGAGGTCCTGCAGCTGCTGGACGAACTCTCACGAGAGCAGGTGCTGATCGTGGTGACCCACGAACCGGACTTGTTCAAAACATGGAACTGCCAACGCCATCAACTACTAAACGGCCAACTCATACCGATGACTACATTGCCCTGAGCAGAACGAGAGATTTGAGCGATCGGTTGGTCCGAGCAACGGCTGCGGGAGGTGGAATCCGCCTTGTCGCAGTGTCGACGACGGAGACCCTCCGTGAAGCACAACGCCGCCATGGGCTGTCGTACCTCACAACTGTGTTGCTTGGGCGATCGATGAGTGCAGGGCTGATGCTTGCTAGTTCAATGAAAGTTCGCCACGGACGCGTGAATTTACGCGTGGGATCTGACGGTCCCTTGCGGGGTTTGATGGTGGATGCAGGTCGTGATGGAACCGTTCGTGGTTACGTCGGCAATCCGGAACTAGAACTCGACCCCATTGCCGATTCGAGTGGTCACTACAGCTTCGACTTCAAGGCCGCTGTTGGCACTGGATACCTGCACGTCATGCGCGATGACGGCAAAGGAGAACCCTTCAACAGCACTGTGGAATTAGTGAATGGTGGGATTGGAGAAGATGTTGCGTCTTACTTGCTCCATTCCGAACAAACACCGTCAGCGGTATTTGTTGGCGAAACAATCAAAAGTGATGGTCTTCAATCCAGTGGAGGACTTCTTGTGCAGGTTCTCCCGAAAGCCGCCCGGGAACCGGCTCTGGTGGAACTTCTTGAACAACGCTGCAGGGAAGTTGAAGATTTCAGCGGACGTTTAAGCCGCTGCCAAAACTCCCTTGAAGATCTGCTTGTTGATGTCTTCCCAGACTTGGATCCCAAGCCCCTTGATGGATCAGAAGCCAATCAAGCCATCAGTTTCCACTGTCGGTGCAGTCGAGAACGCAGCATCGGTGCCCTGAAATTGTTGGGTAGAGAAGAACTGCAGGACATGCTGATCAAGGATGGCCAAGCAGAACTGACCTGCCATTTCTGCAATAACCGCTATGTGGTCGATCGGGAAGAGCTCTCTGCCTTGATCAACGAATTCCCAACAGCCGCTTAAGCCAAAAGCAAAGCAGTGAGCCAAAGCAACAGCGCTGCTGGGATGGCCTGGATCTGATCAGAATTCAAATGAAGTTGTTCAACCGCTGAAGGAGATAAAGCCGCAGCCAAAACGCCTCCGGCAATCAAACCCACAACAACAGCAGCCAACGTCCAACCGATCGATGACAGAGGACGACGACCACGACGGACTGCACTGACGTAACCGCCGATCAATCCCAAGGCCAATACCAACTGAACACTCTCTGAGCTGATCAGAAGAGCCACCATGGCGAGAGCACCGATCCCCAGCCGAATCCACAGGCCAGGTCCTTCAACAAGCGCAACCTGTGGACGAATGCCGCTAATGGCCTGACCAGCGTCTTGCAATCTTGGTTGCAGCTTTTGCAGCACACCCGTTGTTTGGAATGCCGAACCTTTGCTGACGGACTCCTCACGCACTGAAGCATCCGCTGCTGCTTCACTGAGCTGACCCTGCTGACGTTCTCGCAAGCGGGACATCAAGACGGCGTCGTAAGCAGTCTCCACACGAGCTCTCGCTTGGGGATCATCACCGACCTGATCCAGACATTCTTGTCGGGCTTGTTGAACCCGCTCAAAGCTGGCTCCTTGGGACAGACCAAGCCTGACGTATGGATCTTCAGAGCTGGGATCCGGACTTGAATCACCCACAGCAGCCATTGCACACCAGATACAACCTATTGATGAGGGTAATCAGTGGAGATCAGAACAGTGGAGCTCCATGGCGAAATCCTTCACTCCGTTCCAAACGATTGAGACGGGTCGTGGCGTCGTCTGGGTGAAGCCGTTGGCGACGCTTAATCAACGGCATTTGGGGTGGAAGGTGATATCCCTCCAGGATTTCGATGAGATCGTGTTTGGGACGAAAACACACGTAGTCGGTTCCGCCATCATCACAGCTGCGCAGCAACCAGAGAGTTCCCATCCATTGCTCAGCTCGCTGAAATCAGTCTGGCGGGACTGAGATGCCGCCGTGGCTGAAACGAACAGGCGACGAAGAATTACGTCGGAAGCCAGACAGTTTCAACAGCAGAGTGCTCAGAGGCTGATTGGTTCTACGCCGCTCACCACAGGAGCTACAGCACTGAGTTCTAAATCCGGATGATCTTCCTTGAGTTGGTTCAAATTCCACTCATTTTTAAACAAGAGAACCGGACGGTCCCAAGCGTCACGAACGGTCTTGCAGTTAAAAATTCGACCAATGCTCTCGAGTTGAGGCCAGCCACCACTGACCCAACGCGCAACCTGAAAACCCAGTGGCTCTAGGCGTGTATCAACGCCATATTCATTTTCGAGACGATGCTGAACCACCTCCAACTGCAACTGACCCACCGCCGCAAGGATTGGATCACGTTTGCTTTCATCAGTGTCATACAAAATCTGAACTGCGCCTTCTTCTCGAAGTTCATTGACGCCCTTTCGGAAATTTTTGAATGCTGACGGATTAGGATTTCTCAACCAACTAAAGATCTCAGGACTAAAACAAGGAATTCCCTCATATTCAACCTTTGCCCCAACATACAAGGTATCTCCAATCGAAAACATTCCAGGATTATTCAAACCAATGACATCTCCCGGATAGGCATCTTCAACAACAGCACGATCCTGACCAAATAGTTTCTGCGGCCTGGACAGGCGAATCGCCTTACCTGTTCTTGCATGTTTAACAGTCATATCTTTTTCAAAACGACCACTACAAACGCGAACAAATGCAACACGGTCTCGATGCCTAGGGTCCATATTGGCCTGCAATTTGAACACAAAACCACTAAATCCTTCCCTCAGAGGATCCACCAATCCCTCGCTACTGGATCGAGCAATTGGTTGTTGCGCCATCTCCAGGAACGCATCAAGAAACGGACGCACACCAAAGTTAGTCATCGCTGAACCGAAGAAAACTGGAGTGAGTTCACCGGCATGAACCAGTTCAAGATCCAACTCAGCTCCAGCTGCTTCTAGTAAATCAAGTTCTTCGACTGCAGCGTCCAACAGATCATCCTCAACCAAGGCTTGCAATTGAGGATCGTCCAACTTCAAACGTTGCTCAGTGGCCTGACGACCACGTTCAGCACGGCTAAACAAAATCACATCTCGCGTGCGCCGGTCAATGACCCCACGAAACTGTTCACCACTGCCAATCGGCCAATTCACTGCCCAGGGAGTTAAATCAAGCTCAGATTCAATTTCATCCAGAAGGCTGAGGGGATCGCGGCCGGGGCGATCCATCTTGTTGATAAATGTGAAAATAGGAATCTCACGCATGCGACAGACCTCAAACAACTTGCGAGTCTGAGGTTCAAGACCTTTGGCGGCGTCCTCCAACATCACGGCATTGTCAGCCGCTGCCAAAGTGCGATACGTGTCTTCCGAAAAGTCTTGGTGACCGGGGGTATCGAGCAGGTTGATTGTCGTTGTGTCGTAGTCGAACTGAAGAACAGTCGATGTAATCGAGATACCACGCTGCTTTTCCAACTCCATCCAGTCGGATGTCACCTTCCGTTGTTCACCACGAGCCTTCACAGCTCCAGCTTGTTGAATTGCACCGCCGTACAACAACAACTTTTCAGTCAGGGTCGTTTTACCTGCGTCGGGGTGAGAAATGATCGCAAAATTGCGCCGGCGAGCCACGGCGTTGGCAAGCAGATCGCTCAGGTCTTGATCTGAGGACGTCGTAGCAGCGGACTGACTCATCACGTTTTCACAGTGTCCCCAGCCTGCCAGGGCAGAGTCCAATGGACGTGAGGCTCAGAGCACACCCATTACAGAGAGGTAACGATCATCCTCCTCTTGAACAACAAGCTGTTCAAGACCGAGCAACTGCAACTGAGACTGAACCTCGTCGACCGTGAACGCGGCCCGCAGCGAAGCCCGGTAATCATCGATCAAACAAATCGGTGCTTCGGGAAGATATCTCTGCTGAAGAGCATTGAGCTGTTGTTCCGACTCTGGTCGGCGCAGATCTCTGTGCAGCACAACCGTCCCGGGCGACCCCAGCAGGCAAACCAACCGCCAAAACTGCTGAGGATCGTGGAGGTGATGGAGAACGCTATTACTGACAATGACGTCAGCAGAAGCAAGTGCAACAGGCAATGGAGTCGTGATGAGTTGCTGGATCGATGCCTCCAAAAAGCGCGTCAGCCGACCTTGTGCTTCAGCACGCTTCCGGGCGATCGACAACATCGCTGCGGAACCATCAATGCCGATCACTTCTGCATCTGACCATTGCTCAGCTAACCGGAGCGTGATGTTGCCCGGTCCGCAACCGAGATCGACGATTTTGAGCTTGGATCCACGATTGGCCAGCAATGGCACCAGCTGCTCGATCAGAACCTGATCACCTGCACGGAAGTCGGCTTGCGCATAGGCGACAACCTGGGCCTGGTCGCTCATTAGCTCTGGTTCTGGACGACGCTGCATCAATTCACACAGTTTTACCGCTCAAGGGGATTAAAGCGCTGTGACTGGTGGTATGAAACCCTTGCTCACCCCATCTATGGCGTTAGTGTGACTCCACCTAAGTGCTGACGCACGTGACACTGACTCCGACTCGCGCTGAAGTCGCCGCGAACACGGGCGCCAAGATCGGCGACTTCCCGATCACTGCCCCAGCAGCCAACCCAGTTTTCTATCGGACCTACAGCAGACGGACACCGGACGGTCGCGAGAGCTGGGAACAGGTCGGCCGACGCAACCTTGGTGGCCTGCAAAAACTTGGCAATCTCAGCGCCGAAGAAGTTGAACTGATGGCCAGGATGCAGGCAGAAAAAAAAGCTTTGCCTTCCGGTCGTTGGCTTTGGATTGGCGGAACACCCTGGATTGAGCAAGCTGAAAATTTCTCAGGCTCGTACAACTGCACATCAACCAATCTCATCGATTGGGAGGCCTTCGGTCTGATGATGGACCTAGCGATGATGGGCTGTGGAACAGGGGCCATCATCGAACCCCACCTCATCGATCGACTTCCTGCGATTCGCAACAAGCTCGAGGTGGTGTCCGTCAGCGAGATCGGTGTCACCGCCGCAGGGAAAAGACAAGAAACCTGCAGCCACACCATCGATGGCAACACGGTCCGCATCAAAGTTGGTGATACCCGTCGAGGATGGGTAGATAGTTATCAGCTCATGCTCGAGCTGAGTAGCGATCCGCGCTTCGGGGGTGGAAGCGTCTCGATCGAAGTCGACCTCAACGACGTTCGTCCCGTTGGCGAGACCCTCAAGGGTTTCGGGGGCATGGCCAATCCGGTGAAGCTCAAAGACCTCTACGGCCGAGTGGCTCGTTTGCTCAATAAGGCCATCGGTCGCCAGCTCACCTCGATCGAGTGTTGTCTGTTGATTGATGAAGCAGCCGTCACGATTGTGGCTGGCAACATCCGTCGCAGTGCCGGCATGCGCCAATTCGCGGCGGATGACACCGCTGCTGCCTCAGCGAAAGACAACCTCTGGCAACAAGACAGCGAAGGGAACTGGCGCATCGACCCCGAACGGGACGCCTTACGAATGGCCAACCACACACGGGTGTACCACACACGTCCCAGCAAGGAGGTGGTCCATGCCGCTGTGACCAAACAATTTATGTCTGGCGAAGGGGCCATTCAATTTGCTCCGGAAGCCATTGCGCGTTCCAACGCAGATCTCCTCACAACTCCAGAACTTCGTCAGGAATTCATCGAGATCTACTGCGACCAAGGTCGAGAAGAAGCAGGACAGTGGCTACAGACCAACCATGGACCTATCAGTGATGCAGAACTCGAGCATCGCCTCGGTCGCTATGGCCTGAACCCCTGCGGTGAAATTCTCGGTGCTGATTTCCACTGCAATCTGGCTGAAATTCATCTCAATCAGATCGACCCCAGTGATCTCCAAGCCCAAGAAGATGCCTTCAAAGCGGGTGCACTGTCAGTGGCCTGCCTGTTGAACCATCGCTTTGAAGTGGAGCGTTACCGCCAAAGCAGAGAGTGGGATCCGATTGTTGGTGTGAGCTTTACCGGATTGTTCGACTTCTTCGTGCATGCTTTCGGCACCGAATGGTTGCTGTGGTGGCAGGCAGGACGGCCTGATAGCGACATCGGTAAAGCCTTCAAAGAGAAAGAAGCTGCCTACTTGAGCCGCTGGAAAACAATCGTCAATGAAACCGTTTGGGATTACTGCGATCGCCACAGTTTGCGGCGACCCAATCGCTGCACAACGGTTCAACCAGCGGGTACGAAAAGCCTGTTAACCGGAGCAGCTCCAGGCTGGCATCCCCCTAAAGCACAGCGCTTCATCCGACGGATTACCTTCCGCAAAAACGATCCCGTTGCCATGGCTTGCATGGATTACGGATACACGATCGTGCCTTCCCAGTCGGATAAAGACGATGAAGGTCGCCTCTTGAACGATCCCTTTGATCCCCGCTGCACCGAGTGGTTGGTCGAAATTCCGACCGAAGTGAGCTGGGCGAATTTGCCAGGTGCAGATTCCGTTGACATCAATGGATTCTCAGCAATGGCGCAGTTCGACTTCTACATGCAGGTTCAGCGCTTTTACACCGCACACAACACCTCAGCAACGATCGAATTTCGTGAAAACGAAATCGATGCCCTATCGGATGCGCTCTATCAGGCCATGCAAGACGGAGAGGGATATATCTCTGCAGCACTTCTCGCTCGCTTTGATGCCAATGCCACGTTCCCGAGATTGCCGTTCGAGCCAATCGACGCAGCCACCTATGAACAGCTGCAAACAGACGTCGTGAAACGTCGCGTGAGCACTGATTTCTTCGAAGCGTAACAGCGCAACGACCAAG
>NZED01000025.1 GCA_002690325.1 Synechococcus sp. ARS1019
CATGACCCACGCTCCCAACGCCTCGATCAACTCCGTGGGCGGCATCATCACCGAGCCCAACTCGGTGAACTACGTGAACCTTCGCCAGTGGCTGGGTGCAACGCAGTTCGTGCTCGCCTTCTTCTTCCTTGTTGGTCACCTCTGGCACGCCGGCCGCGCTCGCGCTGCTGCTGCAGGCTTCGAGAAAGGCATCGATCGTCAGGCTGAGCCTGTACTGGGCATGCCCGACCTCGACTGATCAACGGTTTTCAACCAAGCGATCGTCTATCACCCCTGCCGATTGGCAGGGGTTTTTTAATGGCCTGTCCGCACTCGAGGCAAGGCGGTTCGCTTCGTAACCTTGCCGTTCTGCCGTTATCGCCCCGGTGACCGAGCACGGATCCAACCCCAACAAGCTGGGACTGAACACCCGGGTGATCCACCACGGCGAAAGCTTCGCTGGGGATACCGGCACGGTGATGCCGCCGATCTTCCCGACCAGCACCTTTGCTCACGGCAACCCCGGCGGATTCGACTACACCCGTTCGGGCAACCCCAACTTCCGCATCCTCGATGGCGTGCTGGCTTCAGTGGAAGGCTGCGACCACGCCACCGTGTTCGCCTCGGGGGTGAGTGCGATCACAGCGGTGGTTTCCCAGCTGAAACATGGTGATTTGGTGTTGTGCGAGGAGAACCTTTATGGCTGCACGGTGCGCCTGTTCGAGCAGGTCTTCGCCAAATTTGGGCTTCGCACGCAATGGGTTGATTTCACCCGACCCGATGCTCTGGATGCCATCAACAACAGCCAGCCGGCAATGGTGTGGCTGGAGAGTCCCACCAATCCCCTGCTCAAAGTGATCGACCTTGAGGCGGTCTGTGCGATCACCCAGCCTCTCGGGATCCCCGTCGTGGTCGACAACACATTTGCCACAGCATTGGTGCAGCGGCCGCTTGAGCTCGGCGCCACCCTTTCGCTCACCAGCACCACGAAATACATCAATGGTCACTCCGATGCCCTTGGTGGAGCCGTCTGCACCAACGATCCTGAGTGGCACCAGAAGATGGTGTTTTCACAAAAGGCACTGGGCTTACAGCCCTCTCCGTTCGACTGCTGGCTGATCACCCGCGGGATCAAGACCCTGCCCTTGCGGCTTAAACAACAGATGGCCAATGCGGCGGCGCTCTCCGATCTACTAGCCGACCATCCCAAGGTGAATTGGGTGCGCTATCCGCAGCGCACAGATCATCCACAACATGCTGTGGCCGCAAAGCAGATGAAGGCAGGCGGAGCCATCGTGACCGTGAGCTTTGACGCCAACCAAGAGCAGACCTATGCCCTCTGCAAACAGTTGCAGTGGTTCACGATGGCCGAAAGCTTGGGTGGCATCGAAAGTCTGATCTGCCATCCGGCAACGATGACCCATGCCGCGGTGGCCGCCGATGTGAAAAAGAAACTCGGTATTGATGATGGCTTGGTGCGCTTCTCGGTGGGTTGCGAAGACCTGACTGATCTGCAAGCCGATCTTCACCAAGCCCTGGAGCTGCTGAAGTGAGTCCACGCGATCTACTCCATGCCCCGTGTTGGCAGGGGGTTGATCTCGGGCATCCGCTTCCCGATCATCCCCATGCCGTCTCCGTGGCACTCCCCCGTTGGCAAGACGTCATTGCCTACGAAGAGCAGGAGCACAGCTGCCGTCAGGCGCTCCAAACGGTCTATCCCCGTTTCGGGCAACACCCATTGGTGGCTGAACTGAGTCAACGGGTCGCGCAACCTGGCTTGATCGCCTGGCCCTTCCCAACCGAAGCTGTGGCTGAGGCCGCGCAACAGCACTGTCTGCGACAAGCTCCTGGCGCCACAACGGAGCTAAAGGGGTTTTCCGGTCTGACGGTCTTGCTCTGCGACGCTGGGGCGAGCCCCCATGCCAAAGCCTTCTGGCAACACACCGGCCTGGGAGCCACGTCTCGGCAAGCCGCGATTGCCCTCGGCCGCGAGCAGGCACCTCATCCAGATAACGCTGCCCTCGCCCGACGCCTGATTTGTGAGCGGCTAGCAGCGATTCACGGTTGCGATCCAGGTCTGATCAGCCTGCATCCATCCGGGATGAGTGGCTTGCATGCCGCCCTTTGCATCATCGAGCGGCTCAATCCAGGACGGCCCACCCTGCAACTGGGTTTCCCCTATGTGGATGTTCTCAAGCAACCGCAGGTGATCTTCCACGGCGGAGAGCTGTTGCAGAGCGCAGATCTGAATGAGATTGGCGCAGCACTCGATCGGATCAAGCCTGGAGCAGTGATTGTGGAGCTCCCCAGCAATCCACTGCTGCGCTGCGTCGATCTCCCCGCAGTCACCAGGCTTGCCCACGACCGCGGCATACCTGTTATCGCCGACGACACCATTGGCACCGCCCTCAACCTTTCGGTGCTGCCCTACGTGGACCTGCTGTTCACGTCACTCACAAAAAGCTTCGCCGGCAGGGGCGACGTGATGGCGGGAAGTTTGCTGATGAGCTCCGCATCGCCATGGCACCAGCAGTTCGTCGATGCCATGAATCCCCCAGCACGCTTGAACGATGCCGACGCGATCGCCCTTGAAGAAGCAAGCCGAGACGTCCTGGACCGAGTGCCACAACTCGATGCGAACTGCCTGACGTTGGCGCATCGCTTAGAGGCTCATCCTGCGGTGAAGAGCGTGATGCACCCCAAAGACTGCACCATCTTCCGATCACTGATGCGATCAGGTGCAGGCTTCGGTTGTTTGCTGTCGTTCGAGCTGCATGAAGGCACGGCCAAAGCACAACGTGTGTACGACAACCTTCGGATCAGCAAAGGGCCAAGCCTTGGCACATCGTTCAGCCTCGCCTGCCCTTACACCCTGCTCGCGCATTACGACGAACTGGACTGGGCGGCAGATTGCGGGGTTCCCGCTCACCTCCTGCGCGTTTCGGTCGGCCTGGAAGACCCAGATGAGCTCTGGCAACGCTTCAGCACTGCGCTGGTGTCCTAACCAACCGCTGGTCACAGTCTGAACATGCCCTTAACAACTGGGGGGGTCACGGTGGAATCTCTCTATCTTGTTTGCTTCGGGTCCATCCCTACACCGAAGCGCCATGTCCCGCATTTACGACGACAACAGCCTCGCCATTGGCAATACCCCTTTGGTGAAACTGAACAACGTCACCAAGAACTGCAAGGCCACGGTGTTGGCCAAGATCGAAGGGCGCAATCCCGCTTACAGCGTGAAGTGCCGGATCGGCGCCAACATGATCTGGGATGCCGAAAAGAGCGGCAAGCTCACCAAAGACAAGGTGATCGTTGAACCCACCTCGGGCAACACCGGAATTGCCCTGGCTTACACCGCTGCAGCGCGCGGTTACAAGCTGATCCTCACGATGCCTGAGTCGATGTCGATCGAACGACGACGGGTCATGGCGGTGTTGGGAGCTGAAATCGTTCTGACCGAAGCAGCGAAAGGCATGCCGGGTGCCATCGCCAAAGCTAAGGAAATCGCTGAGAGCGACCCCTCGAAATATTTCATGCCTGGTCAGTTCGACAACCCGGCCAACCCTGAGATCCACGAAAAAACCACCGGTCCTGAGATCTGGGACGACTGTGACGGTGCCATCGATGTCCTGGTTGCAGGCGTCGGCACCGGCGGCACCATCACCGGCGTGTCCCGCTACATCAAAAACAAAGCTGGCAAGGCGATCGAATCCGTTGCTGTGGAGCCAAGCCACAGCCCTGTGATCACCCAAACCATGAACGGTGAAGAGGTGAAGCCCGGCCCCCACAAAATTCAGGGCATCGGTGCTGGCTTTATCCCCAAGAACCTCGACCTCTCCGTCGTCGACAAAGTCGAGCAGGTCACCAACGATGAGTCGATTGCCATGGCTCTGCGTCTAGCCCAAGAGGAAGGCCTCTTGGTTGGCATTTCCTGTGGTGCTGCCGCTGCCGCTGCCATTCGTCTGGCTGAGCAGGATGCCTACGCCGGCAAAACAATCGTGGTTGTTCTACCCGATCTCGCCGAGCGCTATCTCTCGTCCGTGATGTTCGCCGAAGTGCCAACCGGCATCATCGAGCAACCTGTCGCTGTCTGATCCATCAACGCAGGTCAAGCATCTTCAACCCCGTGGCAACACGGGGTTTTTTAGTAGGCATTAAGCGGTGATTGGCGCCGCTTCGGGGAGCACGGCCTCCGGGGGGATCCACATGGCATCGCCATAGGAAAAGAAGCGGTACTCGCGTTCGATCGCTGCTGCGTAGAGCGCCAGCAATTTCTCCCGACCGATCAATGCACTCACCAACAGCAGTAACGAGCTCTTGGGGAGATGGAAATTCGTGAGCAATCCCTGCACCACCGCAAAGCGATAGCCGGGCTGAATCACAAGGTTCACCGGCCCGGTGAACGGTTTCAATACACCTCCATTCAATTGCGCTGCGCCCTCCAGGGCGCGCACGCTGGTCGTTCCAACAGCAATCACCCGACCGCGACATTGCTGAATCGCCTTCACCACAGACGCACTGACCTCAATCCATTCGCTGTGCAATTCCAGCTGCGTGAGGTCTTCTGTCTCCACGGGGCGAAAGGTTCCCAACCCCACATGCAAGGTGATGCGCGTTAGCTCAACACCCTTTCTCTGCAAGCCCGCGAGCAGTTCATCGCTGAAATGCAGCCCCGCCGTCGGAGCCGCAACAGCACCGGGACGATCGGCGTAGCGGGTCTGATAGCGCTCAGCATCGCTGGGATCATGCCGCTCGATGTAGGGCGGCAATGGGACTTCACCGCACTGGTTGAGCAAGCCCTCAATCGTTACTGCGTCATGGCAATCCTGCGGGAATTGCACGACACGCCCTCCACTGGCCGGATCCTCCGCCAGCACGGTGAGACTGATGGTGGTGCCATCGACGATGAGTCGGTCGCCAGGGCGCATCCGCTTGGCAGGTCGTGCAAGACATAACCAGCGGCCATCCCCGCGCGGTTCAAGCACCAGCAATTCCGAGAGGCCACCTCCGGAACGCCGCACCTTTAAGCGTGCTTTCAGCACGCGCGTGTCGTTGACCACCAGAAGATCTCCGGGCTCCAACGCATCAATGAGATCCCAAACCTCGCCGTGGCCAGCTTGATCAGCCGGCACTGAATGGGGTGGAACCATGAGCAAGCGGGCGCTATGCCGCGGCTCCACCGGCGCCTGAGCAATCCGCTCAGGCGGCAGCGGGTAGTCGTAACTGCTGAGTTGCTGGTCGCGTTGGTCCTGCACTCCAATCAGAGCGCCAAGCTCTCCGGCCGGGTTTCAATCAGCTCAGCCAAATCCTTCAGGAAGGCGGCACCGTCAGCGCCATAAACCACTCGGTGGTCGGCGGTGAGGTTGACCTGCATCTGGCGCTTCACNGCAATCGAACCATCCTTGCCGGCTACAACCGTGGGGCGAGAAGCAGCGACCGCCAGGATCGCGCCGGTTCCAGGGGGAAGGATGGCGTCAAAGCGGTCGACACCAAACATGCCCAGGTTGGAGAGGGTGAAGGTGCCCGTGCTGTATTCCTCCGGTTGAAGCTGCTTACTGCGGGAACGCTTCACAAGATCACCCCACTGGCGAGACANCTCATAAAGGTCGGTCCGGTCGGCAGTNCGCAGCACCGGGGTNATCAGGCCACCGTCTTCCATGGCCACAGCAACGGCCACATTCACGTCGGCCGGATAGGCCATCCCCGCAGCAGTCGTTGCAGCGTTGACCTGGGGGTGACGGGCCAGGGTGACGGCGACGGCCTTCGCCAGTAGGGCCGTCATCGTGACGCCCTTNGGCTTCACCTGCTTGTAAAACGCATCCAGCTTGTCGGTGGTGATGGTGTAACCAACCCGGAAACACGGAACAGCCANGCTGGCTTCCATGTTTCGGTTNACCGCCGTTTGCAGCGTGTTGAAGGCGACCGTTTCGCCAGCACGACCAAAGCTGTTGCCCGCTGGNGCCGAGGGCTTGGCAGGGGNTGCNACTCCNTTGCCACCGGCTGCAGGNGCCGTGCCCTCAGCAACGCGGGGAACGGAAATCGGTTGACCGGTGGCCTGCTCAACGTCCTCAGCNTGAATTCGNCCATGGGGCCCGCTGCCACGGACNGTGGCCAAATCGACGCCCATCTGNGTGGCGAGCTTCTTGGCCCGTGGACTGGCCACGATGCGGCCATCGTTCACCACAGGAGCCGCTGGGGCCGCCGCAACAGGAGCAGGGGCCGCGGCCACGACAGGTGTTGGGGCTGGAGCCGCCGCCGCTGGAGCGGGGGCCGGAGGTGCGGGAGNCTCAGCCGCTGGGGCTGATGCAGCNGCNGCTGGAGCCGCTGGGGCCTTCGCTTTGGCGTCGGCAATTTCCGCTTCGGTTTCAACGATCAAACCGATGGTTTCACCCACCGGAGCCGTACTGCCGGCTGGCATCAGCACAGCAGCGAGATATCCATCCTGGAAGGACTCAACATCCATATCGGCCTTGTCGGACTCGACCACCAAGACCGACTCACCCCGACCGACCTTGTCTCCAGGCTGCTTAAGCCACTCGACGATCTTGCCCTCCGTCATGGTGGAGCTGAGGGCAGGCATAAAGATGTCGAAGGTCGCCAAAACCGTCTCCGAAAGGGCAGATCAGGGGAGTTTACGAGTCAGCTGTAGCGAGGCCTTAGCCCTGCTCAATTGACTGGATCACACCATCGCGAACCACAATCGCCACCTGCATGGCCTGAACGAGGTTGTCACCCACCTTGACCTCGCAGCTGCTCTCGAGCTGACCCTGTTCAACGATCTGATCCATCTCCAGTTCACGCACCTGCGCTTGTTGCTGCAGAAGATTGCGTTTCTGTTCCTCGATTTCAGAGCGCTTNGCNGCCACCTGCTGCTGAATTTGCCCAACTTGGTCCTGNACACGGGGGTCGAGNGGATTAGCGCTCTGGCGACGCACTTCATCGACCAGCTGCTGGCCCTCCTGCTCCAACTGCGACAGCTGCTGATCNGCGGTGGCGATGCCATTGCTGATCTCGCGTTCAGCTTCTTCCTTCCAGGTAGGAGTCACAACGGCACGCACGGTGATCGGGCGTTTGATCGTCAACGAAGTGCCGTCGGACATGTCAAAAAAACNGATACCGCAAGGGTCTCAGTCGCCGACGNCTGGGTCAATCACCGGAGAACCGACCACCCAAGGGCAGTGCCTGTCGGCATTCAACGGCCATAGAGCAGCTCAATCGCAGAACCGTCCCGGGCTGTGATGCGATCACGCCGTTGCTTCAACGTTTGCGTGAGNAAACCGTTGTCGATGCTGAACGGTTCCACCAACACAACACCAGCTAGCCGCTCATCTCCTCGCGATCCAATCCGCTCTTTCAGCAGCCGATTGCATTCACGCATCAACAGCTTGCGCAACGCAGCATCTCCAGAACGCCCGCCCAGGTCATCAGCGATCGCAAGCCCCTGCGCCGATGCCCAGCTCACCATGGCCTCTTCCCGCGGCACAATCAGCGCCCCAAGCTGACGTTCGTCCTGGCCAACCAACATCACCTGCTCGATCAACGGGCTGGCCACCAGTGCCTCTTCTAAGGGCCCTGGCTCGATGTTCTCGCCGCTGCTGAGCACGATGGTGTCCTTGGCGCGGCCTGTGAGAGCGACGGATCCATCCGGCAGCAGCATTCCGAGATCGCCGGTGTCGAACCAACCATCAGCATCCAGAACCTTGGCTGAGGCATCTGGCTTGCCGAGGTAACCACCCATCACCTGTGGCCCACGAACCAACACCCGCCCGCGCTCACGGAACCCCGGGGCGGCTCCGGTGTCAGGGTCAACGATGCGGAATTCGGTGTGCGGCATCGGCAGACCGGAGCTGCCGCGGATATTGCGCCAAGGCCGGCGGCAGCTCACCACCGGACTGGTCTCTGTCAGGCCATACCCCACCAACAATTCGATCCCCACTGCTTCGAAGAAGGAATCGATGTGAGGCGCAATCGCACCACCACCACTGATGGGGTAAGCCAACTGACCCCCACTGAGCTGTCGGCGCAATTTCGGCCAAATCAACAGCGAAGCAAGGGCATGCAACGGCCATCGCAGGCCGGCATGCAATCCAGCCTGCACACGCCCTGGGACAGTCGTTGGCTCCAACAAAAGATCGCGAGCGGTCCGCCAGGCCTGGCGCTGGGCAGCACTGTTGGCCAGCGCCGCTCTTAAGACACGCTGACGGGATGGGGGGAAGGTCTTCACAACATCCTCAAAGCCAGCCTGGACCGCCTCCCAAAGCCGTGGCACCGTCGCCATCGCAATGGGGCGCACCCGCGGAAGATCCTTCTTGAGTTGTTTGATCGTTGTGTAGGTCTGGGTGCACCCACACGACAAAAAGTAGTAACTGGCACTGCGTTCATAGGCATGCCAAATCGGAAGGACGCTCAGCACGGGCGAGCCTGGATTCGGGTAGGCCACGCAAGCCAGCGACCACATTTGATGCAGCAGATTGGCGTGGGTCAGAGGAACCCCTTTGGGCTGCCCCGTCGTGCCTGAGGTGTAGAGAATCGTCGCCACCGACTGGGATGTCGTCGGAGGCTGCACGGGATCAAGACCTGACCCAATCGCCAAAAACTCGTCCCAACCCATCACGCCGTCGGCGGGAACCCCCTCGAGTTGCAGCACCAGACTGAGGCGTGCGCGCTGGTCTGCACTGAGAGCCAGACGCGACCAGAGCTCGGCGTTCTGCACCACCAGCGCGGTAGCGCCGCAGTCCTCAAGGATGTAGCGCAGTTCCTCAACAGGAGCCGAGGCACCGCGCACGGCATCGGCAGCACCTGCTCGCATCAGGCCCTGATCCGCCACCAACCAGCGCGGACTGTTCTCTGAAAACAAGGCGACCACTGCACCGGGGTTCACGCCGTTGGCACGAAACGCCGCGGCCGCAGTGGCAATCCGCTCAGCCAGCTCCCCGAAGCTCAAGCGTTCCGGATGGGCGGCATGGGGCGCATCCAACGCGGTGACCGTGCCGAAGCGATCCGCCAAACCAGGCCAGACGGCATCAACACGGCCCAACACCTGAATTGGCTGATGACGCTTTAAAGCGTCCTGTTCCCGTGGAGTTGGGGTCCAGCTGGCGGTCATCCGAACCGATGCATCAATCAGCTCAGGCGTATCACGACTGCGCGGACCACACCAGTCCGAAACGGCGGGCCAGGGCCAGCCGCAACAGTGGCTGCACTTGCTGCACCGTCAACCCCGGCACCCAATCACTCAGGCGTCCGACACGACGGCCGACGAGGCCGCAGGGGGTGACCTGGTCGAATCCGTCCATCGCACAGTTCACATTCAGAGCCAACCCGTGCTGGGTGATCCAACGCCGACACCCCACACCAATCGCGGCGACCTTGTAACCATCCAGCCAAAGACCGGTCAAGCCGGGAAGTCGCTCACCGGTCAAGCCAAGCTCCGCCAGAACGTCAATCAACACCTGCTCAAGTTCCCTCAGATACCAATGCAAATCGGGTTGATGCCGTCTGAGGTCAAGAACTGGATACGCCACCAGCTGGCCAGGCAAATGATGGGTGACCTCGCCACCGCGATCGATCCGGAAGAGCGGCAGCGGTGGCTGCGCTGGATCGAAGTGCAGATGCTCGACGCTCGCGCCTCGGCCCAGGGTGTAACAAGCAGGGTGCTCCAACAACCAAACCGCCTCTGGAGCGGCCGGATCCTCGAAGAGACGCTGCTGCCACAGACGCTGTTGTTCCCAAGCGTGGTCAAAGGCCACGGGAGCTGACGGCTCAAAAAGAATTGCGCTCTCAGGGTGTGCTGAAGCGCAGCCCGTCACTAGGTTGCCGATAACAACCGGCACAGGAGCAAAGCATGAAGTTGCTGATCCATGGTCGCAACCTCGAGATCACGCCGGCACTGCGGGATTACACCGAAACGAAACTCGAACGGGCCATTCAGCATTTCGGCGACGCCGTTCGTGAAGCCGACGTGCATCTGTCCGTCGCGCGCAACCCGCGGGTCCCGCAACAAACAGCTGAGGTCACGGTCTTTGCCAATGGCACCGTGATCCGGGCCCAGGAACGCAGTGAAAACCTCTACGCCAGCATCGATCTGGCCGCCGGAAAGCTGGCTCGGCAATTGCGACGCTGGAAAGAACGCCACAGCGATCACCACCACAGCCATGGCCACAGCGCCAGCCTGACGCCCGGCACCAAAGCCGTGAGTGACGACGGTCCGGTGGATGGCTCCCTTGTCGCCGGCAAAGAAGCCAGCCTCCCCGATCCAGGTGTGCGCCGAAAATACTTTGCGATGCCTGCCATGTCGCTGGAAGATGCCCGCCGTCAACTCGATTTAATCGACCACGACTTTTATCTGTTCCGCGATCGCGACAGCGGCGAGCTGCAAGTGATTTATCACCGCAACCATGGTGGATACGGTGTGATCCAAGCCCGGGACTGATCCGGGGCCGTTGGACCACTCCCCCCATCCATGGTCGATCACGCCAAGGACCTCCCCGATCTCCCACCCCTGCTGGATCAGGCGATCCTCGATCCACTCTTGCCCAGAGACACACTTCTGGAGCTCTGTGATGCGGGGCGTCAGGAACATGTCCGAGCAATCAGCACCAGCCTCACGCAACTGCCGCTGCTCAGAGACCGTCTGGGTGGAACCGACGGGGGGCCCGTTCTGATCGCCGTCGTTGGGTTTCCCTTCGGCGCGATTCCAGTAACGCTGAAGAAGGCGGAAGCCGAATGGGCTGCTGCCCATGGCGCACAAGAGCTGGATGTGTTTCCGGATTTTCAAGCCCTCGCCAACAACGACGCCGGTCAATTTGCCGAGGAGCTCGCCTTGCTATGCGATTTGGGGCTGCCCCTACGGGTGATTCTCGATATGGCGCGCCTTAACGAGGAGCAGCTAGCCCTGGCCGTCGAGGCCGCCATTGATGCCGGTGCTGTCGGAGTGCAAAGCGGCAATGGCTTTGGGCCCGCCTGCCACCCCGATCAGATCCGCCAACTCAAGGGGCTCTGCCGCAACCGCTGTGCCATCAAGGCGGCAGGAGGCATTCACCAGCTCGATCTGGTGCTGGATCTGGTTGAAGCTGGGGCTGATCTACTCGGAACCAGCAGTGCCCCGCAGCTGCTCCACAGCTTGCGACGGCCTGCCGGGTAATGGCAGAACGACGGCTGCAGGGCCTGGTGTTGAAAGTGGGCCCGCTCGGCGAGCACGATCGACTGCTCAGCCTGCTCAGTGATTCCGAAGGGGTGACACGCCTTGCTGTTCCGGGCGCCCGGCGGCCCAAAAGCAGCTTGGCGGCGGCGGCACCCCTCACGCTTTTGGAGTTACAGGTTGGTGGCCGAAGCGGATTAGCACGGGTGCGTCAACTGCGTGTTCATCGCAGTTTTTCGCGTTTGGGACGACGGCTTGAAACTTTGGCAGCCGCTCAATCCCTCTGCGAACTCTGCCTACAGCTCGCTGCGGATGATCCGATCGACGGTCTGCTGGCCACGGTGCTGCTGCATCTGGAACGCTTGGAACACAACGCTGAGGATCGCTGCTTGGTGCTCGCCTCAACGGTTCAGGCGGTGGTTCACCTGCTCACGCTGGGCGGGTATGGATTGCCATGGCAGAGCTGCTGCCTGACCGGAGAGCCACTCAACCCTCCCCTCGGGCAATGGGACTGGCGCTGCAGCCTCCTCCCAGAAGACGGCTTCGCCATCGATCAACAGCCCGGTGCTGCCATCGCACTCAACCCGTCCGAGCTTGCGCTGTTGCAACGGCTGGCCAGGCCCGATCTTCCCCTCCGACAGAACGGGGAACTGATGGGTCCACAACCGGTGTGGCTCAGGCTTCTCGCTGTCGTTGAAATCTGGATCCGTACCCACCTGTCTCGGCGGAGTCGGGCCCTGGCAATGCTCCGGGAAACCATTCTTTCAGCGGAGTGAGCCATCATGGCCGCGACGAGGAATGGTCTTGAGCGGTCCAAGCCTGACAACCCCTGAACCCGCGCTTCCGGTTGGAAGCAATCCGGAAGGAGGCCGTGGACTGCAAGAAGTCCTGCGGCTCAACAACTTCCGGAAACTCTGGATCGGCCAGATCTTTTCCCAGCTGGCCGACAAGTTCTACATCGTGCTGATGGTCTTCCTGATCGATCAGCACCTGATGCTCACGGCGCAAGGCACAGGCGCCCTTGCCGATGTGGCCTCTGCCATTCGCATGGACATCACCACCCGCACCCAGGTGATCACCTTGTTGGCCACGGGAATCTTCGTAGCCAACACGATTCCAGCGATGGCCTTAGGCATGGTTGCCGGTGTCTGGGCCGACCGCTGGCCCAAACGCCGGGTGATGGTGGCCTCCAACGCTTTGCGGGCGTTACTGGTTCTATTCGCTCCGATCTGCTTGCTTCCAGGGCCGCTCTGGTTTGGCCTGCCATGGGGATATTGGGGACTGATTGGCATGACCTTTCTGGAGTCAATCCTGACCCAGTTTTTTGCCCCATCCGAGCAAGCCACGATCCCTTTAGTAGTCCCCGGGGAGCATCTCCTTGCAGCCAATTCCCTGTATCAAGCCACCAGCATGGGGGCAACGATTGTTGGTTTCGCCCTCGGTGAGCCGATTTTGCGCGGTCTGCACAACTTGCTTGCCGCCGTTGGGGTCAACGGCGGGGAATTTCTTCTTCTCCCGGCCTGTTATGGCCTGGCCGCCCTAAGCCTGGTGTCACTCCGGTTGAACGAGTCAGAGCGTCCTCGATCAACGGCATCGATTTGGTCGGAGATCGGCGAAGGCCTTCAGGTGCTCCGCCAGGTCCCCACGGTCCGCGGCGCGATGATCCATCTCGTTCTCCTCTACAGCTTGCTCGCGGCGCTTTACGTGTTGGCGCTCCAACTCGCTGCCTTGATCAACAGCCTCGGCCCCTCTGGATTCGGAGCTCTGTTGGCCATGACTGGGGTGGGAATGGCCATGGGAGCTGTCGCCATTGCTCAGCTCGGTCATCGATTCAGTCGACGGCGTCTTACAGCGACAGGCCTCGGGACCATTACCTGGACCCTCGTTCTGCTCAGTCAATTGCGGGGATCACTGGTGTTCACCCTGACCCTCTGCGGAATCTTGGGAATGGGTGCTGCCCTCGTCGCCATCCCGGCCCAAACCACCATCCAGGAGGACACACCGGAAACCGAGCGTGGACGGGTCTTCGGCCTTCAAAACAATCTGATCAACATCGCGCTGAGTTTGCCCCTGGTGATGGCGGGCACCTTGGTGAGTCGTTTCGGTCTTCAGCCGGTGCTGCTGTTGCTCGCGGGGCTGGCTCTTCTTGCCGCTCTGATCGAGAAACCTTGGCAACGCTGCTAGCTTTCCATTTCGCCTGATGGGGCCATCAAACGTTTGGCGCAAATCGCCTGGCTTGGGAAGAAATCACCGTTCTGCGGGAATGTGTCCTATGGGCTGACGACCACCGAACTTCTCCGAAAGCGTGGTCACCAGACCCATTTCATTCATTTCGACAATCCACGGAGCCCAGAACGGAGCAGTACCTCCCTTCTGGCGAATGACCCTGACGTCAGCCTTCCCTATCTGGTCAAGTCTCAGGTTTATACGATTCCATCCCCTGGAGCACAGCGGGAACTGAGGGATTCGCTTGAGCGGATTAAACCCGACGTTGTTCACGCCAGCCTCACGCTGTCTCCTCTTGATTTCAGGCTGCCTGACCTGTGCCAGCAGCTCAAGGTGCCGCTCGTCGCCACCTTTCATCCCCCCTTCGATGCCGGTCTGCGCAATCTCACAGCAGGCACCCAACAACTCACCTACCAGCTCTACGCGCCGGCGCTTGCGCGGTACGACCGAGTCATCGTTTTCTCCCATCTTCAAGAGGAGGTCTTGATTCGGCTTGGAGTCCCTCAGGATCGTCTTGCGGTGATCCCCAACGGAGTTGACCAACAGTGCTGGACACCACCCACGGCAGGCCACGAAACACTGCTCAATAAGCAAGTACGCCAGCGGCTGGGAACAGGCCGAGTGTTCCTGTACATGGGGCGCATCGCCACGGAAAAAAATGTGGAGGCATTGCTCCGTGCCTGGAGGCTTGTCCAACCGGAGGGATGTCGTTTGGTGATCGTCGGCGACGGCCCGCTGCGCTCGACGCTTCAGAACAGTTTCAGTGGAGAAGATGTGCTCTGGTGGGGCCATGAGCCCAACCTCGAGACCCGCGTCGCTCTGCTGCAGTGCGCCGAGGTGTTCGTGTTGCCCAGCCTGGTCGAAGGCCTCTCACTCGCCTTGCTCGAAGCCATGGCTTGCGGCACAGCATGCATTGCCACCGATGCCGGAGCCGATGGAGAGGTGTTAGACGATGGAGCGGGCATTGTTCTCAGCACCCAAGGGGTCACAACGCAACTCAGGACGCTGCTCCCCGTTTTGCGCAATCAACCTGTCCTGACCGCCGAACTGGGACGCCGGGCCCGAGACCGGGTCATGGAGCGCTACACCATTGAGCGCAACATCGATTCAATTGAGACCCTTTACGGGGAAATTCTGCAAGAGGAGAGACTGGCAGCCTGAGGATCAGGCCAACTCCCGGCTGCGTTCTGCAGCAGCCACAACAGCTTCAATCAGGGCAGATCGCACCCCCGCACGCTCCAATTCCCGCAAACCAGCAATGGTGGTTCCTGCTGGTGAACTCACCATGTCTTTCAACACACCAGGATGCAATCGCCGCTGATGCAGCAATTCAGCACTGCCGGCCAGGGTGCGATGGGCTAAGTGGTGGGCCAAATCCCGTGGCAATCCAGCAGCAACGGCACCATCGGCCATTGCCTCGGCGACCAAGGCAACAAAAGCCGGCCCAGACGAAGTCAGGGCTAAGAAAGCATCGAGCTTGTCCTCAGGGAGTTCGAGAACTTCTCCAACACTGGAAAACAAAGATTTCACTCGCGTCTGCTGCTGGTCTGAGACACCCCGGCCCCAGGCCAAAGCCGTTAGCCCAGCACCCACCAACGCTGGAGTGTTGGGTACAGCACGAATACAGCGATGGCCTGGAAACAGACGCTGAAGACGTTCGAGGGTGACGCCAGCCAGCACCGAGATCAACAGCGGTTCATGATCCACGGAAGGAGCACTGGCTGCGACAGAGTTCAGTTGTTGAGGTTTGACCGCGAGGAGTTGCAGAGGCGCACTCCAGACCAGTTCAGCTCCCTCGGCATCGGCAAGAAAAGCACGCACACCCGATGGCCATGTGGCGTTCAAGTCGTCCAGTGATGAGGGACGTGAAACCGTTGCCACCAAAGCCTCTGCTGGAAGCTCTTGAGCATCCAGCAGAGGCCAAACCAGCGCCTTGGCCATACGCCCAAGACCAATCACTCCGACCTGAGGGGTCGGAGATGGTGAAAGGTCACTCAAAATCAGAGTGCTTCGGATCCCCAGGCTGGGGAAGGAGCTGCCGTCTCAACCTCGGGAGCCTCCTGCTCTCGTGACACAACGGTGGGGGAGGACGCCTCGTCATGGTTGGTGTTCGTCACCGTGACGCAACTTGGTGCGAACAGAAAGATGCTTTCGCCAACGCGCTCTTGATGACCATCAATGGCGAAGGTGCCACCAGCCACAAAGTCGACAGCGCGCTGGGCCTGATCCGGCTCCATCATCGTCAGATTGAGGATGACCGTCTTGCGCTCCCTCAAGGCCTGAATCGCCTGAGGCATTTCATCGAAACTCCGAGGTTCCATCAGATTGACCTCGGCAGCAGCAGTGCTGATCCCTGGCATGCCAATCACATTGGAACTGCCCAGTTCGTCGCTGAGATCAAATGGATTGCTGTCGCCAAGGGTCGCCAGCGCACCGCCCTCAGGGCGAGATGCCTGGTGCATGGGTTCTGCTTGGTCGTCGTAAGCAAAATCATCGAGATCACCATCGAGGTAGTCGTCTCCAGCGACGACAGCACGAAGACGGGAAATCAGCGACACCTGGAAGACCTCTTTAACGGAGACGGAACGAATCGGGGATGCTCCGACCTCGGTCGGGATCCCTGTCCATGGATAACGTTTCATCCAGGGAGCGGCAAGTCACCCAGCAGCGGCCTGATGCAAACGCGCTCCGAACAACACCGAACCCAGCCGCAACCACGTCGCACCCGCAGCAGCGGCCTCGCGCCAATCGCCACTCATTCCCATCGAACACTCCGGCAGCTCGAAGCGATCGGCGAGTGCTCGACACTCCTCAAACAACTGCCTTCGCCCGTCGAGAGGGAGCTCTTGGGGCGCCATGGTCATGAGACCGACGATCGACACCCCAGACAAGCCTTGAAGCTGTTCCCAGGACTCTTCCAGCGCTGACCTCGACCAGCCCCCCTTGGTGGGGTCATCCCGCAGTTTTACCTGCAACAGCAGACTCGGACGTTGCCCTTCCTCCAGCGCAATGCGTGCGACCCGTTCGGCCAGCAGCAAGGAATCAATGGAATGAATCACGGAAAAAGCACGAACAACCGCCCGCACCTTGTTGCTTTGAAGCCGACCGATGAAGTGCCAACGCAAGGCCAAATCGGCCAATGACTCCTGCTTCGGACGTGCCTCCTGCAGGCGGCTTTCGCCAAAGTCCAGTTGGCCAAAACCAGCCAACGTGCGAATCGACTCAGCGGGATGCCCCTTGCTGACGGCAAGCAGTTTGGATCCATCGGGCCAGTCGGCCTGGAGCTCTCGCCAGCGTTGCTCAAGAGACGCTGACATCACGATCAGATGAAGGTCTGATCGAACAGCTGTCGCCACCCCTCGAGTTCAGGGGATCCGTCCCTGCGGCAGCGGCTGAGATGAACATCGGCATGGTGCCGAGCATCTTGATAAGGAATCACCTCGAACTGAGCACCTCTTGGCTGCAGCGTGACCAGGAAAAACATTCTCTGGGCATACAACGTGGCGTACACATCCCGACCTTCACCAGCGGGTGCCACCAGGTAAAGCATGCCGAAGGTGGGGTGGTTGAGATAACGCTCGGCACTCATGGCCTCAGCATGCAATCAATACGCACCGTACCTGCCGCGCATCCCGACCATCACCGCCAAAACCAACAGGGCGATTCCGTTTAACCATGGCGTGGACTGAACCTGAGCAGAACCGGATCGAAAATCCCCAGGGGGCAGCACACGCCCGCCGCGAGCCACCAAGGCATCAGCGCCTTGCTCGGCCCGCAACAAGATGTTGGCCAGCAACCGTTCTCCAACGGCAAGAATGAGACCAAACCCGGCTTTGAACCCAAGCCGGCGCAAGGAGACAGCACGGCTGACCAGCGAGCGCAGCAAATTTTGCAGTTCTTCCTGCACCAAAGGCAGAAAGCGCAGGGCAAGCAACAACTGAAAACTCAAACGATTCACCGGCACTCCCAGCCGCCGCAGGGGAGACAACAACCAACTCAGGGCCCAGACCAAATCTTCTGGAGGCGTCGTAATCAGCACCAGGTTGACGCTATGGATCACCGTAAAAACCAACGTGGATGTCCGCAGCCCGAGCAGTGCAGATGCTCGATCAATCACCAACGGGCCGAGGCTTAAAGCCCCCAAGGAGATCGGCCCAAGACGGACTAAATCCCAGCTCGGCGATTCAACTATCACGTTGGGGAGTTCCGCAGGATCCCGAAGCGAAAAGGCCATAGGCGGATCCACGGCTGGCAAGAACAACGACAGCAGTCCAACGGTGATCGACAGCAACACCAAAATCAGACAAGACCGCGACCAAATGCGCGTCGGAAGACCACTCAGAAAGGTCAGGAGCAACAACCCCACAACAAGGGCGACCCGCCAAATCGGTCCAGCAAGAACAGGACTCAACAAAAAGAGCAGCGACCAACACACCTTCACCCGTGGATCAATCCGCCGAAGCCAACCATCAGGGCCATCGACGTATTGCCCCATCGGGATCTGTCGGAGCCAATCCATCGGTCAGGACTGACGGCTTTGCTGACGTGCGAGATCCCGTTCTGCGTCGCGCTGCTGTTTGCCGCGCCAGAACAATTTCAGCGGAGTGCCATCGAAACCGAGCCCTTCGCGAATCTGTCGTTCCACATAGCGGCGATAGGTCTCACCAAACAGCTTTGGATCATTCACAAACAGAGTGAAACTCGGTGGACGGCTGGCCACCTGAGTGCCGTAATACAACCGTCCCTGACGACCACCACGGGTAGTTGGCGGACTACGCCAACTCAACGCTTCCTTGAGAACTTCATTCACCACAGAGGTACTGACACGTCGGCGGTGTTGTTCAACGGCCAAAGCAGCCAAGGCAAAAATACTGTCCACCCGTTGACCGGTCAGCGCGGAGGTGAACAGCATCGGAGCCCAATCAAGGAAGTAGAGCTTTGCGCGCAGCTCTTTTTCCATCGCCGTCATGGTGTGACTGTCTTTCTCCACCGCGTCCCATTTATTGACCACAACCACGCAGGCACGGCCATCCTCTTCAATCCGGCCCGCCAAACGTTGGTCCTGTTCCGTGACGCCGTCGAGGGCATCGATCACCAACACGCAAACATCACTGCGTTCAATCGCCTTAAAACTTCGATTGATCCCAAAAAATTCAGGGCCGTAATTCACACTGCGACGACGACGAATACCCGCGGTATCCACCAAACGCCAAGGCCTATTTTCGCGAACGATGCTGGTGTCAATCGTGTCTCGCGTGGTGCCGCGGATCGGGCTCACAATGGCCCGCTGCTCACCGCAAATGGAATTCAGCAGACTGGACTTACCCACATTGGGACGACCGATAATCGCCATCTGGATCGGCTCTTCTTCATCTCCCTCCTGATCCTTCGGGGGGAAAAACGTCAGAACTTGATCCAACAACTCTGCGGTTCCAGCCCCATGAATGGCTGAAATGGCATAAGGCTCACCCAAGCCAAGGCTCCAGAACTCAGCGGCCATAGCCAGACCCTGCTCGGGAGACTCGCACTTATTCACGGCCAACAGGGTTGGACAGCGGTGGGTGCGCAGGAACTCTGCAATCGACTCATCCGCCGCGGTCAAGCCTTGTTGCCCATCAACAATGACAAGAGCAACGCTGGCCTCCTCTAAGGCCAGGGCGGCTTGCTCCCGAATTTCAGGAAGAAACTCACTGTCGTCGTCGAAGACCAACCCACCGGTATCAACAACTTTGAATTCACGATCACCCCAGTAGCCGTCCTGGTAGGTGCGGTCACGCGTGACGCCTGGCTCGTCATGCACGATCGCCTCGCGACTGCGACAGAGACGATTCACCAACGTGGATTTGCCGACGTTGGGGCGTCCAATGATCGCGACAACAGGACGCGCCAAGGAAGACATCCAAGCAATCTCTGACCTTACAGAGCGAGGAAACCGGAGAAAATCCTATTGAGACTCTCGCGTCTTAGCCGAGACCGCTATCTGGGCGGCATCCATAGCTGCCGCCTGAGCATGATTGAACTCATTGCGAGTCTTGTGGTCGACCTCTCAGACCAGAAGCTCACCGTCCTCGACAGCAACCAACAGGTGGTGCGCGTGATTTCCGTCAGCACTGGCAAGGCCTCAACGCCAACACCCATCGGGCAGAGCAAGGTGTTCACGAAGTACCGGTCAACAACGATGTACGGGCGCACGTACACGGTCCCCGGCGTGCCTTACACGATGTGCGTCACCGCCAATGAAGCGATCTGTCTTCACGCTGCTCCATGGCAAGAACGCGCCGGTCAAGCCTTTGGCGTTCCGCGCAGCCATGGCTGCGTCCGCATGCCAACGGACGACGCACGTTGGCTGTTTCACAACACGCGTCGCGGAACTCCAGTCACGATTCAAGCCTGATTCGATTACTGCACAGGCAGATCACCTGGATGCCCCTGAACAGGGTCCTGAGGTACCGGCAACTCAGGCGCCAAGGGCCCCTGGTCAGCCAAAGGTTCACCACGCTCAGCCAACCAGGCCAACAACCAGCTCACAGCAGTCGCCCGACGCGTTCGACGGGGGTAAAGCTCACCGATTCGATACCCAGCAAAACCCAGTTGCTGCTTCAACAGCTGCTTGTGCTGCTTGGCAATGGAGCGCGTGAGACGCACCGATGCAGGCCGCTCAGCGATGATTTGCGGTGGCTCTGGAAACGCTGTCCGCCATTCATCAGATAAAAGTGGACCCGGACCCCAGCTTGAACCGTCTTTCACCAAGGGAACGTAACCCAAACGCTGCCAAATCAACTCGCAAACATCACGATCGCTACAACGATCTTCAAGAATTTGCTCAAAGAGCGAACGACTCAATGAACTAGTCAAAAGAAGCGTTGAAAGGTTTGACTCACTCAAAATATACCCACATCGGATCATGCGACGACTCACACCACCATGACATTCGAAAATGAAATCCAGAAAATTTATGCATCTACGCTTAGGCCAAAAGCAGACACTGGAAACTTAGGCGATATTTTCGGCTATTTGGCAATTGAGAAAATAAGCAAGCGCACCTTAAAACGCACTGGAATCCCAGATAAAGAGCAGATTGACCATCAAACACTTTTACTAGTTGGCTCCATTCTCAATCATATCAAGCCAGGACAAAATGCATTGATTTATGGGCCTGGCTTTATCACAAGCGAAGACAATCCAAAAAAGCTCAGAGGCAATCGCATTGCAGGAGTTCGCGGGAAGCTATCAAAAAAAATAATTGAAAAAGAGTTTCCAAACAGCAAAATCAAGGTTTGCTCCGACCCAGGTTTACTCATTAAGCCACTCATGGCGCCCGAATTTAAACCTGCAAGCAGCATTAAGGTTGGTGCAATCATCGATAGCGTCGATCGATCTCAATACATGAACTCCAGCTTTAACCATATTCCAATCGTCGAACATTACAAAGGACTGGATCACTTTTTAAAATCAGTATCTTCTTTTACCCACCTCATCTCAACATCACTACATGGGGTCGTCTTTAGCCATTCTCTTGGTATACCAGTCCTTCCGGTTGCTATTTCAAACAAAATCGCTGGAGGGAGCTTTAAATTCAATGACTACCTCAGCTCTATCAAACTCAAGCAAAATAAAGCGCTCATGATGCTACACCAAGCACCTCGAAATCAAACAAAACTGATCGATCTGATTGCAAGCTATCCCCAACCAAATCGAGATCTAATTGAAGAGCTGAGCCAGAAGCAAGAAAGGACAATCAAAAAATTGCTCAGGAATCCCCCCAAATCTCCCTCTTTTTAAGACCATAAAGCAATTGATCAGATTTACTCATTGAGCCTAAACCAAGAGAAATGGTCACTAAGTTCAACAATATACGACGAGACCCTACATACATCAAATCAACAATCAAGCGCACTTGCTCGCTGCTTAAGTGCAACATCATTTTTTTGAGATAATCAACATTTACCCCCCAACCAGGAGCCTCCAAATCCCCTGCAAATGGAAGCCGATTGACAGACATATGAATGCCGCAATAGGGTCTTCCAAGCTTGACCTGTAAAGCATCGAGCCCCGTAGACGACAATGCTCCCTTTAACTCGTAGTTTTTATAGAGAATCTCTTCGTCATTCAAGCCGCAATAATCCCATAACGCCTCTTCAAGTGGATATAAGTCGTCATAACGTGCTAAATGCAATCCAGTTAAACGCTTTGAATTAGGACGAATTTGATTATAAAAAGGAAGCTGAGAATCAAGAAATGCTTGATGCCATTCTAGTATATTTTCGGTCAGTAAGATATCGATATCACCAATATAGACATACTCAGCCCGTAAAAAAGGCTGCAATAAAAATCGATACGAATTCTCCATCAATGGCGTCTTTCGACATGTACGAGTTGCAACATCATGCAGGTAATAAACACAGTCAAAGACTGATGCGATTCGATCTAGGCTTTGTCCATGCAAAGCCTGCATACGAGGAACATCTCGAACTAAAAACTCAAATGAAGCACCAGGGTTTGAAAGAGCACCAAACAAAAAATAGAGCGGAATATAATTGTGAAAAAAGTTTGTCGCACCTGTATAAAACAAGAGCTGCTTTGACTGCACGACAATGTGACAAGTTACTTAAACACTACTACAACCGGTAATCGCTAAAGCGACTAAGGGAGGAGCGCAAACCTAATAAGAAGATTGCCATGAAGCGATCAACTAGAGTATTAGAGCTTCCAGACCGGAATGACGCACCCTAATCATCTGGCCCTTGGACAACAAGCCTTTCATACCGGCAACCTGGCGGCAGCACGCGATCATTTTTTACAAGGGCGACTCGAAGAACCCGAACTTGATTCAATTTATGAAATCAATATTCAACTCATTGATAGCCTTAGCCAACAGATAGGCAAGAGTGTCGACATTATTATTCCTGTCTATAACGCACTAGAAGATGTCAAAAGATGCTTACAGTCAGTTGATCGGTCAGACCATACATATCTCAAAAGAGTTTTCATTATCAACGATGGCTCCGATCACGAGACCACAACATGGCTGGAAACTTTTTGTCAAACGAAATCAACCTTTGAACTAATCAACAATCCCACCAATATTGGGTACACCAAAACAGTAAACAAAGGCCTGAGATTATCTCAATCAGATTATGTAATCACTCTGAATAGCGACACAGTTATCCCCAAAAATCTGATCAATGGGATGCTCTCATGCTTTAGTTCTGACCCTCAGATTGGTGTTGTTGGCCCTCTATCGAATGCAGCGAGTTGGCAAAATATCCCTAATTTAATTGGAGATGATGGAAAGTTTGCAATTAATAAGATTCCATTTGACCTCAATACAGATCAGTTCAATTCCATCATTAAAAACTCATCGAGACATCGCTTCCCTAAGGTCGAATTTGTAAATGGTTTTTGTTTTATGATAAGAAAAGACGTACTAAACAACATCGGCTTGCTTGATGAAGATGCATTCCCGATGGGTTATGGAGAAGAAAATGATTTGTGCCTGCGTGTTAGCGAGGCCGGTTACAAACTAGCTATTGCCGATAATTGCTATGTATTTCATGCCAAGTCAAAAAGTTTTGGAAGCGACAAAAAAGCTAAGCTCTCTCAAATAGGCCACCAAAAACTGATCCAGAAGCACGGTGATCGTTTTATAGATAAACTCGAACAAACCAAGCAGAGTTGCAGCCTCAATCAAGTTCGTAGAGATCTAATTAATCATCTTTCCAAAATCATTGATGAGACATCTCCACATGATCTGAGAATACTCTTTCTTCTGCCTGTCAAAGGTGGTAGTGGTGGTGCACATTCTGTCATCCAAGAAGTGATGGCGATGAGAAATCTTCACGTTGATGCAAAAATTGCCATCCTTGAAGATCATCTCGAAGATTTTGAAGCTACCTATGGTGATCTAGGAGATAAGCTATTCTCAGATATTTTTATTCACTACAACCCTCAGCGTCCTGAAGAGCTCAATACAAAAGCATTCGATTGCGTAGTTGCAACAATCTTTTCATCCGTAAAGGATCTCAAGGTGATGCAGAAGCAATCCAACCACTTTCTCCCTTGTTACTACGTACAAGACTATGAACCACTCTTTTATAAAGAAGGAACGGACCAATGGATTGAGGCAAAGGCGTCATACTCTCTCATTAGCAACTGCTGCCTTATCGCGAAAACACATTGGATTGCGAATGAGGTCTATAAGCATCATTCGATTCATGTAGAAAAGGTTCGACCTAGCTTGGACGAAGATATTTATTACTCATCAAGATCAAAGCAATTAAATAATCAAATTGTCATCACAGCGATGATTCGTCCACAAACCCCCCGACGGGGTGCAGCCCGAACGATGATATTGCTATCTCATTTAAAAACACGTTTCAAAGACAGCATAAAAATTCGTCTTTTTGGATGTGAAACTAGTAATACAGAATGGCAGTCTCTTTATCAGGATTTTGAGTATGTCAACCATGGAATTCTTACTAGGTTAGAAGTCGCTGAAATTTTGAAACAGTCGACAATCTTCATTGACCTGTCAGATTATCAAGCATTTGGTCGGACTGGATTTGAAGCCATGGCATGTGGCTGTATCCCTGTGCTTCCGATTCATGGTGGAGCAGAAGAATTCGCTTCAGATGGAAAAAACTCACTACTCGTTGATACATTTAATATTGAAGAGGTTCTGAAACGACTGATCCCGCTCATCGAGAATCCACTCAAGTGCCTAGAGATGAGACTGAACGGCATTGAAAACTCTATGCAGTACAGTAAACTTGATGCAGCCCAAAGTGAATTGAGGATCCTTCACAAACGATTTCTACAGTGGAAACTTCAACAAGTTAACTAATATCTAACCAAGACGCTATGTCAGTCAAGTACTGGTGTTCACCGTTCCCTATTGAGTCGTCCCTAAGCGAAGCACTGCATGATGCAGGCATTGCACGCCAACCATGGAAGTCAATTGATGCGATCAAGCAAAGTGAGTTAACCATTCTTTTTGATCCGCCTGATTTAGTTCTTTCTAGGCGTGCTGACAAAAAGACGACCACAAATCCAAACGACTTAGATTTGGTTGATTTATCAATTTTGTATGGTGAAATTCTAACCCACGCCAATAATGGGTCTGTCATTTTAATAGCAGCCTGGCAGTTGCATGCAATCAGTCAATCATTATCACTGCAAGAGATTCTCAGTCATAATCCCGGCACTTCTTCTTCCCTAAATCAAACCTCAATTGACTATCCTGCAACCAATATTCTTTCTAGCTTAAGTGCACACTATCTAAACAGTCAACAGAATGGGAAGCTATTTAGGCTTTATTGCCAAGTTGAGGAGATTGCCATCAGATTTGGACGTGATATTGACAGGTCTTATAACAGCCGCCTAGAAAAAAATCTTGATCATCACGCGATAGCTAGAACTTTAAGAGAAGCATTCAACAATCAACAACGCGAATCTGTTCTGGTCAACGGCCTGCATCAAACCCAACAAGAATACCGAGATTATGTACTGGAGTCTAACGATATCTTGAAACAATATCAGGAACTCTTGCATGAATCACAATGCATTGCTTCAAAATATCGAGATGAATTAGCTAAAAGTGATGCCAAAGTCAATCCGACCTAAGAGAAGACAGGGGTTGAACAGGCGCTGCCAAACCTCGATTAATTTGTACCGCTGACTGAAGATCGGCTTGAAAGACTTCAAGACTAATTCTGGGCTGGGATTCCCTGTGATTGGAATCATGCGGTTTATTCGCCTGCATCAAAAGATTCATTAGCCGCCCACCTTCAGGAGTGAAGCCAATTGCAAAAGATTCCTGCATTTTGAATAAAGCTTCTTCTCTCTTCAGATTTCCAAGAGGAATTAATTTCTGAACCTCAGCATAAATTGCAGATAATTTATAGTTCCTGTCATACCTTTCAAGCATGCTTAGTGCAGAGTTTGCTGCCCGATGCTTAGGATGTAAATTTAAAATAATTCGACAAACCTCCATTGCCTCGCCAAAGTCTGCCAAAAGGCAAAGTGCTCGAGCTTTATTTTCTAATACCCATGGATTATTAGGCTCATAAAGCAAGGCAAGATTTAAGATTGTTAGGCTCATTTGCACAAGACCTGAATCTCTCGCAGCGATAGCCTCCTTAACTACAGATTTATTTAAAAGAGGAATATTATCTTCTTTTCCATTCACGTAAACGGCGCGCCAACCGAAACGAACAAACGATGCATTTAAATCCGAATGATACTTTTCAATATTGCAATAGATAGATGTATCACTTCGAATAGTATTTGCCAATTCCTGAACTTTTATGGTTAAGCGATCGTCAGCAAGATCGCCAGACAAGAGCGCATCGCAAATCATTAAACATTCGCTTGCATTCCCCGCAGCGTGATCAGCCAAAGCCCTGTAATAAGAGACCATTGGGTGGAAGCATGACTGCTTTGTTAAAGAATCGAGAACCGCATATGTTGATTGAAAATCTTTTTTCTCAATCAAATCAGAGACCACAGCCAATGTAGAGTCGAAACCATCTGTTGAAGATACTTTGAGCTTTTGATCAATCTGAGCGAGAAAATCATAGGCCTTAAAATTAATCAAGGCGCGCAAACAACTTTGACGTAATGATACATCATTTGCGAACAAAACGAGATCGCACCAAATGCGATAACCCTTTGTATTTTGAGAGAGTCTGATATAGGCTCTTGCTTGATTATCGAGTAGCCAGGGATTATCAACTCCGTTACTTCGAGCTAGCTCAATCAAATCTAGGGAAAGCTTTGGATGGCCACTATCACGAATATGAGCGACTTCCTTGAGTAGAAGCAGATTCAAATTGCCTTCATCGCTCTTTTCCAGGTCAGACTCAATCCAAAATCGACATTTCCATGAATTTTCGACAAGAAAATGATTGATGGCATAAATATTTCTCATATTGAACGCACTCACTAACCCAAGGGTTCAACCACTTTACCCACCAAGGTTATGATCAAGCGGTAGGGCTATCAATGTCCGATCGCATGGATGGTCTCAACAACAAGATCATTTTTGAAAAAGCAGGTCGGATCTTTTCTCTTCACTCAAGAGTGTTGCAATCACCCCTTGCTGGGGTCAGTGATCGCATTTTTCGACGTCTGGTCAGGCGATGGGCTCCGAAGAGTCTTCTGTTCACCGAGATGGTGAATGCCACCAGCCTGGAGTTGGGTCATGGTTTGACCAAGGTCCATGAGCTAAGCCACGAACAGGGCCCCATCGGCGTTCAGTTGTTTGATCATCGCCCAGCGGCGATGGCTGATGCGGCCCAGCGAGCAGAGAAAGCAGGAGCCTTTTTAATCGACATCAATATGGGCTGTCCGGTGCGCAAAATCGCCAAAAAAGGTGGTGGTGCTGGGTTGATTCGAGATCCGGAGATGGCCATCCGCATTGTTGAAGCTGTCGGTCAAGCAGTGAGCATTCCGGTCACCGTTAAAACCCGTCTTGGCTGGTGCTGTGACGATGCCGACCCTGTGACCTGGTGCCAGCAACTCGAACAAGCCGGGGCCCAGCTCCTGACGGTTCATGGACGCACCAGAGAACAAGGCTTTAAAGGACAAGCAAATTGGCAGGCCATTCGAGCGATCAAGGACTCACTATCGATCCCTGTCATCGCCAACGGAGACATCACCTGCCCAGACGATGCACTGCGCTGCATCCATGAAACCGGTGCGGATGGCGTCATGGTTGGACGCGGAACCATGGGTGCTCCCTGGCTGACCGGACAAATTGAGGCCGCACTCGCGAATCGAGCCATTCCACCGACCCCAACCCCTTCAGAACGTTTGGTTTTGGCACGGGAGCAGCTCCAGGCATTGGTGGCAGCGCGTGGCGAGCATGGACTTCTCATCGCGCGAAAACACATGAGCTGGACTTGCACTGGATTTCCTGGTGCACCTCAGTTGCGCCACGCTCTGATGCGAGCACCCACACCTGCCGACGCCTGCCACCTGATCGACCAACAAATCGATCTCCTGAAGACGGCTCCAGCCACGTGAGCGAAGGGCATCAACACCACAACATTCCGAGCGAGCTGCAGGATCCCCGGTTCTTGCCGGATCAGCTGCTGCACTCTCCTGAGACCTGGCATCCAACGCAAGCTGGGATTGATGCTGCCGCCCTGCGGCATGCCCACCCCGATCTCAAGGATGAGCAGCATCTCCTGAACAGTGGCCGCTTGGCGGAGATCGCCCTTGGCAGAGCTTCTCTCTACAGCGATCTGCCTCCGATTCACTTAGCGGCCTACCTCGATGGCCTGCGACCCGCTGCCCGGCGAGAACTCCAACAGAAGAAACTCAGCGCACTGGAGCACCTCGCTGGGCCCGGTTGGAAACGGTTTCAAGCAGGTCGCCCGTTGGGAAAAGACCTAGACCGCTATCAACCTCTGCCGGCATTGGAGAGCCCACCAACAGGCAGCGGCAAGCCAGCAGCTGGTGTTCTGGTGGTCCTCGGTGCACCCAGCGAACGAAGCTTTCACCCAGCAGAGACGCAACACGGTTGGCCGCTGGTTATCGAAGGGAAGCTGGATGCCCTGGATGGGCTCTGGGCACAGATGCGTGAGCTGAAGCACAACCCTTGGATCAGTTTTTGCCATAGCAGCGATCGAATCGATCCATCCGCGGCGGATCGTCTCGCTGCATTTGGCAGCCTCAATCCGGAGGTTGCGCTACTCACCAGCGACGAAACACTTCAGTGGAGTTCCGAGCCTCAGCAACCACCGGGCAATCCGCAATACCGAGCAGCACTCACCCCTTGGCGCCTCCTGAGTCGTGGTGCCATCGGAGGTCTGGTCAGCATTCGGCTCCAGCCNTTGCTCACGTTGGAGCTGCCGTCACACCGTCGCTGCCTCCACAACCTGCTGCTGGATCTCAGCCTGCAGCTCATCGACCAACAAGCCTCCATCCAGCATCTTCACGAGGTCCTGATCAGTCGCTGCCAGCAGCGCAATCCATCGATTCCAGANGTGGCGTGTCCTCGCGATCGCCTTGCCTTCAGCCAGGACCAAAGCGACGAACTCCTGGCGCTTGTGCGAGACCGAGGCCAATCCTTTCTCGCCCCAGGAGGAAGCATCCATCCCCATCCCACNTGGCTGGGATGCCTGCGGATGCAGTGGATCCCCCCAAGGCAACCCCTTGTGTCCATCCTGATTCCCTTCCGCGACAAGGTAAAGCTCACCCAGACCTGTGTGGAATCGATCCGTCAATGCGCCGGGTCGATTCCCTACGAACTGGTGTTGATCGACAACGGAAGCACCGAGGCGGCAACGGTGCATTGGCTTGAGCAACAACGCATGGACAAGGACGTCACGGTGTTGCGCTTTGACTGCCCGTTTAATTACGCCCGATTGCACAATCTGGCGCGCCCCCATTGCCGAGGAAGTCACTTCCTCCTGCTCAACAACGACATCGAAATCCAATCACCGGAACTGCTTCGAGAGCTGCTCCATCCATTCGGGCTTCGCAGCACCGTTGCTGTAGGCGCACGGCTTCTTTATCCCGATGGCAGCCTCCAGCATCAAGGCGTCGTCCTGATCAAGGGAGAACGCAGAACCGTTCTGGAGCCTGGCAAACACCTGAAGTGCCAGGCCGTCATTGACAGCTTGACCCCCCTTGGAGTCCAAGAGGAATGCATTGCCGCAACCGCTGCCTGCTTGATGCTTCGCGCCGATGATTTTGATGCGATCGGTGGGTTCGATGAAGACTTTGCTGTGGTCTTCAACGATGTGGACCTGTGTCTGAGGCTGCGTCAGTCCAGGGGCCCTTCCGAAGGAGCTGTCGTGGTGACGCCCCATGTCCGCATCATTCACCATGAATCCATCAGCCGAGGCAAAGATCAGTACGGAGAAGCCCTTGCTCGCCATCAACGGGAATCAGGCCATCTTCGAGAGAAACATGCCGCCTTATTCGCTGCAGGGGATCCGCTACGAAGCCCGATGCTTCAACCCCACAGCACCCGCTTTCAACCCAGAGCAGAGGAGGTGGTCTCCGCAGGTCCGGTCCGTGAGCGTTTNATTCGGCAATGGAGCCAGACCCGTTGGTCAACTGACGTTGAACGCCCTCTCATCTTGTTTGCCCATTACGACCCGGTTGGTCGCCTGCGCCCGGATCTGATGTCACTTCTCGAGAGTTACCAGCGCTATGGCGATGTGGTGTTCATCTCAGCATCACCACGCCTGCGCTGGAGGTGGCGCACTCTCCGCCGGCTGCAGACGATCTGCCAAGCCGTCCTGATTCGCCGCAATGAGGGGTATGACTTTGGGAGCTGGATGTCCGGACTGCGCTGGCTGCAACGACAGCAACAGACCGGACGCGAGCTGATCCTGACGAACGACAGTTTTTACGGGCCTGTGGGTGATCTCGACGATCTCTTTCAACGAATCAAACGCAGCGATGCCGATGTCATTGGCCTCACCGACGATCTGATGTATGCCCCCCATCTGCAGTCGGCCTTCCTGGTCTTCCGATCCGATGTGGTTCAAAGTCCAGTGTTCCATCAGTTCTGGGACACACTGCAGATTTGGCCCCGCAAACGGGACCTTGTNAAGCACTGCGAGGTCGGGTTACCGGTTGCCTTACAGAAGGCTGGATTCAAGCTGTCCAGTCTTTACACCAACAACGCCAACGGCAATATCCTCCANACCGCCTGGCGGGATCTCATCGAGCGAGAGCAATTTCCCTTCATCAAGGTGAGTCTTCTGCGCGACAACCCAACTCGGCAAACCATCGACGGCTGGGAACAGGTGATCGCGAGCAGGAATCCCGATCTCGCCAAGCAGATCGTTCAACAGCTGAACGAGACGCCCTGAGATGGAGCTGATCACCGGCCTTGTCTTGCTTTGGCCATTGCTCCTCACGCGCCGTCCTGAACAAAATTCGCCGGTCTGGGCCCGCAGGAGCCTCATCGCTCTGCTCACCCTTCTCACGCTGCGCTATCTGCACTGGCGCTGCAGTGCCAGCCTCAATCTCAGCAGTGGCGTCGCGGCNGGCCTGAGCCTGAGCCTGCTGGTCGCCGAAAGCTGGCTGCTTCTCAGCGGTCTGCTGCCCTTATGGCTCGCCTGGCGACGCATTCCCGATCGACGTGGCACCGCCGCGCAAAACATGACCCTCGTGCGAGAGGGCCNCTGGCAACCNCAGGTCGACATCCTGATCCCGACCTGCGGGGAACCTCTTGATGTCCTTGAACGCTGTCTGGTTGGCTGCCGCGGCCAGCGCTATCGACGCACTCAAGTATGGGTTTTGGATGACAGCGGTCGCGATGAGGTCAGAGCGCTGGCTCGACGTCTGGGCTGTCACTACCGACATCGCCCTGTGCTCTGCCACGCCAAAGCCGGCAATCTCAACGACGGTCTCCGTCTCTCCAGCAGCGAGCTGGTCGCCGTTTGTGATGCCGATTTCATTCCCCAAACCCACTATCTGGAGCAATGCATCGGTTTCTTCCAAGATCCCAACGTGGGTTTGGTCCAAACGCCCCAGCACTTCATCAATGCCGATCCTGTGATGCGCAATCTCGGCATGGAGCANTGGATNCTCCCTGACGAAGAAAGCTTTTATCGCTGGATTCAACCCGTACGCGATGGCTGGGGAGCTGTGGTTTGTTCCGGCACCTCATTCATCGCTAGACGCACCGCCCTGGATCAAATCGGTGGCTTTATCGAACCCGCACTCTCAGAGGATTTCGTCACCGGTATTGCCCTGCGCTGCCGAGGCTGGTCTCTTCTGTACTTACAGGAGAAGCTCTCCGCAGGGCTGGCCGCCGAATCAATGGGGGATTTTGTCCAGCAGCGTCAACGCTGGGCAGCGGGAACACTGCAAAGCCTTCGGCTCAAGGACGGGCCCCTTCGATCCAAAGGGCTTGGAATCGCGGAACGGCTGGCTTACCTCGAAGGCGTTGTGCACTGGATCAATCACGCCCCGCGACTGATCTTGATGGTGATGCCATTGAGCTATGGCCTTCTGGGTGTTCTGCCGATTCAGTGGACTCCNCATGCAGTGGTCAACTTGCTGCTTCCGCTGTGGGGAACTCTGTTGCTGTCGATCGGCTGGCTCAACCGCGGCAGTCGTGCAGCCCTGCTGGGCGAATTAACCAGCTGGGTCATGACCGTTCCCCTCACGATGACGCTGCTGCTCAGCCTCAACAAAAGAGCAAACGTATTCCGGGTCACTCCGAAACACAGAACCCGATCACAGTGGCGAATCAACGGGCTGTTGGCCTTCCCGCTACTGGTGCTCAGCACGCTGAATCTGGTCAACCTGATTCAGCTGATCCGTGATCCATTCAGCGATCTGCAGTGGCGGATCGGCATGATCTGGGCTGGCCTCAATCTGATCAGCACTCTGATCGCCATCCGCGCCTGTATCGACCCACCGGCACCCGATGCAAATCCCTGGCTACAACTCGATCAAGACGCCATGCTGAGCGATGTTGGCGGGCACCGACATCCCTGCCGCATCGAAGCCATTGGAGAGAGTGGCGTTGAACTTCGCTTTGCCGGGGAGATTCCACCCGTGGTGACGAGCAGCGCACTCCAATGGGAGAGGCAGGGACCACTGGGCGTGCGCGAAGTGGTTCGCTCCAAGAGTCAATTGGTGTTGGAGTGGCATGGGCTCAGCGATCGCAAGCGCCATCAACTCATTACTTGGTTGTTTTGCACCCCGGGTTGCTGGATCGATCGCCAGGCACCTCGCGAATGGAAAGCAATCCTGATCTTGTTGCGCAACACCGTGTTAGGGCGAAAAGCCCCTGGACCCTTGCAACGGAGTTTGGTCCCCCGACGCTCCTAAGGCAGGGTCTCAGGCCATTGCTGACGCACCAGCAGCATGGAGAAATAAGGGCGCTCTGATGCTGCAATTTGATCGGCGGGACACACCGTTTGATCGGGCCAACCAACGCGCTCAGCAAACAGCGCCTGTTGCAACAGCCCACGACGCTCTAAACAACCGCGCACCCAAGACCAACGATGGCCGAGTTTGAACAAGGCGAGAACNCGACTGGCTGGGATGGCGTCGTTTAACTCAGCCTCAAGCTGGTCTGGCGTCTCCGGGCAGGGCCGTAACAGCAGCTGATCCTGCTGCAGGGCCAGCGGCCATCGTCCTGCAGCCGCCGCGGCCGAAACGGAACTGACACCTGGGATGACATCGACCGCACAGCTTGAATCCAAAGACTGGAGCGCTAGCAGCACATANCTCGCGGTNGCAAACAGCGACGCATCGCCCTCACACAGCAGCACAACCGCCCTCCCCTGTCTCAATTCGCCCAGCAATACCTGGGCTGCGGCGTGCCATGCCATCCGTCGTTCCTGCTGACCGGCGACCATCGGAAAAACCAGTGGCAGCCGTCGATGATCCTCGCGGATCCAGGCAGAAGCAATGCTCGCCGCCATGCTGCTCGCACCGGGACGCGCGACGGGATAAGCAACGCTCTCTGCGGATCGGACAGCATCAACAGCAGCCAAGGTCATTAGCTGTGGGTCTCCGGGTCCAACGCCGACAAGAGTCAGGCGAACAGAAGGTGCTGGGTTGATGATGGTCAGCAGCCGTTCCGCCCGGAGACCGGACGATGAGTCGCCTCAGCATCTTTCCAGACCAGGCGACCGACACCGGCCAGACCGCCGCACCCTTGGTGGTGAGTGACGACGCCGCGTTGATTCACCAAGAACTGATGCAGCGAGGCATTGGCTTCGAGCAGTGGGCTGCCCCCATCGACCTTGCCGGTGATGCTGATGAAGCCAGCATCCTCAGGGCTTATGCCGACGATGTGGCCCAGGTCAAACAACGCCATGGGTTCATCACCGTGGATGCGATCCGGATGACTCCAGACCATCCCGATCGCGTCAGCCTGCGGAGCACCTTTCTCTGCGAGCACACGCATGCTGAAGACGAGGTTCGATTTTTCGTTGAAGGCCAAGGATTGTTCAGCCTTCACCTCAAAAATGAAGTTCTGGTGGTGCTCTGTGAGCGAGGTGATTTGATCCACGTCCCAGCCGGCACGCGGCACTGGTTCGATATGGGAGCGAATCCAGGGTTCTGCGCGCTTCGGTTTTTCAACAATGCAGCCGGTTGGGTCGCTGACTTCACTGACGACCCGATTGCCGATCGTTTCCCCAGGCTGGAGTGACCAATCCCGATTACGCGTCCATGGGTCGCTGGTTTCACCCCATCGCTCAAGTCAGCCTCGTCAGCATGCTCCCGCTGCTGGTGAGTGCGATGGCCAAGGCAGACGACGCCAGCAACAACGATCGCGTCCAGCGGAAGGTGGCTGTGATCGAACTAAGCCGCAGCATTCGCAGTTACACCGTCAGCACCATGGCCACGGCGGACTGCCTGGTCCAACAAGGACTCCTGAGCCGCAATGAAGCCAACCAAGCCGTTCCTATCCAGCTCCGCGAGGTGGGGATCAGCCAGCACGTGATGACCAATCCGCAGGTTCTGAAAGCACGCGATTTGCTTCTGCCTCTAATGAATGAGACCTGCAGCATCGGCGCAGTCGATGGAACAACCGCGACAGCGCTCGTTGACCAGGAGCTTTGAGTCGCAGTTCAAGTCTCAACCGTGGACAACAAGACAACCGGTTTTGTTCCCGGCAAAAAATAATCAACACCCATAGGGTTCCGCTTTCTCCTCGGGGTTGATGCGCGGCAGCTGGATTGTTGCTCTGATCGGTGTGGCTCTAGGCACTGCAGTCGCCGCCGCAGAGCCTCAGCTCACGCTGCAACAAACGGCACGACGCCTCCCTCAGACAGGCGATCCGATCTGGTTACTCAGCCTGCACGTCAATGAGGAGACCGTGATGCATTTCGACGCGGTGAGCGGGCGAGCCCATCGACAGGATGCCAATCGTCACCAAACCGGGAGCCTCGCTCCATTGCCCCCCGGCACCTACAGCGTTGGAGAGGTTGAACCACTCGGACCAACCGATCCAGCGGAATTGGGTCCTCTCTGGATTGGGATCGAACCTCGCTTTGCAACCGGGCGTGGCCATCTCGGCATCCATCTCGACCCCAGTGCCAACCGGAATGCAAACAGCGGCACCCTGGGATGCATTGGACTGATCAACCCCGAAGCGATGGCTGATCTGGCCTCCCTGGTTGAGCAACGTCAGGTCCGCACACTGCAAGTCATGAACTGATGCTGAAAGAGTGGGGCCTCAGCTGGGGGGGATGGTTAGACAACAGGCGCGGTGAGTGGTGGCTTGTGGCCCAACTCAGCCTGATCACAGCCCACCTCTGCCCAGTCTGGCCCGCCATCCAGACATACGGACTCACAACCTGGCCGAAGGGTCTGTTAGCTGCAGGGGTTGTCGTTCTGGGCTATGGCGTNGTCCTCGCGGTTCGAGCCTTCCTCGACCTCGGAGACAGCCTCTCCCCCCTTCCAGCAGTACGCGAACAGCATCGATTGATCGTGCATGGCACGTATCAACACTGTCGACATCCCCTTTACCAAGCAGTGCTCTGCTGTTCGCTCGGGGTCTGCCTGGCAAGCGGCAGCTTGCTCCACGTGGCGCTACTCCTCAGCCTGGTGGGAGTGCTGGGTGGAAAAGCCCGCTACGAGGAACGCCAGCTTCGAAGGCGCTACCCCGACTATGCGACCTATGCAATGTCCACCTGCGCGATCGTGCCTGCTCTGCCCTGGCTCGACTGGTCAACACTGAACGACAACGTGCTGAAATGAGTCGGTTTTAGGCGCCTCTTGCCCAATGGCGACCGCGATACATCGCAAGGGAATCATCCTCGCCGGAGGCAGTGGCACGCGCTTGCACCCGATCACCCAGGCCGTGAGCAAGCAGCTGCTGCCGGTCTACGACAAGCCGATGATTTATTACCCGCTCAGCACGTTGATGCTGGCGGGAATCCGTGAGGTGTTGATTATTACCACGCCCCACGATCAACCTGCCTTTGAGCGGCTGCTCGGCGATGGATCACGTTGGGGGATGGAGATTCAATATGCCGTTCAGCCCAGTCCAGATGGNCTGGCACAGGCCTTTCTGATCGGTGCTGACTTNCTCAACGGATCAGCTGCAGCACTCGTNCTGGGNGACAACCTGTTCCATGGTCATGACCTTGTCCCGCAACTGGTCAGCAGTGATGAACGCGGTGAAGGAGCCACGGTGTTCGCCTACCCGGTGAGCGATCCCGAGCGCTATGGCGTCGCTGAGTTCGATTCGNATGGAAAGGTTCTCAGCCTGGAAGAAAAACCCGCCAAGCCCAAAAGCCGGTATGCCGTGACGGGGCTGTACTTCTACGACTCCAGCGTTGTGGAACGCGCCAGACGCGTACAACCCTCCAGCCGCGGAGAACTGGAGATCACCGATCTCAATCAGATGTATTTGGAAGACGGGTTACTGAGAGTGGAACTCATGGGCCGTGGCATGGCATGGCTGGATACAGGGACATGCGACTCCCTGAATGATGCGGGGAGCTACATCCGCACCCTCGAGCATCGTCAAGGGCTCAAAGTTGGCTGCCCAGAGGAAGTGGCCTGGCGCCAAGGTTGGATTACCAACAACGCCCTCGAGGCACTCGCCCTTCCGCTGAAAAAAAGTGGCTACGGAACGTATCTGATGCAAATGCTCGAGGAAAGCGTGAGCGACCATGCCGCTCTGCAAAGCAGCCTGGAGACGAGTCATGCAGGTTGAACAGCTCCGCAGTCCTGGNGGAACCACGGTTGACGGTCCCCTGCTGATCACACCTCCTGCCTTTGGTGACGACCGCGGTTGGTTTTTTGAAAGTTGGAACCAGCGCAAATTCGACGATGCCGTTGGCGAGAGCGTGGTCTTTTCCCAGGACAATCACTCGCGCTCGATTCGAGGTGTTCTGAGGGGACTGCACTACCAACTGGCACCGGAACCNCAGGCCAAACTCGTCCGAGCCAGCGCGGGTGCCATTTTTGATGTGGCNGTTGACCTCCGTCAGAGCTCCTCGACCTTTGGTCAGTGGGTGGGAGCCGAACTCAATGCTGAGAACAAAGCCCAACTTTGGGTCCCGGAAGGGTTCGCCCACGGCTTCCTAACCCTGAGCAACAGTGCCGAGGTGCAGTACAAAGCTCGAGGCTTCTGGAACAAGGCCTGCGAACGGGCCATCCTGTGGAGCGACTCTGATCTTGGGATTGCCTGGCCGGTGGAACGGCTCGAGGGGGCCGACGTCAGTCTGTCTGGCAAAGACGCTGTCGCCCCAGNTTTTCAAGAAGCAACGACGACGGGAGATGTCTTCTCATGAAGGTCTTGCTGACAGGTGCGGCCGGACAACTGGGCCANGCCCTACAGGCATCAACCCCAGCTGAGATCTCACTCATTGCCACGAGTCGAAACGGCGGGGATGGTCGACTNGCNCTCGATCTTGCCGATGCGGATGCCTGCCATGCCGTTGTGCAGGAACACCGTCCCGACTGGGTGCTCAATGCCGGGGCTTACACCGCTGTGGACAAGGCGGAATCGGAACCNGAGCTCGCCAACGCCGTCAATGCGGCAGCACCGGCAGCCTTTGCAACAGCCCTTGAAGCGCTTGGGGGGAGGCTTCTCCAAATCAGCACCGATTTTGTCTTCAACGGGTCCCAAGGCTCTCCTTATCAGCCTGAACAGAGCAAAACTCCACTCGGCGTCTACGGCGCATCCAAAGCAGCCGGTGAAGACGCGATCCTGGGTGTGTTCAAGGACGANGCTCGCGCCCATATCCTCCGCACCAGTTGGGTGATGGGCCCGGTTGGGAAAAATTTTGCTCTCACCATGCTGCGACTGCACCGTGAACGCGAGACCCTCGGGGTCGTCAGCGATCAACTTGGCTGCCCAAGCAGCACCATCAACTTGGCAACTGCCTGCTGGCAAAGCATCAAACGAGCCTCTCAAGGCAACCTGCCAACGGTGATGCACTGGTCTGATGCAGGCGCCGCCAGCTGGTATGACGTGTCTGTGGCTGTGGGCGAACTCGGGCAAGAACTCGGCCTGCTCGACACTCCAGCNCTGGTGCATCCAATCCAGACCAGCGACTATCCAACACCGGCTGCACGACCGAGCTACTCACTGCTCGATTGCAGTGGAACACGCAAAGCACTGCAACTGNATGCAGAGCATTGGCGACACGCTCTGAAAACCGTTCTGCAGTCGACCGCTCAACCTGCTTGAACAACCAACTGTTGGTTGTGATCCATTAAGTCCAGTTCCATCTCCCCTGTTCGAACACGTCCATGTCCACCACGATGCCCACCGCCGCCGATCTCCTGAAACGCCGCAAACGCATTCTCGTGACAGGGGGAGCTGGGTTCATCGGCGGTGCAGTCGTCAGGCGGCTCCTAAGCGAGAGCGATGCGACTGTGTTCAATCTCGACAAGATGGGATATGCAAGTGATCTCACGTCGATCACACGCACCTTGGCGACGCTGGGTGCAGGGGCCGCGCAGCGCCACCAACTCCTCACAGTTGACCTCTCAGACGCCGAGGCCGTTCGACAAGCCGTCCGCACAGCAGATCCCGACNTGGTCATGCACTTGGCGGCAGAAAGCCATGTGGATCGGTCCATTTCCGGGCCAGGGGTCTTTGTTGAGAGCAACGTGCTGGGCACGTTCAACCTTCTGCAGGCAACCCGAGAGCACTACGAGAACCTCGAGGGANACCGCAAGGATGACTTCCGACTGCACCACATCAGCACCGATGAAGTGTTCGGCTCCCTAGGAACCGAAGGACGATTTTCTGAAACAACGCCCTACGACCCGCGAAGTCCTTACTCCGCCAGCAAAGCAGCCAGCGACCATCTCGTTCAGGCATGGCATCACACCTACAACTTGCCGGTCGTTCTCACCAACTGCTCGAATAATTACGGNCCTTGGCAGTTCCCTGAGAAACTCATCCCTGTTGTGATCCTCAAAGCGTCATCGNGGGAGGAGATACCGCTCTATGGCGATGGCTTNAATATCCGCGATTGGCTGTTCGTCGAAGATCATGTNGATGCNCTCCTNCTNGCGGCATGCCAAGGAGTGAATGGGCGCAGCTACTGCGTGGGGGGCCATGGAGAGAAAACAAATCGCGACGTTGTCGAAACAATTTGTCGGCAACTAGATCAACTTGAAGATGTGGATCGCTCCCATCTTGAACTCATCAAACGCGTCACTGATCGACCTGGCCATGATCGTCGTTACGCCATTGATCCAACCCGCATCACAACAGAACTGGGATGGACTCCACGTCACAATGTCAACGAAGGACTAGAAGCGACCGTGCAGTGGTATCTCAACAACAAGGACTGGTGCCAGCAAGTCAGAGACAAGTCTGGCTACCAAGGTGAAAGACTTGGCATGAAATAAACCAAAAGAGAACAGAAAGGAAGCATCAAGACAGCCAGAAAAAAGGCATTAATCGATCAGATTATTGCCATGTTAAATTAATAAAATCAGCTCCCGGTTCGGCGATGGTCAAATTCAACGCATCGAACGGAGCACTGAACAACTTGGGGCGCGTAACCCGCAGCGCAACCGCACAGTCGATACGAGCCATCCGGCCAGACCTGCTCATCCCAAAACGATGGCGAAGGAGACTCCGATCCCTGGGACTGAATCGGCAAACCAAAAGCAATCAGCCGCCGAACAACAGAAAAAAGGCACTGAGCGCAGAATTAAAGGATTTCCTTGCCAACATCGACACAAGCAAACTCAAAAAGAGTGAACTCAAAGACACGAAATATCTTTGCCATTACGCCTATGTTTTTGACCAAGACCATTACGCAAAACAGCTTCCAGCCAATGAGGCAAACACACTTCATTGCCTCGGAGACTTTGTTTTGCACTACTGCACAACAGGATGGAAAAAGGGGCTAGATCCCAGCGAATTATTTGAAACCAACAGCTATCTAAGCAAATATCCAGACGTCAAGAAGGAAGGATATAACCCAATGCGTCACTTTTTCCAGTTTGGCGTTTATGAAAATCGTTGTTCCATGGACGACATTCAATTCATGAGAAAGATGGCAGACATCAAAAAAGTGATGTNATTGACGCCAANCCAAGATCAACAATGGAAGCGNATCAAGACCAAACGNTATGCAGTGGTACTCCATATTCATTACCCAGAGCTGAGCCAAACAATTGCAGACTACCTCAAGCGAATCCCATTCCAATTCGATGCGTTCATTTCGACGCGTTCAGACTCAATTAAAAAGATACAAGAACTTTTCTCGTCGCTGAGCAACATCAACCATATTGAAGTTCAGAGCTTTCCAAACCAAGGCCGGGATGTTGGCCCCTTTCTGGCAGGCTTCGGAGAGAAGCTCAGCCGATACGATTACCTCCTCAAACTACATTCCAAAAAAAGCCCACATAGCAATGCATTNAGTGGCTGGTTTCTTCACTGNCTAGACAATCTCATCGGCTCTGAGGAAGTCATTCAAACCAANCTTTTAAAACTCTCAGAAGAAGATAGTGGGATCATTTATGCGGTGGAGAATTATGCAATATCTCTCGGGATCAAGCATGACAGCTGCTGGGGGCATGAAAGAAGCAACTTTGAAAAAGCCCAGCCATTCCTNAANAAGTTAGGCATTGACTCAATCCAGGCGGAATCAAATTTTCGCTTTCCCGTCGGCACAATGTTCTGGTGCAAGACGGAGATCCTAAAACCTCTGATCGACTGGAAGCTCAACTTCAACGACTTCGACGCGGAAGGTGGTCAAATCGATGGAACACTTGCCCATAGCGTGGAACGATTGATCGGATTATGNTGCACTGAGTATTANCAGAAAAACCTAGTCAGCACCTACTGCGGCTACCAAAACTCGAAACAACACAAAGGCGACAAGAGCATTATTGAAGGCCGGAACAAACTCAATTTAAATGGCTTTGAAAAAGTCATTCAGTTTCGCGAGCAAGACCTTAATCACAAACGTTCTTTTTCATGGGCTCTCAACAAAGACAGTCTTAATATTCATTGGGTGATCCCCAACTTCACACCCGGTCTGGGAGGACACACAACAATCTTTCGTGCCATAGATTACTTAGAGCGATGTGGTCACCAATGCACGATCTGGGTCCATTCAGAGCTGAAGGGAGACAAACGAAACCGACCAAGCCAACTGCACAAGCGCATTATTGATCAGTTTTTTATCAAGCTAAAAACAGATCAAGTCTTCCTTCTCGGAAATGACCAAACAGACTTGGATCTTGTTAGTGGGGACATNGTCATTGCCACGGACCGCATGAGCACATATCCAGTGCTCGGCATGAAAAATTTTGTCGAGCGATTTTATTTTGTTCAAGATTATGAGCCCTATTTCTTCGCACGCGGGACAGCCACATTCTTAACCGAAGAAGCCTATCGAGCCAAACACGGATTCCATTGCATTTGTGCAAGCCCCTGGCTGAAACAACGCATGGAGCAGCATGGCAATCAAGCGATGTCTTTTCCTCTCGCCGTTGACCATCAGATTTATAAAGTCAACCCATCGATCCACCGTGAGCGCAACAAAATCGCATTTTATGTTCGTCGAAGTACACCACGACGCTTATATGAATTAGGAGTCTTAGCTCTCAGACGACTATTTGATCTAGGAGAAGCCTTCGAAATCATTACTTTTGGAGAAAAGGACCTACCCGATCTTGGAATCCCAGCCAAAACAACACACGCGGGAATTTTGGATGCCGAATCATTAGCCGCGCTCTACCAAGAAGCAACTGCTGGTCTAGTGCTATCAGGCACCAACTATTCACTCGTTCCCAACGAAATGATGGCCTGTGGCCTACCTGTTGTTGATATTGATGCTGAGCAAACACGCCTCTCTTATCAAGAAGGGTCAGCGGTCCTCGCGGAGGCAACACCTGACGGTTTAGCAGAAGCACTTCAAATCCTGCTCAACAACAACGAGATCCAGAATCAACATCGAACAGCCGGGCTTGCTGCAACCCGTGATCTCACTTGGGATCAATCCAATCAATTGGTTGAATCCTTTCTACAAAGGACATTTGAGCAAGCACTTCAGCGCTATTCAATCCAGCAACATCCATGTGCAACGATCAAAGCCTCCATCATTATTCCTGTTTATAACGGTGGAGATATGCTTTTAAAGGTGGTTCAAGCTTGCCTCAATCAGCACCTCGATGACGGCTTTGAACTNNTCATCATCGATAGCGAATCCACAGATGGTGCAATAAAGAAAATCCCCAACGATCCAAGAGTAAAGATTCTTTCAATCCAGAAAAAAGATTTTGGTCATGGAAAAACACGTAATTTTGGCGCATCCCAAGCCAAAGGAGACTACGTCGTTTTCATTACTCAGGATGCACTTCCAGCCAACTCATTTTGGCTGAGTAATTTAATCGAACCACTCGAAAAAGATCCAGAGGTTGCTGGAGTGTTTGGCTGCCATATNGCCCATGAATCACATTCGCAACTCACCACTCATGATCTAGACAATCATTTCAATCGCTGGATTTACCGAAGCCACAGAATCCCGATTCAACTTGATCCCCAACGCCAAAGCCCTGAAAGCATTTTGGCAGGCCATGAGCGATTTTACTCCGACAATAATTCATGCTTACGACGCATTATCTGGGAGAAACATCCTCTCCCAGATGTTGTCTACGGGGAGGATCAACTTTGGGCAAGCACTATTTTAAGACTCGGCTATAAAAAAGCCTACGCCTCCAATGCTGTTGTGAGGCATTCCCATGAATACTCCTTCCGCGAAACAATGATACGTGCCAATACCGAATGGCACTTTTATGATCAACATCTCAAAGAAAAGCTTCCATCATCGAAGAAGGAAGTCGTCGCAATGGTTGAAGAATCATGCAAGACCGACATGAAAGCCGTCAATCTCTATCCGGACATCACCCCGGAACAATTAAAACAACGGAGACGACTCCACTTTGCCCGCGCCTGCGGTTATTACCTTGCAGGCAAAGGGAAAGGATCGATTCGTCCTTAATGAGAGCAAGGCGATGGGGTTAATCGCGTTTCATCGCAGCCAGCAAAAATCCTCCAACACCCCAAGCCACCACAATGATGCCAACGGATCCGAGGAATGCTTGCCAACGCCAATTCTGATCTGGCGAAGCCGGTAGCTGAGGCTGATTCAACATCACAACAAACTTCAACTGGCGTTGACTTTCGCGGCGACTGTTATCTGCAGCCAATCGAGCCGCAAGCAACGAATCAGTGGCAAAGGCAACGTCAGAGCGCAATGACGTCGCCTCCGATGCCAATCGGTTCAAATCACGACCATTTTCACTAACAGCCTTTTGCCGCTCTTCATTGATCTGTCGTTCCAATTCACCCACTTGGTCTGCAATAAAAGCAACCTCAGGTGCATCTGGATCACGATATTGACGACGAAGTGTGGCTTCCTCAACTTTTAGATCCACCAGCCTAGATTCAAGCTGAGAAATNAACGAGCTCGTTGCTTCCTGTTCTGTTTCTGGATTTAGCTGACCATATTGATCTTGGAAATCCTCAAGTTTTTTGGACGCTTCTCTCAGATTATCTTCAGCAAGCTTGACTTCCTTTTGAGCAAAAATATTTTGATCTGAACTAATAGACTGGTTAACTTCATTCACGAACCGCCGTGACTGAAGTAAGAGCGATTGATTCAATTCAAGGGCCTGGTTAGGCGTAAAACCAAAGGTTTTAACAATGACTGAACCACTCATTGGTTGAGGTGCCACGCTCAACTGCTTGCGATAAAAAGCAAGTTGTGAGGGCTGTGAACTACCGGCAGGAAGCCCGCTGATGAGATCCGGTAACGAAGGTCGGTAAAGGGTTTCGAGAGTGGATGCTTCGGGATAAAGGCGATTTTTGACATCTGCAGACCCGAGATAGACCTGGAGGTATTGACCATCAACCAACGAGGTCAGCACCTGAGGAGCAGCAGCTGCGCCCCCCAGAACTGAGGAGGACGACGTATTCAACGGAACCGCCTGCTGAATCACAAACTCAGAGACCGCCGTATAACGATCGCGACCAATCGCGAAGCAGTAAAGCGCTGACGAAGCCAGGAAGATCGACACCAAGGTCCTGGGCTGGGCAAGGGTTCGAAGCCGGCTACGCCAACTCTGCTCAGCAAACCGTGTGGCGTAGGCCAACACAGGCGAGGGCACGGCACTCAGAAATGCTGGGGCCGTGACAGTGCTCGCTTGAGGTTTTAAAGATTGGTTNGCCATCGGAATACAANTAAGAGGAACGTTCGACTACCGAGTCCTGGTCTNAGGGGTTAATCGTCATTGGCTTCTAGAAGCAACGACTCATTCGTCCGATACAGGATCAAAGAAAAAGCGCATGTAACTATAGAGCAGGTNGCTAAGTAGGACAATGAGATATCGGGGATGGGATAGCTGTTGTTCATTGCATGGCGAAAGAGTTCAACACCATGAAGAATCGGATTCCACGTAATAAATGGACGAGCTGGTGCAGGAATTTCAAAGGTGGCAAAAAAGATGCCGGACGTAAAAATAATGACTCTCTGCATCACGCGACGAATAATTTTGACGACCATTTTATTTAACTTGCCTAGAAAAACTACACACAATCCAAAGCCAATAGCCATCAATACGGTCAGCAGATAAGTCACAACTGCAAGACCAGGACTATCCAAACGAAAATCCCAGGTAAAATACCAAGTAATCACAAAGATCCCTAAAGACAATGTCGCCAAAGCACGCACATCGTTCAGCGAGAGTCCAAGCAAAATATCTAGGGGTTTAACCCGAGAAAAATAAAGAGGAGTTCTCAACTTCAACCCCATCAATGCCTTCAGGGCAACATTGCGGAACAGGAAAACAATACAAAAACCTGTGGACATAAATATCACAATATTAAAATACATATCCGTCGTACCACCAGCGGCAAATCGATTACTACCTTTCAAAAAAGAGAAGCCAACACGCATCAAAATAAAGAACAGCATCAACTGAAGAGGCTGCACCAGTGATTCCCAGCTACCTATGGGACTACCGGAGGCTTTGCGCTGTCGGTCAAACTCCGAAATCGCCAAAATGATATTGACTTGTCTTTGCAGCTTGCTTGTGATCCTTGTCAACGAATTCATAGTTTCAGCCAATCAAAGAATGTCGTCTTGGTCATTGGCTTCACGATCAGAGTTCTGAAGGTTAAGCCCCTGAATCAGGGAATCATCGGAGTCATCACTGTCATCCTGAGTCGAACTCTGATCAAACCTGGCCAAAGCCTCATCCAAGCCACCAAAAAACAGTGGTTCACCCGAAGGACTCAAGACCAGCCCAAGATCACAAAACTGACGCAAAAAGCGCGCATTCGTCGATGTCGTCACGAGGGCGGCTCCCTCCGACTGCTTCAGAAACAATTGCCGAAGCGATGTACCAGCCTTTGACATCAAAAATCGTGTTCGTGGAACAAGATGAAGATCAAAATGAAAAAGCAACGACAGGGCCGTAAAAAAGACACGCTTCTGCGAAGAGTTCAAATCNCGTAGACACCCTTCAGTCTCGATACCTTCTTCAGCAAGCAACGTCCAAAATGCATCTAAGCTGAAGTAATCAGACTGCAAACAATCCTCATAAAGACGACAAACAAAGTCAACGTTCTGACCAATCTTCAACCTGCCATCGAGACCACCCTCACCACCCAAAGGCCAACCGATGACACCTTGACGAATCTGACGACCTCCGGCAGCTGGAACCAATCCAGCAAGCACAGCAATCAGCTGATAGCGCAAAAAAGAATTGGAGGTCAATACGGCCAAACGATCTCCCGAATCAACACTCCAGTGCCAACCCACTTGATTGGTAATACTTTCATCAGACTTATCTATTCGGATATAGGCATCTTCAAAGGCGAAGACTGGTTGACTCGAATTCACTGAAAGCATTACACCGCAATCCNAACTTTCAGATTTATAAAAAACTCTATCATCGGAATTTCTCCGACTTTTAACATCGACACGTGCTCTCCCCTCGAAGAAGGCTTGTCTTATCGCAGCCTTTGTCGACGTGCCAGATCAAAACGACCAAACAGGCGTTGTCTTCAACGGTCATTGGGTCGCTGATGTGCAGCAACCCAGCGTTGGGCACCTTGCACTAACCCGTTCCGGCAGCGTTTCTCCAACCGCGCGACAACCAAATCCAATGCCCGCTCCCCCATCGGCAGCAGCAGGCGTCTGGGAATCGGAAGCGAACTCGCCAAACCCGTCGTTTCCAGAGCGAGATCGGCTTCCGCAATCAGTTGACCTCGATCCGAGACGATCCGAGCCTCGCAAGTGAACTGAACCAGGGAATCCAACGCTCCAAGGCCATGGATCGTGCACTGCTCNAACACAATGCTCAGCGTGGATATTCGNCCATGCCATTGGGCACGGACCGTGACTTCAGGCTGCACCCGAAATGACAACAGCTCATAGGGCCTCGATTGGTAGAGGAAGCGCCCATCGCTGCTTTCGGTGAGCTTGCGGCGATTCAACAACGCTCGCAGGGGACGCTCGGGTTTGGAGAGATAGGCCTGAAGTTGCGGAGCAGAGGCCTGTTGGATCGCCAAAACACAGCGATGAAAGCGTTCAACTCTCAACAACAGGTCCAGACGTCGTGAGCGCGCAGAATCGCATGCTTGCCTCAGAAGCCACAGCCCATGTTCTGGACGCCCTATGCCGACTGGATTTATGTAGTGGTCAGTCTCAGCGGAACGCTTCTAGTTGTCTGGCTTGTGCTGCGACCGAACCAGCGTTGAGCTTTCCCCTAATCATGGATGATCAGGGGAAGGACCAAGCGCGATCCATCACTGCCGATGACCAGTCGTTCCTGCCGGACCGAACGTGACAGCCTCGGTCCTGTCGAGGTGGCCGCTGATGCCCTCTGGGGAGCACAGACCCAACGCTCACTGAAGAACTTCGCGATCGGATCAGAGCGCATTCCTGTTGAGCTCATTCATGCTCTGGCAAGAATCAAACGGGCTTGCGCCACGGTCAATGCCAAGCACGGACTCCTCACGCCGGAACTCGCTGCATTGATCTGCACGGCTGCCGATGCCATTGCAGCAGGGGACCACGATCAGGCTTTTCCCTTAAAGGTTTGGCAGACCGGAAGTGGCACCCAAACGAATATGAACGTCAATGAGGTGATCAGCAACCTGGCCTCACTTCAGACGAACGAACCACTCGGCAGCCATCGCCCAGTTCATCCCAACGATCACGTCAACCGGTCCCAATCCACCAACGACGTCTTTCCGGCCGGAATCCACATTGCCGCTGCACAGCAAATCCAGACCGTTCTGCTTCCATCCCTCTCGGCACTGATTGAGGCTCTGGACAGCAAGGCACAGGCTTGGATGTCTGTGGTCAAAATCGGACGCACCCACCTACAAGATGCGGTTCCACTGCGCTTAGGGGATGAAGTCTCCGCCTGGCGGGATCAGCTCCGTCAGTGTCACCACTGGATTGAAGCCAGTTCGGACTCGCTTACAGCATTACCTCTTGGAGGAACCGCCGTCGGCACGGGCCTTAACGCACCTCCAGGATTTGCATCCGCCGTGGCGAAGGATCTTCAACGCCAAACGGGTCTTCCGTTCCATCCCGCCGACAACCTCTTTGCGGTGATGGCAGGACACGATGCTTTGGTGCACTGCATGGGACAACTCAGGCTATTGGCAGTGGCCTTACTCAGGATCGCCAACGACGTGAGGCTGTTGGGCTGTGGACCNCGCGCCGGTCTTGGTGAATTACGCCTTCCNGCCAATGAACCGGGGAGCTCGATCATGCCTGGAAAAATCAATCCAACTCAGTGCGAAGCCATGGCCATGGTCTGCACCCAAGTCATCGGTCTCGATGCAGCGGTCGCAGCGGCCGGNGCTGGCGGACATCTTCAAATGAACGTCTACAAACCGCTGATTGGCTTCAATCTNCTCAAAAGCATCCAACTGCTGAGCGATGCCAGCAGCAGCTTCCAATGCAACCTGGTAGAGGGACTGGAACCAGACCATGAACAGATCGGTCGACTGCTGGAGCAGTCGTTGATGCTGGTNACCGCTCTGACCCCAACGATTGGTTACGAGAAAGCCAGTGCCATTGCCCAACATGCCCATCAGAAGGGACTCNCCCTGCGAGATGCTGCGCTCGAGCTCGGCCATATCAGCGGTNCTGCGTTCGATCAGATTGTGAACCCGTTAGCAATGGCCACCCCCCAGCAGAGCTAACAATTAGGCGGCCCGTTCTGTCGCTGGGTTGAGATCAGCACCGGACTTCAACAGATCATCCAACTCAGCCACGGGGAAGCGGTTGATCGCTTTTAAAGCCTGACGTGCCGTCGTCCGTAATTGCTCACTGATCGCTTCGCAGTAGGGCACCTGAGACAACAAATCGACNGTTCGACGCATGATTCGAACCACGTCACCCTCGTCGAGAGAGGTGTTGGCAATGAGGTCTGACCAATCCGTGCCTTTGGCCCAAGCCTCGACAAGACCCATCAACTCAGGTTCCCACCAGGCGGGAACGACAACACCGGAGCGTTCCTGGGCCCGAAGCAATTCCCGTCGCAACCCAGAGAGGTCATGGAGTGCTTCTTCCGCTCCCGGTGGTGGAGGGAAACCGCTCCAAAGGTCTGGGCGGTTGACCTCGGTGCTGATCGCTTCGAAGACAGCGGCTAAATCGGGAGGAGAGAGCTCATCGAGGTGACCACTCATGAGTGCCAAGCCCAACCAAAGCTCGTTGTCGCCGCGCAATGCCGCAACAGTGCGACCGATTTCCGTCGGAACCAACTCCTTCAGGCAACCGAACTGCTGAAGGATGTCGCGCAGCGCCAGAAAGGTTTTCCAATGGCGGTTGGCACGGTGCTGCAGAAGATGCTGGCGCTCCTCAATTTCGAGTTCCAGCTCCTCCATCCGCCTGCGGTGCTTCTTGAGCTGTTTGCGATCCCCCCAACGATGGGCTGGATGCTGCTCCTGCTCCTGCTCCAACTCACGAACCAACTGCATCTGAGTCAANACTTCTCCTGCCAAGTCGTACTGAGGCGTNGTCATGTCATGGCGTCTCGCCATATGGGACACCGCTAGTGCCAANCCGCCACTGGCCTGATCGCCATGCCGCATCTCGCCCGTGCGCTGCAGATCAGGGCTGACGANCCCTTCCACCTGAAGACAGCTCAATTCGGCATGGAGACTGACGACCGCCTGGCAAGGAANCAGGATCCAAACGTTGTCATCGGTCAGGCAAAGCAGGNGTGGGAACTGCCCCGGCCCATCGACCTTTTCAACGATCACCGCAGGACTCACCCGACCTCGGAGCTGAGGTGATTTCAAGCTGACCAGCGTTCCTGGACTGGCGAACTGAAGGGCCAATGTGAGTTCATTGGCGAGGGTTTCCTCAGCTTGCTGCTGAAGAATCCTCAGCAGACGGCGCTCTTCCCGAAGACGTGCACGCAGCTTTTCGTAGGCCTCAAAATCCTCCCAAGGCACATCTCCAGCCACCCCTTCAAGCTGACCGAGCTGCAGACGCAGCTGAGCAAGGGTGTCTTCCTCTTCGACAAGATCAAGGCTGGCCAAATAGCGACCAAAACTGCGCTCCACCAGCTCGCGGGCCTTGGCGAGATCGTGGCGTTGCAGCAGGTTCAGCACCATGCCGTAGCTGGGTGTGAACTGACTCACCAGCGGATCCGCCTGGCTGGTCGCCAGCTGACCAGCCTCCCGCACGCCTTCGAAGCGACTCTGAACCGTGACGACATATCCCTTGGAATCCAAACCGCGCCGTCCGGCTCGACCGGCCATCTGCAGGAATTCACTCCCCATCAGGGCGCGATGNCCCCGCTCTGTTCGCTTCGACAGCGCCGCGATCACCGTGCTGCGGGCTGGCATGTTGATCCCCGCGGCCAACGTCTCCGTCGCGAACACNACCTTCACCAGTCCTTGCTGAAACAGCTCTTCGATCAGCTCCTTCCAAGCCGGCAACACGCCGGCGTGATGCGCCGCAATCCCCCGCAATAAGGCATCGGCATGAATGCCATCGCGAACGGCTTCTGGATTCTCGGTGCTGTAACGCGACAGACGTTGGTGAATTGTGGCCTGTTCCTCTGGCGTCACCAGACATTGGGATCCAAGGTCGCGGACCGCCTTATCGCAACCACGACGGCTAAAGATGAAATAGATCGCCGGCAACATGCTGCGCTCGGCCATCTGAGCCACCACAAAGCTGATCGGTGGAGGCTCCGGTTGAGGTGGTTTGGCAGAACGCCCCTTGCGCTTATGCCCCTTGGGTGCTCTCCAAACCTTGCAGTTGGGNTGAAGGCCAGTGCCCGCCTCGTTCAACAACGGGTGCAACCCTTTGGCACTGCAGAAACTGAACTGCAGAGGAACAGGCCTGTAATCGCTAACCACCAGCGTGGTCGGACCATGGACCTTCTCAATCCAATCGGTGAGCTGACCAGCATTGGCGACNGTGGCCGATAANGCCACCAGCTGGACCGGCGGGGGGCAATGAATGATGGACTCCTCCCAGACAGTCCCTCGCTGGGAATCATTCATGTAGTGGCACTCATCGAGCACCACAGCCTCCACATCAGCGAGCGGATCATCATGCTGATCCGCTTCGGCGTACAGCATGTTCCGGAAGATCTCCGTGGTCATCACCACGATTGATGCTTCTCGGTTCACACTCAGATCTCCGGTCATCAGACCGACGTTGTTCTCACCAAACTGCTCTCGAAAATCACGCAGCTTTTGGTTGGACAACGCCTTCAGAGGAGTTGTGTAAAAGACTTTCTGGCCGTGGGCCAAGGCGCGATAGATGGCATATTCCCCCACCAACGTTTTGCCCGATCCTGTCGGTGCACTCACCACCACGGAGTGACCTTGATTCAAGGCATCAATGGCCTCGAGCTGAAAGTCGTCCAGCGGAAATGGAAAAATCCCGGCGGGATCGGGGTGTAAAGCGGCCTGAGCAGTTTCGGACGGTTGGGCTGAAGACACCGACGGTCCCTGCTCTGTCTCTAAATCCTAAGGACGTCAGCCTGAGAACTCCCCAGAACACAAGTGATCAGCCANAACAATCATGGGAATCACCAGTCGCAATGTGCATTGACGGGAGCAAAGGATTCTTAATGTTGTATTGACAGAGAATGCTTGAGCTCTGACGGCCGTCAGGGCTTTTTTTGTACGCGTGTGGTGACGATCCATTCGACTTGGTGAATCAGAGGTGACATCACCACGCCACCAATGCCATGACGAAGACAGTGCACCCAGCCCTCGATGAACGCCGGCAAGCTGCTCAGCGCTCCTCCCTCCAATGACACGTTGATCGATGCGTTGCGCGGCTGCCGCAGCGCCGACGAAGTGCTCAAGCTTGAACAGCGCCTCGCTGAATTGCCCGAGGCTGAACCTCTGTTCGACTGGGTCTGCACCCTGTTGGTGGAACGGCAGGTCTCCAGAGGTCTGGCGGCACGTCTACTCAGCCAGATGCATCACGGACGAGGGGTCGATTGATCAGACCGCCCTCGCCTCCAGACCCCCGCAAGGGTGCTGCCGATGATGCAGTGCACAACAGCAGAAATCGCACCAGGCAAAGCGGTTAAAGGATTGGTGAAACCACTCCGCGCCAGAACCACAGCAAGCCCAGAGTTCTGCATCCCAACTTCGATACTGATTGTGCGACGGATGGCATCCGGTTCACCCAGACAACGGGGAATCAACCATCCAAAGAAAAAGCCACCGGCGTGCAACAGAACGCAAGCGACGACGAGCGCAGCGCCCTGGTCGATCAGAACGTCGCGCTGACTGCCGACGATGCTGGACACAATTAAAACGATCGCGATCACCGCCAAGGGCGGCATCACCGGCTCCATCCGTCGGGCGATGCGGGGAGCCCCGTGTTTCAGCACAACGCCAACGCTGACCGGGAGCACAACAACCTGCAGAACCTTCAGCAACAAAGCCACCCCATCCACCGGGACGTATTGGCTGGCCAAGGCCTCGGTCAAACGCGGAGTAAGGACCACGGCCAACGACGTACTGACCATCGTCATCACCACCGATAACGCCACATCAGCCTTGGCAATCAAGGCAACGACATTGCTGGCAGTCCCACCAGGACAACACCCCACCAAGATCAACCCCACCGCCAAAGGGGCCGGCAGCTTCAGGAGCATCGCCAATGCTGCAGCCAGACAGGGCATCACCACAAATTGCGAGAGGGCACCGATCGCCACAGGCCGCGGATGACGACCCACCCTCAAAAAATCCTGAGGGGTCAACCCCAATCCCATCCCCAACATGATCACGCCCAAACCACTGGTGATCCAGATCCCTCGAAACCAGGTGAACAGGTCTGGGATCAGCAATGACAAGCACGCACCCAGCACCGTCCAAAGCGGAAACATCAGCGTGAAACGCTCCCACGACATAACCAATCAACCGTCAAGAGCTCCATCCTGAGATGTCGGTCGTTCCAGACTGTTGNGATGACTGATGTCCCTGCCACCCGACGTCGACAGCTGCGCACCTGGCGACGGGGAACAGCCGATTGGCTGCTCGAAGGACATCCANCCCAGCANCCACTGCTCGATCTCGCAAGCAATGACTACCTCGGTCTGAGCCGTCATCCAGAGGTTTTGAGCGCTGCAGAACAAGAGCTGCGTAATCAAGGCCTTGGGGCGGGCGGATCCAGGCTGGTCACCGGGAGTCGCCCGAGCCATGCCCAATTGGAAATGGCGCTGGCAACTTGGTTAAAGCGGGAGCGGGTGCTGCTGTACCCCAGTGGATTTCAAGCCAACATCGCCGCCCTCAGCGCACTGGCCGACCGGCACACAACCGTGATCGCCGATCGGTTCATTCATCACTCCTTACTGGTGGGCATCCGCGCCTGTGGTGCGCGTTTAATCCGCTACCGCCACAACGACATCAACGACCTCTCCAAGCGTCTAAACCAAGCGTCGGGCCGGGTTGTGGTCGTGACGGAAAGCTTGTTCAGCATGGAAGGCACCAGTCCAGACCTCCACGCCATCGCTGACCTTTGTCGCAGCCGTGGTGCCACGCTTCTCGTCGATGAAGCCCACGCACTCGGCGTTCTAGGCCNCGGGGGACGCGGGCTTTGCCATGGCCTCGAGCCGCCGGTAACTCTGATCAGTGGCACCTTCGGCAAGGCCTTTGGCAGTGGCGGAGCCTTTCTGGCGGGAGATGCAACGGTCGGTGACCATCTGCTGCAGACCAGCGGTCCATTCCGATACACAACAGCTCTGGCACCAGCCCTTGCCGCAGGGGCGTTACGGGCCCTGCAGCTCATCGAAGAACATCCAGAATGGGGGCAAGATCTGATCACAAGNGCTGCACGCTGGCGGGATGGTCTTGTCCACTTGGGCTGGCCCCGCCCGCTGGGAATCGGGCCAGTGTTGCCGCTGGTGCTCGGCACAGATCAAGAGGCCTTAGACCTTCAACAACGGCTTGAACGCCAAGGACTTTTAAGCGTTGCGATTCGTCCACCAACGGTTCCAGAGGGAACCTCTCGACTGCGGCTGGTCCTGCGCAACGACCTCCCAGCGGGAACCTCAAAGCTGCTGTTTGACGCAGTGGGGCCAAGATGAAACAAGTGATTGCCATGCATGGTTGGGCCGGCTCACCTGCCACTTGGACACACTGGCAATCAGCCTTCGAAACGGAAGGCTGGTTATGGACAAATGGCGACCGGGGCTACGACGGCTCGCCGCAACACCAACCGACGTGGTCGGACCAGGCCAATCGCCGTGTGCTCATCGCCCATTCCCTGGGCTGGCATTTGGTTCCTGACAGCACATTGGCGCAGACCAACGAACTCATTCTCCTCGCCAGTTTCAGCCGTTTCATCCCTGAAGGGCGCGCGGGACGACGGCTCAAAACCGGCCTGGATGGGATGAAACGAAGCCTTCAGGACGGTGACGGCATCGCCATGCTCGAACGCTTTTTTTCGCAAGTAGCCCATCCGCTTGCACCATCTGCACTGCCACCCAACAGGCTTGTTCTTCAGGGACTCACGACCATCGGACGCGATCGATTGCAGGCAGATCTGCATCACCTAGCTGGCACACACGGACTCCCAAGTGGTCGACCGGATCAAGCCCGCATCCTGTTAATTCAAGGAGGTGCCGATGCAGTGGTGACGGCTGAAACCCACCAGTGTTTGCTCAAAGACCTGAAGGATCAAGGCTTCAATGACTTCAGCCATTGCGGGGATCCCAACTGGGGGCATGCCTTGATCACAAAGACCGTGCTCGCCAAGGTGAGGGCCTGGCTGCAACACAGCGCATGACCAGCCCCTGGAGTGAACGGGTGCTGCAGTGCTTCAGTGCCAAAGCAGCGGACTACAGCCGCAGTGTGACCCTGCAACATGCCATCGCGTTTCGCTTGGCAGAGCACATCCATCGTGTTCGCGTGTTGGATGGACCTTGGATTGATCTTGGGAGCGGAAGCGGACTACTCGCTGATGCCATCAGCCTTCACCACCCCGGTCGCTCCGTCCTCCGCGTGGATGGCAGTGTGGCGATGCTGCAGCAACACAGCGGACGCGTGGAGACGCTCCACCACGATCTGGCCCTTGGGCTCCCAGAGCTCGCCTCACCTCCCGCCCTGTTGGCCTCAAGTTTCTGTCTGCACTGGCTGGTATCCCCAGCTCAGCATCTCCAGGCGTGGTGCCAAGCTCTGGCACCAGATGGGATTCTGGCCTTAGCCGTCCCCATTGCAGGCAGCTTCCCGCAATGGCATGACGCGGCGGACGCCGCTGAGGTCCCTTGTACTGCTCTGTCATTCCCAAATGGCGATGCCCTCCGCCAAGCGGTGAGTGCCCACCAAGTCCTCATCGATCAGAGGCTGCGCTTCACCCAGTGCAGTGAGGCCCCGTCCGAGTTGTTGCGATCCTTCGCCAACATCGGAGCTGATGCCACACAACATCATCCACTGGGAGGCGGCGCGATGAGACGGTTGCTTCGGGCCTGGCCTCGAGACAACGTGACGGGCCAGGCCAACCTCACTTGGGTCGTGCAACTTCTGCTGGTACGTCGATGAGTCCCCTTTCGAGCCCCTTGGTGGTTTGTGGAACCGACACCGATGTCGGCAAGACAGTCGTCAGTGCGTGGCTTGTCCAAGGCCTGAACGCCAACTATTGGAAGCCGGTACAGAGCGGCCTCGACGGCGGTGGTGACCGTGGCCGAGTTCAGCAGCTGCTGAAGCTGCCGAACGAACGCTTCATGAACGAGACCTACGCCTTCGAACAGCCGGTGTCACCGCACTGGGCTGCGGAGCTCGAGGGTCGAACTCTGAATCCGGAGCAACTGCAACTCCCGGTCACCACGCGAGCGTTGATCGTGGAAACCGCCGGCGGATTGATGGTTCCTCTCACAAGACACTGGCTGCAAATTGATCAACTGGAACGTTGGTCGTGCCCCATTGTTTTGGTCGCCCGGAGCGGACTCGGGACGTTGAATCACACACTGCTGAGTCTCGAAGCCCTGCGCCGCCGCAATCTGGGCGTGCTCGGCATCATTCTCAACGGACCGCCCCATGCCGACAATCCAGAAACACTCAAGCAGTTCGGCCATGTTCCCGTGATTGCTCATCTCCCTCCCTTAACTCCCCTGAATGCCGAACAATTACACCAACAGTGGACGAACCAAAATCTCACTGAGGTGTTCGAGCAGCTGTTGGCCAATCAGGCCTCATGAAACACCAACAAACTCTGGCCACGTTGATCGTTGCCGTGCTCTGCAGCGCGGTACTGGTGTTATTCACGGATGTTGAACAGGATCTGTTTCAACAGTGGGAGCGTTTGACTCAGCCCCGCTTGGAACCACGGGGACATGTTCCAAAGCGAATGGAGACATGACGCAGAGCAATCGCCAGTGGCCATCCCTGGCGAAGTTGCTCGTGAATCTGGTCGAGATGCGCTGGAGACCAGCCTTGAATCTCAAGGGAACTGCGAATCGCCGGCCAACCACCTTCGGCAAAGACATCGACGGACCGTTTGTTGAGATCGTCAAACCGGTTCACCGACCGTGCTGGAGCCACAAAGCGATTCGACAGGCGACGGGTTCTGATGGTGGACAAAAGGACTCTCACCACACTCCTTCAATATGGCAAAAGTTGCGAAGGAGACCATGGCGTCAACCGAGGCCGGGTCCCGCCATCCCAACCTTTGGCCTCCCTTCACCCAACTCGCCAGCGCAGCCCTGCCCCAACGCATTGTTTCGGGAGAAGGGTCGTTGCTGTTCCGAGAACAGGGTGAACCACTCATCGATGCGATCAGTAGCTGGTGGGTCACCCTTCACGGTCATGGTCATCCGGTGATGGCCGCCGCGATCGCTGAACAGGCCCAACGCCTGGAGCAGGTCATCTTTGCGGACTTCACCCACGAACCAGCCGAACGCCTTGGCGAACGCTTAAGTGAGATCACTGGACTACAGCGTCTGTTTTTTTCCGATAACGGATCCACCGCGGTGGAGGTCGCCTTAAAAATTGCTTGTCAGTGGTGGCACAACCAAGGCACACCCAGACATCAAATCATTGCCTTCGATGGCGCCTATCACGGCGATACCTTCGGCGCGATGGCTGTAGGGGAACGCAATCTGTTCAGCGAACCCTTCGAGACCAAGCTCTTTCCCGTCGCCCGAGTGCCCTGGCCGAGCACTTGGTGGGATGACGAGACGGTGGACGAGAAGGAACAATCCGCCTTACAGGTTCTCGACCAACTTCTAGAGACCCCTACCGCAGCGGTCATTCTCGAACCCCTTTTGCAGGGTGCTGGCGGCATGGCCATGGTTCGGCCTGCGTTTGTCCAAGCCATCGCCCAACGCGTTAAGGAATGCGGCACCCTTCTAATCGCCGATGAAGTCCTGACCGGATTCGGGCGCACCGGTGACTGGTTTGCCTGTCGACGAGCTGGAATTCAACCGGATTTAATGGCGCTTTCCAAGGGACTCACCGGGGGTTGCCTCCCGATGGGCGTGACCATGGCCAGCGAACGCATCTTTCGTGGATTTATTGGCCAAGACCCCGCACTCACGCTTTGGCATGGACACAGCTTCACCGCGAATCCACTCGGTTGTGCAGCGGCCAATGCAAGCCTGGATTTATTGGAAGACAACCCTGAGGCCTTTAGGGGGTTTGAACAACGTCATCGGCAACACCTGGAACAACTCAAGCGTCACCCGAAGGTGAGCAGAATTCGCGTCACAGGCACCGTGGCAGCCTTCGACTTGAACGTCCAAGGAACATCGGGTTACCTCAACCCAGCGGGGCCAACCATCAAGAGAATCGCGATGGAGCATGGCGTCTTCTTAAGACCCCTCGGGCAAGTGGTTTATCTGCTGCCCCCGTTGTGCACCACCGACGAGCAATTGGAGCGCTGTTACGCAGCCATTGAAACGGCACTGGCCGGCGTCTAACAGTCAAGGACCAGCGTTAATCGCCGCCTCCACATCTTGACGGCTTAAGCCATAGGGCAAGGAACAGCGCTGTTCATCCTGTGCATGCGCTGACCAGACCACAACAAGATCCTCCTGTGCAAGGAGCAGCTCAGCCGTCCAATCAGAACGGGTCAGCCTCCACTCGCAGGGATTGCCCTCAACAACGGTGGCACCCAACTGGCTCAGCCATTGTTCAAGAGCGCGAATCGAATGTTGATTCAGAGGGGTCTCTGCCGTCGGTAGCTCGGCCATCCCGGACATCATTCGCACTGGTTTGAGTCTGCACACTCGCCAACCAGACCGGCGCCACCTGCCATTCGCGGCCCTGTAGAGCAGCCAGCCCCAGCCCAACGATCAAGCTGAGCACCAGAGCAGCCCCCAACAACACAAGAGCAAACCACTCACCACCGGACAGCGCTCGTCTTTCGCCAATGCCCTTCCAAGAAGCCGATACAAACGGTTGTTGTGGTTCAACTGCAGGAGACGAACGCGCACATTGTTCGTCGTAACAACGACGTTGAACCGGATCTGCAAGAACGTCGTAGGACTCGCATAACAACTGGAATTCCCTTGCCGCCTGCTCAGCGGGCAACTGCGTTGTATCCGGATGAAGATCCTTACTACGACGGCGAAAAGCCTGACGAAGGGTGTCCGGATCAACTGTCGCATCAACCCCCAGTCGCTGGTAATGACTCACGCGAGGTAGGTGGCGGCAGATCTGCGAACATTGACTCTAAGGAAAGAGGAATCCTGCTGATGTCCAAAGCGACCTTGCCGGATGCAAATTTCTGGCAGGAGCTGGGTTGGCAACCAACGAAGGAGCAGGGCCAGCAGCTGATCGATTTACAAGACCGCTTACGCGAATGGAATACAAAAGTCAATTTGACCCGACTCGTCGAAGATAACGATTTCTGGATCAATCAAATTTTTGACAGTCTTTGGCCATTGCAAGAGGAACTCAAGACAGCTGATCGTCCAAGACAATGCATTGATGTCGGTACCGGTGGTGGGTTTCCAGGATTAGCCGCAGCCATCGCACTGCCCAATAGCCAATTCACCTTGGTGGATTCTGTTGGGCGTAAAACAGCAGCCGTTCAATCCATTGCCGAAGAACTGGGTTTAGGGCAGCGAATCACCGTTAGGACCGAACGCATTGAAGAGACAGGACAACTCAAACAATGCCGTGCAAAATTTGATTTAGCGATGGCACGTGCAGTAGCAGCAGCACCAATCGTCGCCGAATATCTTGCGCCTCTGATTCATTCAACTGGTCAAGCTCTGCTGTATCGAGGCCACTGGAATGATGAACAACAACGAGATCTAAGTCGAGCAGCGCACATTCTCAAGACCAAAATCACCACGATTCAGAAGACCGAATTACCGGATGCACGGGGAGTTCGGCATGTTCTCAGACTCTCTCCGGTTGGCACCTGCCCAAAGGCTTATCCTCGCGCCGTAGGAATTCCAAGCAAAGTCCCTCTGCCATAAGGAATTGAAAACAGCACCTGAGTTAAGGGTGGGTCTGGGCACAAAAAAACCACCTCATATNGAGGTGGTTTCTTTGCTCAATTGGTCATTGATGTCTTCAGACATCAGCTGATCAATTGATNTCTTGAAAATGTTTTACCTGGCACCGAGCTATTTTCTCAGGGGGCTACCCCCCAAATATCGTCGCCGCTGATGCGTTTCACAACCGAGTTCGGGATGGATCGAAGTGGTTCCACACCGCCATGGGCACCAGGATAGATAACATTCTCAAGGGTGTGAACCCTGAGAACTGCATAGGTTTCTCAGCTTTCGCTAAACGTCTGGTCAACAAAGTTGTTGTTCTTCAGGCAAGAACCAAAATGTTGGTCAAGCCCTCGGTCTATTAGTACTCCTCTGCTGCATCCATTACTGGACTTCCACATAGAGCCTATCAACGGGTGTTCTTCCCGTGACCTTACTGGGTTACCCCATGGGAACACTCATCTTGAGGTGGGCTTCCCACTTAGATGCTTTCAGCGGT
>NZED01000026.1 GCA_002690325.1 Synechococcus sp. ARS1019
AATTCTGCTGTTCGGCCAAGTGCATCAGTTCCAGGCTGATTCTTCGGGTTAGATCCTCTTGGCTTGGCTGGCTGTAGTCCTTCGCCAATGTGTGCATCAAATGAATTAATTCGTTCGTCGGATTACTTGTTTCCAGCACGCTCAGCTGACGTCTCAGGTTGGCGCAGATCTGCTGAGTCACCACGACGGATCGGTGGTCTTGATTGCGTTGCTGAATCGTGCTTTCTGAAATGCTGTTGCGCTGCACGCCAGTGATGAAGGGTGCTGTGCGGGCAAAGTTCAGTTGCTTGTCATGGAAGAGTCGCAGCAGTTGATTGTCCAGAGGTAAGAGTGATCGACTCCCGCTAAGGCATTCCTGCAGGCGGCTCAACACCAATGGAATGCGTTGTCTGTGAATCAGAACCGAGGATGTGCAGCCTGTGTAGAGATCTGTTTTCAGTTGAATCTGGCCCAGCGTCTCCAACCGTTGGTGTTCCTCTGCAAAGGAGCGATGGATCGACGGATTCACGTACATGTCCGTGAACAGCAGATCAAATGTGGGCTGGCCTTCTCTGAGGTGGTCGCAGAACGCCAAAAAGTGACCACTTAGCTCAGCATCGTCTTCAACGATGTGCAGCCAGTCGTATGAGCTTTGTGTATGTGTGAGCTCCTCTTTTAATAGCTGGAGCCACGATTGCCACAGGCCCCATTCCCCTGGCCGTAGACCGCGTGCGGCGGCCGTTTCAGTATCGCCATGAACGGCAGGAAACCAGCTGTAACGCTCTTGAACCCCTAGTTCCTGAAGGTGCTGTTCCAGCCGGCTGCGCCGTTCCAAGCTTTCGGCAAGGCTGATGTAGCGACCACGAATGACGGCCATTGCAGTGGTGGCTGAACTCGGTGCCCCATTCTGTGCGTGAGTTGATCCGGCAGGTGGACAGGCATCGCCGGGTTCATCGCTTTTGAATCTCCTCAGTAGGCTGCCACCACCTCATTGGTAGTCGCTGTCACCATGCTCAAGCTCCTGCTGGGTGATCCCAATGCCCGGAAGCTGAAGCGCTACCAGCCGATCGTCACCGATGTGAATGTCCTGGAAGAGGACATCGCACCTCTGAGTGACGACGAACTTCGACGCCGCACTGCCGAGTTCCGCGAACGCTTGGCTAACGCTGGCACCCTCGAGAACCAGCGTCCGGTGCTCAANGAGNTNNTNCCGGAAGCNTTNGCGGTGGTTCGNGANGCCGGCAAACGNGTGNTGGGCATGCGCCANTTCGATGTGCAGCTGATCGGCGGCATGGTGCTGCATGAGGGCCAGATCGCTGAGATGAANACCGGCGAAGGCAAAACACTGGTCGCCACATTGCCGAGTTACCTCAACGCCCTCACNGGTCGAGGCGTGCATGTGGTGACGGTGAACGACTACTTGGCGCGTCGTGATGCCGAGTGGATGGGTCAGGTGCATCGCTTTTTAGGCCTCTCCGTCGGTCTGATTCAGCAGGACATGCGTCCTGAAGAGCGACGGCGCAATTACAACTGCGACATCACTTATGCCACTAACTCAGAGCTTGGGTTCGATTACCTGCGGGACAACATGGCCGCGGATATTTCCGAGGTGGTGCAGCGGGACTTCCAGTACTGCGTGATCGACGAGGTCGATTCGATCCTGATCGATGAAGCCCGCACGCCCTTGATCATTTCTGGGCAGGTGGAACGGCCCCAGGAGAAATACCAGCAGGCCGCTCAAGTGGCTTTGGCCCTTGAGCGTGCCGCAGAAATGGGNAAAGACGGCATCGATCCGGAAGGTGATTACGAGGTNGATGAAAAGCAGCGCAGCTGCACCCTCACCGACGAAGGGTTTGCCAAGGCCGAGCAGATGCTTGGCGTTGCCGATCTCTACAACCCTCAAGATCCATGGGCCCACTACATCACCAACGCCCTGAAGGCNAAGGAGCTCTTCGTTAAAGACGTCAATTACATCGTTCGCGATGGCGAAGCGGTGATCGTGGACGAATTCACCGGCCGTGTGATGCCTGGTCGTCGTTGGAGTGACGGCCAGCATCAAGCGATTGAAGCCAAAGAGACCNTGCAGATCCAGCCGGAAACCCAGACCCTCGCTTCGATCACTTACCAGAACTTCTTCCTGCTCTATCCACGTCTGGCCGGCATGACCGGCACGGCNAAGACGGAAGAGGTGGAATTNGAGAAGACNTACAAACTNCAGACCACGATTGTTCCCACCAACCGGGTGCGGGCTCGTCAGGATTGGGCCGATCAGGTCTACAAAACCGAAACCGCNAANTGGCGNGCGGTCGCCAACGAGACCGCNNATATCCATAAGAANGGTCGTCCGGTGTTGGTGGGAACCACGTCCGTTGAAAAGAGCGAATTGCTCAGCTCGCTGCTGGCAGAACAAGAGATTCCCCACAACCTCCTGAACGCCAAGCCCGAGAACGTGGAGCGCGAATCGGAGATCGTTGCTCAGGCCGGTCGGGCTGGGGCCGTCACCATCGCCACCAACATGGCTGGCCGCGGAACGGACATCATTCTTGGTGGCAACAGCGATTACATGGCTCGGCTCAAACTGCGCGAGGTGCTGTTGCCACGGTTAGTGAAGCCGGAAGAAGGCCATAAGCCTCCCGTTCCCGTACAGCGTGCTTCCGCGGAAGGCTTCACCGAGGCTGCGGCTGCACCGGCGCCCCGCAGTGCTGCCACCACCTTGTATCCCTGTCCGCTCACCGACGNCACCGATCAGGCCTTGGGTCAACTCGCCCGTGATCTGGTCAAAGTTTGGGGCGACCGTGCGTTGAGNGTGATCGATCTTGAGGAGCGCATCGCCAGCGCCGCTGAGAAGGCACCAACAGACGATCCGCAGATCCAGGCTCTTCGCGAGGCGATCGCCCGGGTTCGAGCTGAATACGACGCAGTGGTGGACCAAGAAGAATCTCGTGTGCGCGAGGCCGGTGGCCTGCACGTGATCGGTACCGAACGCCATGAATCGCGGCGGGTCGACAATCAGCTCCGTGGCCGNGCCGGCCGCCAGGGCGACCCAGGCTCCACGCGTTTCTTCCTCTCCCTTGGCGACAACTTGTTGCGCATTTTCGGGGGTGACCGCGTCGCCGGTTTGATGAATGCNTTCCGTGTGGAAGAAGACATGCCGATTGAATCCGGCATGCTGACCCGCTCACTTGAAGGNGCACAAAAGAAGGTCGAAACCTATTACTACGACATCCGNAAACAGGTGTTCGAGTACGACGAGGTGATGAACAACCAGCGTCGGGCTGTGTATTCCGAACGCCGCCGTGTGCTNGATGGCCAGGGTCTCAAGAAACAGGTGATNGGCTATGGCGAACGCACCATGAATGAGATCGTTGAGGCCTATGTGAATCCCGATCTTCCTCCTGAGGAATGGGATCTCCCCCAGCTGGTGGGCAAAGTTCAAGAGTTTGTCAATTTGCTCCAAGACCTCACACCTGAGCAGATTCAAGGCCTGGAGATGGATGATCTCAAGACCTTCCTGCAGGAACAGCTGCGCAATGCCTACGACCTCAAGGAAGGACAGATTGAACAGCAACGGCCAGGCTTGATGCGGGAGGCNGAGCGCTTCTTCATTCTTCAGCAGATCGACACGCTCTGGCGTGAACATCTTCAGGCCATGGATGCTTTGCGTGAATCCGTGGGTTTGCGCGGCTATGGCCAGAAAGATCCTCTGATCGAATACAAGAATGAGGGCTACGACATGTTCCTCGAGATGATGACAAACATGCGCCGCAATGTGATCTACTCGATGTTTATGTTCCAGCCGTCGCCGCCTCAGGGTTGACCATGAAAGAGGACGTCCTCTTTATCAGCCTGGACTCCTGCCGTTACGACACTTTTGAGGCTGCCTATGTAGCAGGAATGCTGCCACATTTGGCAGGAATTGCCCCTTTACATCGGGCTCAGGCTCCAAGCCATTTCACCTACGGCAGTCATGCGGCGTTTTGGATGGGGTTCACCCCTGGTGTTGAGGGCTGTGGCGACCCCTTGTTGAATCCCAAGGCGGGGAAACTTTTCCGAATGGCCTTTTCCGGCCATCACAGTCGTGATCAACAAGGTTTTTCCCTTGATGGTGCCAACGTGATCGATGGTTTTCGTCGTCTGGGCTACCGCACCATTGGCAGCGGCGCCGTCGATTGGTTTGATCCGAGCACCGAAACGGGAGCCGTGCTCGGGGAGCCCTTTGAGCGGTTTCATTTCGCGGGAAACACCTGGAGTTTGTCCAAGCAATTGGAGTGGCTGACCGCTGAGCTGGCTGATGGGGCTGATGACCAGCCTGTGTTTGTCTTCCTCAATGTGGGCGAAACGCATGTGCCGTATTGGCATGAGGGTGCTGATTGGCCCTGTCGTCCAAGCCCTTGCATCGCCTTTGGCGGTGATCGTTGTGATGCCCACGAAAGCGCTCGTCGCCAACGGGCATGTCTGGAATGGGTGGATGCTCAACTGGCTTCGTTGTTGAAGCGCTTTTCAGAGTCCACCGTGCTGATTTGCGCGGACCATGGCGATTGTTGGGGTGAAGATGGGCTCTGGGAGCATGGAATCAGTCATCCGGCCACGCTCACAGTTCCGCTCCTCATGCAGTTGCGGGGAGAACCGATCGCTCAGGGCTCCTAAGCAAACCTTGCTTAACGGGTTCTGGCTCTATGTCCATGCCCACTCGATGCCATAACGGCGCTTGACACCTTCGGCGGTGTCAGCGAGTTGGTGTCTGAGCTGGTCTCTGATGGATTGATCGAGGCTGGCCGCCAATCCGTCCCCAGCATTGGCTCTCGGTAGAGGCGCGGCCAAGCTGATCGCGCTGACCCCTAAGAATTCGAGCAGGCTTGTCCAGACTTGATTCGGCTGATCGAACAGGTCTTCACTGCGAAGAATCAAGAGCTGACCAGAGGGGAATAGTGCCTCGTAGCGATCGAGTTGATCGAGATAACGGCTGCGGCTCACGTAGCTGTGTTTCTGCAGGCTGACGGGATCCCCGCTAGCGAGGCGCTGTTGTTCTGCCGCGAGGGCTTGTGCGGGGGGCAGTGGTTCAAAGCCGCGTTTGCGTGCATGGAACAGCTGAGAAATGGCGCGCTCCACCGGATCCCGCAACAGCACGATCAAGCGCGCTGTCGGCAGCAGGTTGTGGATCCGTTTAGGGACGTCTGGATGGAAGAGATAGAACGGCGTGATGTCGCCGCACTGTTGATGCGGTTGGGCGTTGTGAAACTGACTGCGATACCAGGTTTCGCCGGAGCCGTAGTTCTGATCAAAAAAATGCACTTCTTTGCATGGCGGCAAATACACCTCAGGGTGCTGACTGAGCAACCTGTGGAGGGTGGTGGTGCCTCCTTTTTGGGTTCCAAGGCCCAGGAAGTTCGGCAGAGGGGCAGCCATAACGCATGGGCAGTGAAGAGACGATAGTGGGGGTCTGATGAAAGTTCCGATGGCTCCAATTGGCGTTGTCAACTGGCATATCGGGCGTTGCGGTAGCAGTGTGCTCGGGTCGTTGTTGGCGCAGCATCCAGAGATCACCTACAGCAATGAGATCTTTTCGCCCTACATGCCGAGAAGACGGGGGGATCGGACACTTCCACCCCTCGAGGAGGTGGTTGAGCGTGCCCGTGATGGTCTACAAACGCGCTTTCATCTTTTTGAGGTGAAGCACCTCCCAGAGCAGAATCTGGGCTTGTATCCCGGTTTGAGTCGCTCGGATTGGGTGTCTCGTTTTGCCAGCCTTGGTTGTCAACATCACCTTGTGATGCGGCGTCGCAATGGCTTGAGGCGGATGGTGTCCCATGTCAGGGCGTCAAGTAGCGGTGTTTATGTGTCTTCAGCATCTGCATCCCCTCCATCGCAGGCTGTCACGATTCCCCTTGAGAACATCGTTCATGGGTTTCGGCAGCGCTCTTTGTTGGAGTGGCTTGAGGTCTATGAGGAAGGACACGTCCGGATGCAGGAGGCTTTGAGCGATGCGGAGGTTCCTTCGCTTGAGTTGGTTTATGAGGAGGATCTTGAGGATTCACCGTTGCAGGCTTATCAGCGGGTTTGTCAGTTTCTGGAGTTAGAGCCTGGTGCTCCAGAACTGCGATATCGCAAGATCAACCGTGGCAAATTAAGTGACTTGATTGCGAATTTTGAGGCCATTGAATCCTGTCTGGCGACCACGCGGTTCGCCTGGATGCTGGATGCTTGAAGGATTGACTGTGGTAGTCATTGGTTCGATGTNGTACGCGCTATAGATGGGGCCCGTCATGCTTCGTTCGAGACGTCGCGACTGGTTTCGTCGCTTGTTGGCACCAAGGCCAAGGCTAACGATTGTTGTGATTGCTTTTAATATGCATCGGGAAATTAAGCGTACGCTGTACACGCTGGATTCCCGATATCAGCGAAACATTAAATCAGCTGACTATGAAGTCATTGTTGTTGATAACGGCTCAGAGATTCCTTTAAGTGCATCTGAGCTGCAGAGTGATTTTGATGGCCAACTTCGCATCATGCGCTTGCCATCAGGCTCTCCTTCTCCTGTTACAGCAGTCAACGCAGGAGTGGCAGCGGCCCGTGCCGCTCATGTTGCTGTGATGGTCGACGGGGCTCGCATGGTGTCTCCAGGTCTTCTTCGGGGATTTCTCGATGCGTTGAAGATCCATGCCGAAGGATTCGTATACACGCTCGGATGGCATTTAGGTGATGAGCCGCAAAACATCTCGATGACCAAAGGCTATAACCAGGCGGTCGAAGATCGTCTTTTGAGGTCATTTGATTGGCGTAAAAATGGCTACCAACTTTTTGAACATGCTTGCTTGGCGATGTCCTGCCGTCAGGGATGGTTTTCCAAAATTAGTGAGAGTAATTGTTTCGCGATGTCCCGCAAGCAATTTCAGCGTTTAGGAGGTTTTGAGGCCCGCTTCCAATCCCCTGGGGGTGGATTGGTCAATCTCGATTTCTTCTCGCGAGCGATTCTGAATCCATTATTAACGCCGATTGTGTTGTTGGGGGAGGGAAGTTTTCATCAGTTTCATGGAGGTGTGGCAACCAATGTTGTGAGAAAAGATCACCCATGGGAGCGCTTTCAGTCTGAATATCAGGCCATTCGGGGAGACGTCTTCAAGGCGCCTGACTATGTGCCGATTTACTACGGCTCAGTTCCCCCAGAGGCTCATAAATTCTTGTCTGGAAAGGATGCCTAATCAAGCCTCACGAGGATCCATCCTGATTGTTTCGATGGCATCGACATCCGTTGGGCACACCTACCGCGTGGTGAACCATTCGGAATGTTTTGAGGCCCTGGGCTTTCGCACCCATGTTGTGACGGCAGATGCAGCACTCCCTGCGATTGAGGCAGTGTCGGAGTTGAAAGGGGTCGTCGTTTTTCGCCCCATTCACGACCAACGCTTTGTTCAATGGCGAGCGTCGGCGTCAGCAAGGGGGATTCCTTTGTTGGCTGATGTGGATGACATCACCTTTGATGTCAGCCTGCTGGCCAGTGGTGAATGGCACTATTGGCAGACCTTGCCGTCGGATGCTCAAGCGGTTTGGAAGGATCGATTTGAGGCGCAGCATCGAGCTCTTGAGCTTGTTGATGGCGTGTTGGTCAGCACAGAGCCTTTAGCCAAAGCAGTGGAATCGTTCGGCTGGCGTAGTTGGATTTGGCCCAACGGTTTTGGCCGCCTGAGTTGGGAGATTTCGGCCTTTTGTCGTCGCCAACGCAAGGCGGCGCGTCAGGCCTCGGGTCCTTCGACTGTTGTGATCGGTTATGCCTCTGGAACGCCAACCCATGAGGCTGATTTCGCCATGATTGCGCCGGCTTTGGCACGAATCTGCCACGCGTTTCCCCATGTGCGATTAGATCTTTTGGGGACTCTGAATCTTGCGAATCATTCTTGTTTAAGTGTCTGTCGAGATCAGATTCAACAACGCAAGGCAGTGCCTTATTCAGAGTTGTCGGGTGAAATCGCGCGTTTTGATGTGAATCTTGCCCCTCTGGAGTTGACCAGTCGNTTTTGTCAAGCAAAGAGTGAGCTGAAGTTCTTTGAGGCTGCTGTGGTCGGTGTGCCCACCGTGGCTTCTCCCACGGCGCCTTTCCGGTCTGTGATTGAGAACAACCTGAATGGGTGCTTGGCCTCCACCGAGGATGAATGGTTTTCGGTGTTGTCGGAGCTCGTCAGGCGAGCTGGCTTCCGTCGTCGTCTGGCGCGACAAGCGCATCGAACGACGCGCCGTTTGTTTTCTCCTCGGGCGCAGACTTGTCGCCTTGAGTCTCTTTTGCAATCAGGCTTGCTTGGTTGCAGGAGTTGAACGAGGTTATGATGATTTCTATGGTCTGGGGCCTTGATGTTTGTTACTGGTTGTCATCGATCTGGAACATCACTCGTGGCTTCGTTGTTGAGGCAATTGTTAGATCTGGAGCAAGAGAATGCGGATGAGTTACCTCCAGCNCCTGATAACCCCCGTGGTTTTCAAGAATCTAAATCGTTGAATCGTTTGAACAATCAGTTGCTGTCATTGGCTGGTTGTCGTTGGGACTATCCACCTCTGGTGATGCCTGATTGGTCGTCAGGCCCGCTCTTTGACCTTTTGTTTGAAAAAAGAGCCGAGTTTTCACCCTATGCCCTTCGCCATCGTTGGATTGAGAAGAATCCGCGCTTGTGCATTACTGCATCGGCGATGGAGCATTTATTGCTGAAGCGTGTTCCTTTCGTGGTGTCTCTTCGATCTCCCGAGGTTGTTGCAACCTCCTTGTACCGGAGGAATGGCCTNTCTCCTCAGCATGGTTTGCTGATTTGGTTTTTGTATAATTTTCATCTTGCCTCTGTATTGAGGTCCTCAGACTTTTTTCTGACTTATGAATCAGTTTTGGGTTCTAAGGCAGATGCTGTTATTGAAGCGCTTTTTGACTTTCTAGAACGCTCGGGGATGGATCCAGATCGACAAGGNATCGATCGAGCAAGAAAATATATTGATGGACGATTGAATCGAGCAGGGGATGGTGTGATCGACTTCTCGGGTGATGCTTCTGTGCTCGCACAGGGCTGTCGTGATTGTTACGAGGCTTGTGTGTCTGGTGATGGGCCCATTGAGTGCTTTAAGAGTTCATTCGCTTCGCTACCTCGATCATTGGTTGATCAGTTGTCTCGCTATGGACGCTGGGATTGGGCTGGNTTGGCTGATTCGAAGTGAAGTTATAGAGGCTCATTGCCGTCGGCTTTCCATTTTTTGAAGGAGGCTGCGTAGTTGGGTTGAGGGCTGACTTGTGATGGTATTGGCTCGTTGAGTTGCCTATACAATCCTGCTTTATTGCATCTGTAAAAGACACTNTTTTCGTGAATATGTTGATGCTTGAGATCAGACTTGTGAACGTGGTGAAGCATGATCCTGTCGCCAATGAGGTGTCCATAGTCCGGCATAAGGACCCACTGATGGAGGAGGTGAAATGCTGTTCGTCCAAACAGCATTGCGTTGGTGTCAATGAAGGTTTGGGGATTGGTTAGCGGGCAAGGTCCCATGACGGATCCATCCAGTCGGCATAGTGTTCTGCCTGAGGAGGCAAAATCGGCTTTCTGCTGATCAATGGCTTCTAAAAGGTTTGAAATGTGGTCCTGTCGGTACCAATTGTCAGCATCGAGAAATGCGACGGCATCNACTCCAAGGCCAATCGCGTGATAGCAGCCAATTAGGCGAGGGGTTGAGCCGATATCTCCATGGCTGCGTGGCAACTGCACATGCTCTGCTTGCCATTGGTTGATTTTCGGCTGGGGGNNTCCATCGGCCACCAAAACATGCATGCATGGTTCGTTTTGCTCAAGCACGCTGTGATGGCATTGCTCAAGTTGGTCGATGGGTTCTTGGTAGTACGGGGTAATGACAGCGACCCGTGGAACTTGTTTTCCTAGGGCCTGTTGTAATCGCTGGTCGAGAATGAGATCTCCATTGATCAGTTGAACTTGCATGCTTTGTTCATCAGGAACCAAGCTGTCGTAATAACNAGCAAGTGTGCCGGTTTTTAGGTGGTTGTTGTAGATGCGATGCCAATTATCACCAACATTGGGTCCCACCCGTGAATTGCGCTGGAGCGCTTCTGATCCTTGTTTGATTTTGCGNTCTAATTGCGCGAAGCTTCGAATCGGAAGATGAAGGATTTCGATTCCACTTTTGCTGGTGCTATTTAAGCGTCTTCCGTCAATTGAAGCGATGTGGTTCCCATCCGACACGTTGATCTTTTGATCAGCCCGATGGATCATTTTTGGTGGAAGTGGTTCTCCCCGGCTATTGACTGAAACACGTTCTCGCAGTGTTTGGCATTCATAAAAAGGCCGCTGATTGAGTGCTTTCCTCTGTGGAGGAATGAAGTTAGTGCGATTGACTTCCACGGCTTCGATGGAATCGGGAAGTGCAGCCAGGGTGGTGGCCAAGTTGCCGTTCTCGGGCCACCAAAATTCATCGGCATCACTATTGATGATCCAGTCGGCCCCTAGTTCAGCGGCCATTCGCGCCATCCGGGTGACCCAGACGGCCTGGTCGTGGGTGTGGTCAGGCTCCTGCAGTAGCCGTAGGCGGCCGCCGCGTTCAAAGCGCTGCAGGATCTCCAGGCTGCCATCCACCGAGCCGTTGTCGGTCGCGATGATCAAATCCACCCCGCGCTCGAGATGAAAGCGCAGCATCGGCTCGAGGATGTCGGCTTCATCCCGGCACAGCAGCGTTAACGCCAGGGTCATCGCCGGCTCCGGGGGGATCGGCTCGGTCGCAACACCGGTTCGGGGCGATGGCTGCTGCGGCCGTAATACCAACGCATCTGTGGGGTGAGGTTGGTGAGCGGCAGCGNATGGGAGGGGCCGACGGCCTGGCTCTGCTCGATCAGCGTTTTCAGCTCAGGATCCTGGAACGTCGCTGGGGTGCGTTCGAAGCCAAAGCAACGGAAGTCATCTCGATGCAGCACGTGAGCGAGGGCCCGCAGGTCCGGATCCTGCTCGAGTTGGTCCAGTGCTGCTGAGGGTCGGCGGCGTTCTCCTGCTCCGACACGCGCCAATTGGGTCCTTAATGCTTGAGGCAGCTCAAGCTGGGTGCAGAGTTTCTCTAGGTCGTTGGCGAGTTGTCCGCACCGCAGCAAGGTGTCAACCATCGGCCGGGTGCCGTAATGGCTGAACCAGGTGATCGGGAAGCCGTGGACGTAGCGAAGGTCGTGGGCGTCCATTGCCCTGGGCAAGTGGCGCAGATAGTGCAGTAATTGGGTGCGGCTGGGTGGTTGACGTCGCATGTCCANCTCTGTTTCTCGACTGTGTTGGCGGTAATACTCCCGACAGGCAGAGGCCAGTCGCTGGTACGGATGGCGGATGCAGGCCACGACGTGGTATCTGCGTAAAAAACGCCACTCCCTGCGATGGCGCAGGTCCATCAGCGGCTGATGGGCCAGATCCACCTGGCGCTGCAGCATCGGATCAAATTCGAAATCAAACCAACTCACCACATCCCGGCCTTCTGCGGCGTCTTGCCAAGCGGTGCGTAGGGCGGTGCCGGCGCATTTCGGCACGTGCAGGAACACCAGCCTCAGGCTGTGGTCAATGATCATTCGGTGTCGCCAAGGAACTCGAGGATTTCTCGGTCCTTGAGGCTTTGTGATTCACCGCTGCAGACATCGCGCAGTTGGCGGCCGGCAGCGACCTCCTGGAGGCAGCGCTGCAGATTGCCCACGGTGCTCTCCAGGGCATCAATGCGCTCCATCAGATTGCGGATCACGGTGGCTTCCGCATCCGGCAGGGCGGAGTGGGCAAGGGGATTGATCCGGACACCGCTCTGGTGAATCACCCGCCCGGGGATGCCCACTACGGTGCAATCGGCTTCCACATCCCGCACCACAACAGACCCAGCACCGATCCGGGTGTTGGTGCCGATCGTGATCGCCCCAAGCACTTTGGCGCCGGCTCCTACCACCACGTTTTCGGCCAAGGTTGGGTGCCGTTTGCCGTGCTCCTTGCCGGTGCCCCCCAGGGTGACGCCTTGGTAGAGCAGGCAGCGGTTGCCGATTTCCGTGGTTTCGCCAATCACCACGCCCATNCCGTGGTCGATGAACACGCTCGAGCCGATCCGAGCCCCTGGATGAATCTCAATACCGGTTAGGGCGCGGCCCACCTGGCTGAGGCAACGTGCGATCAGTTTCAGCGGCAGTGGGCTGCGCCACAACCGGTGACTGATCCGGTGCAGGCTGATGGCTTGGAAGCCGGGGTAGCAGCAGACAATCTCCAGCCAGCCGCGGGCTGCCGGGTCGCGCTCGCGGATGATCGCGAGGTCGGCTCGGATGTGGTGGAACATCAACGGGGTCGATCAGCTGGCGGCCGCCGGGGTTTGCAGGCCGATCTCCTTGCGGAGTAATTCGATCGTATCGGTGCTCAGGTAGCTCTCGGCGCAGTGCACCTGCGGCATCCGCATCAGCTGAGAGCGGTTTTGGCGCAGGCTGTGCTCCACCAGCGGCAGGCTGGGGCGATCGCACAGCACATGGCTGGAAGCCCGCAGCAGGGCCAGTAGGCGGCTGCCCACATCAGGCGTCGCTGTCATCAGCAACAGCTCGTTGCCGCGCATGGAATGCAAGATCACTTCAGCAGCGCGCAAGATGCCGGGGCTGATGCTNACNAGGCCCACGCAGCTGCCGGGGCGNAGNTCCTTNAGCATNGCCAGTTCNTGGCGGAAGTCGTTNAGGTCNACNGCCACNGCACGNANGCNGTGNTTNTTGGCNAGCTCNTCNATNGGTTGNAGGAANTAGCGGCTGGTGACCACCGTGCCGTTGCTGGAGCTGGCCAGCACACTTTCGAGCTCCTCCATCGGCACCACCTCCACGGGAACGTCGAGATTCGGCTCCAGTTCCTCGGAGATCAGCAGGGAGGCTCCGATGTCTTCTCGAGGGGTGCTGACCAGCACGCGGGCGCCGCAGCGCAGGCGCCAGTCGATCTCCCGGGTGAGCAGCTCACGGGTTTGTTGAAGGGTGCAGCCGGAATTCAAGAGGCCGTCGACGCATTTGCGCACCTCCCGATCGAGATCGGTGACGCCGCGATTGCGGATGTGCGGTGGTGCCTTGATCTCGCGGGGCTTCTGCTGGTCGCGCACGTAGATGCCAGAGCCAGCCATGGCTTCAACAACACCGTCGGTTTCCAGCTGGCGATACACCTTGCTGATGGTGTTGCGGTGCAACCCGGTCTGCATCGCGAGTTGCCGGGTGCTGGGAAGTCGATGGCCTGGCGGGTAGTGCCGCGCGGCGATCGCAAAGCAAATCTGGTTGTACAGCTGGGTCGATGCCGGAATGTCGCTTTCCTGCTGGATGTGGAATCGCACGCCGGGTGGTCAAAGCTGAATGCGGCCACCATAAGGATCAAACGCCCTGGTGACAATTGGTTGGGTGTCCTTTAAGTGATGACAATGTCTGACTGTCCAAGCGGAGCTTGGGTTCAGCTGGGTGCTAACGCGGGCCTCGAGCTGCGCTGCTGGTGGTCCACGCCGGCAGCTAGTAAGGGTAATAAGGGTGAGATTTCGTCTGTAAAACGTGTAATTATCGTGCTTCCTGAGGTGTTTGGGGTCAACGCCTGGGTTCGCGGTGTGGCCGATCGCTTGGCGGCCGAGGGCATCCCAGCCCTCGCCATGCCGTTGTTTGCTCGAACCGCTCCTTCACTGGAGTTGGGCTATTCCGATGCGGATCTTGCATTGGGCCGTCAGCACAAGGACGCCACCAACGCAGTACAAATCCTCAGCGATGTTTCTGTCGCGATTGGGTGGTTGCGTGCCCGTTATCCCAAGGCTGCAATCGGCGTCGTGGGTTTTTG
>NZED01000027.1 GCA_002690325.1 Synechococcus sp. ARS1019
TCTCAGCAAAAAGCCCTGGTCATCACCAGGGCTTTTCACTGATCCGGGGACGGGATACCACCTTTATAACTTGTAAATCGACGCTATTGCGAAGAGTGAGAACGAAAGCTACAGGCAAGAATGCAGGCCCATCCACTCCCCCATTCATCAAAGAGGAGTGGATGTGTTGATGACCCGTCGATCCCGTCCCTGGGAAGACAATTCGAGAATGACGCATCAAGCGCCTATTGCGAGTGATAAACGTTCGCAATAAGCGTTACAAATGTGGCAAGGGTTGGGGATGGTCTGACGGGGAGCCTGTGATTGCTGAATCGAGGCCCCACCAGCAGCATGGGCTGCTGAATCGCGCTTGAGCTTCGACGCAATTGAGACAGGTTGCCGACACATTGGTACTGCTCTGATGGAGGCGTCAGCGACAGGGTGGTTGTGGAGAGTTGTCGGAGACGATCTTTCCACTCGATGGCATGCACCATCGAGAGCTGGGAACATCTGGCTTTTTCCCCATCAGGGCTTGATTGGGAAAAGCCAGCCAGTTCAAGCAAGGGGGTTGAATCGCTGTAAAACCGCCCAGGCACTCGATTCAAACAGTCGTCGTGTTTGAAATTCTTCCCGATCAATGCAGTGTGTTGGTTGATCGGGAAGACATTGTCAGACCAAGTTCGTCATGGTCTGAATTGAGGCCCANAGGTAGTGGCTAACTGTGTTAGCTCCGACAACGAGGACTGCCGTAAATAGTCCAAAAAAGAACAACCTGCAGTAGCCAGCGCTGGTCTCTGGAACCCAAACGTCAGGTTCTTGCATCTTGTCAGCCAAGACCGATTTGGTGAAGGATGCCTTGNCCAGTCAGCAGCTCAGTGCCAAGCCCAATGACGAAGCCCATCATGGCGAGACGACCGTTCCACTGTTCAGCGAAAGAAGAGAAACCGAACTTTGCGTCATCCATGGTTAAGGAAGCGAACCATTACCTTTGTAAAGGATTATTTCGCTTAAGTGTGGGTGTTGTGACTCATGCTAGTTGACGATGTGTCTACCGACCGCCTTGGCTGCTCACCCCAGCACCCCTTGAGGCTCAGCTTCGACTCAATTGAGGCAAGCCACTGAATCATCGGAACGTAGAGATCTTTGACTTGCAGCCATGGTGGTTTTGGAAAGCTTTTCTGCTGATTGGCTTTCCTCCCGGTGGTCTTTGTCTACCCATTGGGGAGCTGGAAAAGCACCTGACTTCTTTCACAAGACCGATTGGAAGGAGTCAGTCCAGTTCAACTGAGCAATCGAAACACCGTTTAGCCAGGCTGTTTTGAGGGTTGTTGTCTAAGCCTCATTAGCGTCATTTCCTAGATCTTNAGCTGNTTGAGCGTCACCAGCTGATTTCGATAGGAACGACTCAGACCTTGGTCGTTGTGCTCTGTGATCAAAATCACAGAGCAGCTTGGCTCGAATCATGGAATAGCGCTTTGAGGGTGACCATTATCGTTTCAAGAAACAATTTTTCTACACTCCATTCAAATNAAACTTTTNAGCGCAATCTCCATCGCCNTNATCGGGTGCCTTGGTTTTGCTTCTGCTGTAAGAGCTGACACCCAGAATGAGGCGTGGCTTGTGTTGACGCACAATGTCAGTGCTAGTAGTGCCGGTGCCATGCGGCACACGGGCAGTGATGGGGTCTCTCTGGCGACGGTGCCCATGAAAACCATGGAGGGATGCCAGTCGGAAGGGAATCGCTGGAGAAATAGCAAAAGTAAATTTAGAAAAGGGTTTCGCGAGTTCTATTGCTTAGAGAACAAGTGAATTAAGACAGTGCCTCACCAATCTCTTTTNAATTTTCTACAAAGCAACTCCACCATAACCCGGGTTGTTTTGTTGTTCTAGCGGTCATAGTTTAACCAACATGCTGATTGAGGTTGCCTCCTTGACTAGTTAGATGCCAAAGANTTGAGNTTTTCTTACCGGNATTNATCTTCTGTATANGCTTTCGGATNTCTCATNCTTGAGCTACTCTGCATTTAGCTTTAGNCTGCTGATATGAGGATTAATTGCACCTCATCATTGACCAGTTCTTGTTTAAGGCTGATCNGTTTTGACCTCCAAAGCTCATTCGTCTCAACCTTCGCAATCATTCGATCAGCTTTTCCCTTTCTCNCTTTCACGATTGGTGCTTTAGCGTCGCCAGCCTTGGCCGATACCAAAGATNCTTGGTGTTTTACACAGCAAGTTGGTCAATTGCCGACCACTCTTCGGCAATGCGGTTTCAGCCAACGACAAGGCAATGTGAATGTTTATCGTGGCAACATCANATATATCTTTTCTAATGCCCAGCAGGGTATTAGTTATGAACGCGNTAATGATTATGGTGGCATTATTTTCCGCTCTCCCAATGGTCTTGTTCGTGTGTTTTGGGAGCGGCCCTGTTCGGAGTGGAGTGGTTGCGCTGGAGACTCGTGATTAATATTTTTTGTGATCTTGTAAATAATGAAAGATGAGGTATTTATCTTTTGGTCCGGAACAGCATCATACCGTCTCTTGGTTAATCGTTCGACATTCGTGGCTTTATTTCTATTAACTATACGAGATAGCAGACCACTGACGGATTCTCAAGTCTGTCGATGAAGGAGTCATTGGTGTTTAGAACATGCTTTGATTCACAATCACCATACAAGTTGNTTTGCCGATCGACCATGATGAGGNCTTCTGAATGGGACTCTGTCCTTTATGATTAANGTACNACAGCCTTTTAGACGTCATGAACTTCTCTATAGTCATTCTGAATGAGTTTGTCGCCCGTTATCCACAAATGCAATGGGTTGAATGGAAAGATCACGTGCGCAAGCAAATGATGAGCGAAGGAGATCATTGGTCGATGACAACATTATCAGGCAGTACTATTTGGGATTGCCTTGATCGTCATAAGATTGACCGCGCACATCTTGTTCAGTGGAAGCCTGTTTCAGATACAATCTATCAAGTAAGTCTCCCAAGAAAATAGTCTTTAATCAGCAATTNTGCTCTAAATTGCTGAGTCTTTGGCGCTGGTTTTTATAATGTTGATATTCTCTTCAATTTCTTGTCGTTATTCNATTCTGTTTGCGTTTNCGCGACTGATTTTTATTGTTTTTTTCTTCAATGANCAAGTTTGATTTGCTNTTAATCCTTGNATGNTAAGNGGTTTGANCNATTCAGTGATTCTCTCCAATTCATTGACTATGTTGTTGGTTGAGGCCTGTTGATCGTGTTTTGTCTCAGTNGTTGNTCAGACACTCCTCAGCTAAGTTAATGATTTAACAAATTGTGCGTTGTTATAATTTTTATAGAAATCTTGGTGATGCATGCTTATGACTTCTTATTTGCTTTTGACGTTGTTGATTGCAGGTTACGTCAATCTCCTCATGATTTTCAAGTTTCAAAAATAATCTATTGGTGCTCTATTATTGTGCTGATTGATTCTTTTTTTCAGTCAGTATCATTGAGAAAATGAAGCTCATCCGAGTCGAAAAAAAGCAGGGATGCGCTTCGGTCGGTTGGTGAATGACGGAAATTCACCAACGTAGAGATGATTGCACGATTTTGCCTATGTATGGATAATNTTCTCAATCTTTTTTTGATTCGCATCAAAAAATAATGAAGAAATGCCAGAAGTTTATGAATAAGTTTTTNGAGCTCGATTTTATGCGTCGTTGACGATTCTCTATTTTCTTTCACNTTGTGCGTTTAACGCGTCATCGTGTAAGGTTTTGCGCCATACTTCTGTTTTGCAACATCAAATGACATCATCATTATTTAGATCCTTGTGAATGGATTGCGGCTATTGATAATTGAGCGTAAAANAATACCGCAGGATAGTTCTGAAGAGTTGGCTTGTTTTACGCAAGATGCTCTTCAGAATTGCGCCAAGCATTATTGATAATCTGTCGAAAGTCTTAGATCAGTGATCAGTGNCCCTGATTTCTGTTGATATTTTTTTGAGTATTCGGTTCTAATTGTCTTCAACGCTTGTATTTCAATCGTATGGCTTGGCGTAATCGATGAATGAGGCAGCTCTGAACTCTGCCTTGGCTCGTTGAGTAATTTTTATCAAGTTTTCAAGGCTCCTTCATGTATAACATGCGTATCTTCATTAATTTCTGATGAGAATTAATGATGTCTATTGAGTTGTTGGTGTTTTTTCGTCTCGTGGTGCAATTCTCTTACAGATTTGTCCTTTNCNGGATNTNATTCATTCGGAAATGTTCAAACAGCCCAATTGCTTCTTCCCTGATTATGGGAAGACTGCGTGTTCTCGTACTGCAATCTATGTCTGAGCCAAAAAATGTTATGGATGAGTCCGCAGCTCGGGCCCTTGTTTATATCGTTGCAGCCATCATGCTTCTAGCGATGACCTTCCTGATTGGCTTGTTTTTGGCATCGTATTTGGANGCTCCAGACTCTCAGGTGCCTCAACAAGATGACACTGCAGTTGTGCTTCTGGAGCCTGAGTCTGCTCCCAGCCACTGGAGTTTTCCTTGGGGCCATAGGGCTGGCGAATAACGTCTATCTAATCCTCTATCGAAAATAATCGGGTTCATATACATTNAGCCTTAAAGTNGGTCCGTCATAAGTTATTGGATTCTCNCCAAATGGTGTCATCTTTGTTGCCCATTGGTAGACACTNGCTTCTGGGTTGCTGCCTCGAAAAACGATGTTGACTTGTTGGCCAGGCTCTATCGCTGGAATCAGTTGGATGGTGATCAATCTGTCGGAGATCGATCGCTTTGTTTTGGCTAGGTTTTTTATGCCTTTGGCTCTGATCGAGTATTCACCGAGGTAGACAGTTGGTTCGGCCTTCCCCCAGTTCCAGGCTTCAATATTCGGAAGTTGATGGAGGGCGACGCTTTCCAGTGGAGTGCCAGCATTTTCAGGAACTACAATGCTGAGTGTGGTTTTATTGCGTTGATATTCGATCGATGATGGATTGTGAATCTTGACTTCTATTGGTGGCGTGATGAAGATTGTTTTGGCTGCTACATCATGAGCTAGGCATGTCAGCAGACTACAAGCAGTAATTGAGAGTGTGATTGTTTTCATTTGTGTCTTGCTTTGCAGCGTGGGCATGTGGTGACCTTGTTTTTGTGGTCGTTGGAGAGAGTTAGGAGATATGGCTCCACATCAAATTCGTATCCACAATCACAGGCTGCATGATATTTGAGTTTTTTGGACTTAACGAGTTTTTTGATCAATGTAATTTGGCCAAACTTTTGACCTGGTTTAAATTTTTCAAGGGATTTTCCGCCCTCAGACGATCGATTAACTTTGGCTTTCGTGAGCGCATTTTTGACCGATGTTTCACTGCCTCTTCCAATAATTCTCGCGATTTGAGCATAAGATCGCCCTTCCTCCAGATACAGGCGCTTGATCTCTTGCACCTCTGTTTCTTTGAAGCCTGATTTGCTACCCATTTGTTGTTGGCTCCATTCTTGGTTCAGTATCTCAGGGCGTTGAGCTGACGATCGTCTTTTGTTAATTCTCCGTTGGTTGGGTCCATTTCTTTTCTTTGAACAGTCATCGGATGGCAAGGCTGACGGCTCGACTAAGCGTGAGGCCAAGCACATCGAGTGCGACGATGCTGTTGGCTAAGGCTGTGAATTTGGCTGTTTTCGTGCGAAGACTATGAGACGTGACGTTGTTTTTGATCAAGACGCCAATCGATAGCATTAAGTAGTCGACTGGGAGTGGCTTATCATGGGAAAAGGTGATAGCGGCTGTTTCCTTGTTGTGGTTGCCGCTGTAATTAATTCGCCAGTACCACCATGAAAATGCCGTTATAACAACTGGGATGAAGAGCAGAAGTTCAATTAATAAGAGTGTTGGATGTTTTAAGGGCGATAGTAAGAGTACGTTCATCGTTAGCAGTTCAACGAGCCATGCTAGTGACAAGTAAGCTGCCAATATATCGTTGATTTTTCTTGTCTCGTATCCAATAATAGCCAAGGTTATTGAGACGATGAATATGGCGATTAATGCAATCCCTAGTGCATGATTTGGCTCGGTCATGCTGGCTAAAAACTCATGGAGCACTTCGAGAATGTTCCGTTGGAGGCTTGGTGCCACTCCGTCTAGGTCTAGATTGCGGTCAAACTGTTCGGTGAATATAAACGTTGATAGCAGTACGAAGCTTTCAAGAGCATTGAAAATGCTTGGCTTTTGTTTTTTTAGCATTTGTCTTTGCTGACCTTTTTAAAGGTAATTCAGCGCTGCTTTTACGCAACCTATTGGTGTTTTCTGGGTTAACCCTCGCGGCGTACGGCTTCATCTCTCATGCGTTGCACGCGTTCAAGTACTGATTCATTGCTCATTCGGTTGTTCAGCCGTTCGACAAGTAATGGGAAGGCCAACGGGCCTGGTCGGGGTGTTTGTACGTGGACCCATTCCTGCGCTGCACTGCGGGCGAGGGCAGCATCAAGTCGTTCGAGTTCCAGTTGATCATCGAGGACTTCCCGCTTGGCTTGCTGAAGCAGGCGGTTGTCTGGCTCATGACGATTGAAGACATCAAACAGAAGTGAGGCACTGATCTGCAATTGCCCTGCACTTTTGCTCGAGCCAGGAAATCCTCGGTTCATCAGTCCTGCGATTTGTGCGATCGCTCTGAATCGACGTCGCTGAAGCTCAGAGAGGTTGAGAGCTTGTTGTAAATCTCTGGTGAGGTGCTGGCGATCCAACAGCATGTCGGCGTGATCCTCAACTAATTCGGCCATGGGATAACTTTTGGGTGCGAGCAGCTCGAATCCGTAGTCGTTGACCGACACCGTGATCGTGCCTCGTTCCAGTTGTGTCAGCCTCGAGGCCCAAAGAAAGCCGATTCCTTCGTGGACGAATCGACCTTCAAATGGGAAGGCATATAAATGGCTGCCTTCCCTTGTCTTGCAGGTTTCGATCAGGAGTTGATCAGCTCGGGGCAACACTGAGAGATCCTGTTGTCGCTCGAACAGAGGTTGGAGTGCCTTGAGTTCTGGTGTATCCAACACACCCTGTTGGGCCTGATCAACTTCCAGTCGTAAGTGATGGGTGAGCAAATCCGACAGAGCCATTTGCCCCCCCGCCCATGCCGGCACAGTTCGTGTCTTTTTTGTGCTCAGTTTCACGTATGCCGTCATCTCCCTCAGGCGAACAAATTCCAGTTGTCGGCCAGCGAAAAAGAACACGTCCTTGGGCTTGAGCTGACCGATGAACGTTTCTTCAACGTGTCCAAGAACAGCTCCTCGGACAAATCGCACAGTGATGGCCGGTGCTGCTGTAATCGTGCCGATGTTCAACCGATGCAACCGAGCGATCGCTGCCTCACGGATCCGATATTTCTCACTCTGTTCCTCCCACTCGAGTTTTCGGTAACGCGGGTATGCCGTGAGGCATTCGCCACCTTGTTCGAGAAACAACAGACACCAATGCCAATCCGCATCACTGAGTTCGGCAAAGGCAGCCGCTGAGCGGATCGAGGCCAGGGCCTGTTCTGGATTGAATCCTGGACCACAGGCAAGGCCGGTGAGGTGTTGCAGCAGCACATCCAGTGGTGCTTGCGGTGGTTTGCGTTGCTCCACCAATCCATCGGAAAGTCCACGGCGGAGTGCACTGAGTTCCAACAGTTCGAGGGCATTCGTCGGCATGAACAACACCTGTGAGGTTCCTCCAGGCAGGTGTGCCGACCGGCCTGCCCGTTGGAGCAATCGCGCCAGATTCTTTGGACTGCCGATTTGGACAACCTGCTCCACCGGTTGAAAATCAACCCCTAAGTCCAGTGAGCTGGTGCACACCACCCAGCGAATGTCCCCTGCTTTGACGGCCGCTTCGATGGCTTCTCGTTCACTGCGATCAATCGCGCTGTGGTGCAGTGCCAGCGCGTCTTCCATCTCAGGACAGGCGAAGCGAAGGCATTGATGCCATCGTTCCGACTGATTTCGCGTGTTGGTAAACAACAGCGTGCTGATGGCTGGATTCAGTGCGGCGACCAGGTCTTCGTACATCCGCAGACCCAGGTGTCCCGCCCAGGGAAAGCCATCGATGCTGTCCGGAAGGATGCTCCGAATTTCGGTGGCTCGTGCTGGAGCACCACCAATAATCACTGGCTCTGTCTTGGTGCCTAAGGCATGGCGAGCCGCCTGTGTCAGATTTCCAATCGTGGCGCTGATCGCCCAGGTTTGGAGTCGTGGACGCTGTTCTCGGAGCCAGCTCAGGCACAGTTCCGTTTGACTGCCGCGTTTGCTACCCATTAATTCGTGCCATTCGTCCAGCACGACGGTTTCCAAACCTGAGAAGAGTTGCTCTGCTTTGGGGTTGCTCAGCAGCAAACTCAAGGATTCCGGTGTGGTGACCAGAATTTGCGGTGGGGATTTCAGTTGTTTGCTGCGCTCGCTGCTGCTGCTGTCGCCGTTGCGGATGCCAACCCGTAAGGGCCAGCCCATGGCGTCGATCGGCTCACGAATGGCAAGGGCGAGATCGCGGCTGAGTGCTCGAAGAGGGGTGAGATACAGCAGGCGCAGGCCTGTCCGCTGAGGTTCGTCCTCCAACATCCGCGCCATCGGACCCATCACGGCAGCGAAGGTTTTTCCTGAACCAGTGGGGACCTGGATCAGCCCGCTCGATCCTTCGAAGTAAGCCTTCCAAGTGGCCTGTTGGAAGGGGAGAGGCTCCCAGCCCTGGTGGGTGAACCAGGCATAAATTGGTGCGAGGACAGTGCTCAGTTAAGTCACCAACAAAGTGACGACTACTGCAGAGATCGCAAGGATGACGGCGCCTACTACAAATCCAGCGGCAACATTTCCTTTGCGAACTTCTGACCGGTAGTCGATCGGTGTGAGTACATCAAAGAGAGCTGTTGCTCCAAAAATCAACACCACGCTGAATGCTGCCCAGCCGATCATGCTGACGGCCTGGAGAACAATCGAATTCATTTGGAGCTGTCATCAGCGTCAGGCTTACGCTAACGCCATCTGGCGATCAATTTCCATTGGCCGCAACGTCTGACTCGCATACTGCGCGGCCGCTGTGGGTGCTTTTGCTGCTGGCTATTCCGGCGTTCTTGCTGGTGACTTCTGGTGGCAATCGCAGTTTCCGCAGCGAGGTGACCCTGTCATCAACAGGGCAAAACCAGTTGACGGCTCCCTTTCAGCTCAAACAGGGCTGGTTCGGTGCTCCCAGAATTGCTTTAAGGGTTCGTCAACCGGTCAATACCTCCTCCGTTGTCAATGTCGAACTTCTCAATGAGCAAAACGAGGTTGCTCTGAGTTTCTACAAGGACACCTGGCGTGAAACCGGCATATGGTCCGAAGGAGGTGAAAGTGGAACTTGGGATGAGCAAGACACAGCCCTCAGTACGGAGTTCAGGCCGGGAGAAAGCGCGACGTTCCGATTGCGTCTTTCGTTAGACGACTTCATGACTACCGGCAGAGCAGGGTCTGGTCAGACCACGGCACCAGGACAAGCGGTTCCCATCTTGGTGGAGATCTACAGCAACCAACTCAACAGCGGGCTTCTCTTCGGCACCATCGTTGTCCTCCTCATGGGTTTCGGGGTGTACTGGTGGTACGAATATGCACCGAAACATGTGTTGCGATCCTTCACTAGGAACGAAACAAGTACTGCTTTGGCGGATTCTTTCCCAGACGAAGCCATGTTGGAAGTAAGAATGCGTGCACGCTACGAAGAGCCAGATAATCCCAGTCATTCCGCATCACAGACGGCATTTTATTGTCCTGTTTCGTTGACAATTAGCGATGCCTGGGGAGCCAACTTAATCGTGCGTCGTGAGTCCTTGCTTCTGAATGCTGAGAGTGGTGAAGATGAAAAGGGGTTTCGGGGTAATCACAACGTCTATTTCAAACTCAAAGGAACAAAACGCCTGCGCTTTCGTGTTGAAGTGCCCGAGCAACTGGATCGAGGCGTGATCGAGTTGGACAACTTGGACCTCACTGTGACTGAACTCACGCGAACGATGAGTGCCCAGACCTTTGAGGAACTGGCCTGATGGAACGACCGCTGCTGCTTGTGATTCTGTTGTCGATCCTTGGGCTCGGGGTTGTTGGTGCCGTCCGGCGCCCATTGCTTTGGAGCCTGAATCAGGACGGCAGCCCCTACAGCAGTTCATCGAGCGGGGTGTACTACAGCGGTCGTCGATCCGGTGGTGTTTGGATTATCAATTCATCCGATGGGCGTAATCGCGGTGGATCTTTCGCTGGACGAGGCCCCCGTGGCGTGAAGTGACACCCTTGCGGATCAGCTCAACACAGGCACGACTACTGCTGTTCACCGTCTGTCTTTCGTCAGCAGTCAGTCTTGTTTTTGAATTGATGGTGGTCACCCAGGCCACCTACTTGGTCGGAGACGCCACCTTGGCCACTGGGGTTGTGGTGGGAACTTTTTTGGCTGCGATGGGGCTCGGCGGCTGGGCTTCTCAGTTTTTAGCTATCGGTCCAGACCCCTCACGCAGCTTGCTGCGCGCCCTGCTTTGGGTCGAATTGGTGCTGAGTCCTGTTTGCCTGCTTGGCCCCTTAAGTCTGTTCGCTCTGTTTGCGATCGACGGATCGGTTTGGTTGGCGGTCGTCCTGCTGACGGTTGTGGCTGGTGCACTGGCGGGCATGGAACTTCCTTTATTGACAAGGCTTTTGGAGACCCAGCAGGACCTGCGCGTGGCCTTAGCTCGGGCATTAGCCCTCGACTATCTCGGGTCATTGCTGGGAGCACTGGTCTTTCCCCTGGTGTTGCTACCTCAGTTCGGGCTTTTGCCGACGTCTGCTCTCTTGGGGCTTCTTCCTCTGGCCAGTGGGATGCTGCTGTGTTGGACGTTCCCGTCACTGCAGCGTTGGCGCTGGCCAGTGTCCTTGTTGTTGCCGCTGATGGCCGTGCTTGGGGTCTGGGTGGCTCCCCTGGGAGATCGCGTGGAGAGCTGGCTGTACGACGACCCGGTGATTTTTCGTCAGCAGAGCCGCTACCAACGCCTTGTTTTGACACGGCGCCGTCAAGATGTGCGTCTCTACCTCGATGGTCAGCTCCAGTTCTCCAGCCTGGATGAGTACCGCTACCACGAGGCATTGGTTCATCCCGCCATGGCGTGTCATGGCCGCCCACGCCGGGTGCTTCTTCTCGGGGCCGGTGATGGGCTTGCCCTGCGTGAAATCCTGCGCTGGCCCAGCGTTCAGCAGGTGGATCTGATTGAGCTTGATCCGTCTGTTATTTCCCTGGCCCGTCGTCATCCCTTGGTGCAACGCTTGCATCAGGGCAGCCTCGATGACCCTCGATTAACGGTGCATCACGGGGATGCTTTCCAGTTGCTGGAACGGTTGGAGGGCAACTTTGATGTGGTGATTGCTGATTTCCCCGATCCCTCCACCCCAGCCCTTGCCAGGCTTTACAGCGTTGGTTTTTACGGTCGTCTGCAACGCCGCTTAGAGCGTGGGGGTGTCTTTGTAACCCAGGCCTCAACCCCGTTTTTCACGCCGGATGTCCTTGCCTCCATTGAGGCGTCCCTGCAGCAATTGCGATGGTCGACCCGCGGCTATGCCGTCACGGTGCCGAGCTTCGGACCGTGGGGCTTTGTCTTGGCTCAATGGGATCAGGAGGTCAACACGTCTGGGTTTGCCCCTCTTCCTTTTCAAGGACGCTGGATCAGCGACCGTTGGTTGAAATATTTTCCTGAGCTTCCCGATGACCTTCGCCCTGATCCTGGTGCGTTGATTCGGCCTAACAGGTTGGTACAACCCGTGCTGGTGGACTACCAGCGCAATGGGCGCTGGCCCTGGATCTGATCTAACGTCAAAGCAGGCGCCTGACTGCAATGACCGGGATCTTCATGGTCTTGCTCCTGTTGTTGCTCGTGATGATTGCCTTCATTGGAGTGCAGCGCCGTTCAGCGTTATCTCGCCATCAGGTGGAGGCCGATCGAACGTTGACCCTCTTTGATCTCAGGGTGGGGGACATCGTTCAACACGACGCGACGGATTGGGTTGTTGAGGATCGTCTTGTCTATCGCCAGGGGGAATTCAGCTGGCTTGAGTATTTGCTCAGGGACGATGATCGTTCGGTCTGGTTGGTGGTGAATGAGGACGACAATCTTGTGGTGACTTTGGAACACGAGATTGATCTTCCACTCTCCCTCGATGCCAAGCCTCCGTCTCAATTGGAAGTGGATGGTCGTCTCTATCGCTTGAGTGAGCGTGGTACTGCTGACGTCACAGCGGAGCAGCGTCGCGTCAATCGACGCCTGGGGGCCTGTCAGTTCTTTGATTACCGATCAGGATCCTCCGCTGTGCTCAGCATTGAACTGTGGGGTGGGAATTCCTCTGGTGCAGGAGAATTAGAAGTGACGATTGGCGAGCGAATCCGTCCCCTCAGCTTGAGTCTTCTTCCCGGAGACGGGCAATCGGTTTATCGCCCCAGCTGACGTTCGTGGATCAACGCTTCAGCCGTTGTGAGCTGATCCGCTTCAGCGGCGGTTTTGTCTTGTCGCCAGCGCAAAATGCGCGGGAAGCGCACCGCTAGACCGGACTTGTGACGTTTTGAGGGATGAATCCCTTCGAATGCAAGCTCAAAGACTTGCTCGGCTTTCACCGATCGTGTCGGTCCAAAGCGCTGCAAGGTGTTGCGGCGAATCCAACGATCGAGTTCCAGAATTTCCTTGTCAGTTAGTCCGGAGTAAGCCTTGGCAAAGGTCACCAATTCCTGAGTTCCCTCGGTGTTGGATCGCCACAACCCAAAGGTGTAATCCGTGAACAGATTGGCCCGGCGGCCACTGCCTGCCTGGGCATAGAGCAACACCGCGTCCAGGGTCATGGGCTGCAATTTGTGTTTCCACCAGTGCCCGCGTTTGCGCCCTGTGAGGTAAGGGGAGTTACGGCGTTTCAGCATCAAGCCTTCCGCCTGCTGCGCGCGCGCCCGATCCCGCTGCTCATCCAGCATCGGCCAGCTCGTCAGTGTCCACGTCGGACTGGCCATCAGCCGCCAGCACTCTGGGTGAACGATGCTGCTCAGCAGGGCGGCGAGCTGCTGTTGCCGATGAACCAATGGGTGGTCGCGAAGGTCCGTGCCGTCCTGTTCCAGGAGGTCGTAGGCGATGAAGCGCACGGGGCACTCACGTCGGAGTGTGGGTCCGACCGTTTTGCGTCCGAGACGTCTCTGCAGCACATCGAACCCCAGTGGGCAGTCGGCCCCTTGGTTCCAGCAAATCACCTCTCCATCCAGCACTGTGCCGTCGGGCAATGCTCCCGCAAGATCCACGAGTTCAGGAAAACTTTCATTGATTAGCTCTTCGCCACGGCTCCAGAGATAAGAGCCATCCCCTCTCCGAATCAGCTGGCCGCGGATTCCATCCCATTTCCATTCCAGTTGCCATTCGCTGGGGTCGTCTGAGACCAGGCGTTGGATGTCGAGCGGGCTTGCCAGGAAAAATGGATAAGGCGTGCTGTTGGATCGGGTTTCAGCTGCATTGGCTTCAGCGGTCAGCCGCTCGAACGCTGCCACTGTTGGTTCAAACCCTCCCATCAGCCGTTGCACAACCAAGGTGTCTTCCAGGTCGAAGGCCTGGGCAATGGCTCGGCTGATCAGACCCGAGGACACCCCCACTCGGAATCCACCGGTGAGCAGTTTGTTGACGACGTAATGCTGCTGATCAGGAATCGCCTGCCAAAGGGCCAGGATTGCGTCGGTCTGATCGTTGCCTTGCAGGGTTCGAATCGCTGGCAGACAGCACTCCATCCACCAATGCAGAGAGTGCTCTTCCTCCAGCGTGGGAAGTGCAGTGGGGCTCTGTCGCTCTTGAATCGTGTCCCTGACCGTGGGCCANAGCAAGCTGATCGTCTCAGCGGAATCACCAACCTGTCCATAGCAATCGGCGATGAGCCATTCAGGGAGATTGCTCTCTTCGGCAAGCACGTCACGTAGGCGCCGTCCGGTGATCAGGCGCCGTCGCTTTTTGCCCAGCAACAACACAAGCGCCCAGGCTGCATCCTCTGGCGGCGCAGCTTTGAAATGTTCGGCAAGCGCAGCCACCTTGGCATTGGTGCCGTTGAGGCGATCCAGTTGATCCAACAGGGCCTGAAAGGCCTGCATGCCACTGCTGCGAATTCAGCCATCCTGTCGAGATGCATTACCTGCTGTCGAAAGTGCTGCCCCTGGTCGTGCTCCCCTTGGGAGTGGCGATGGTGTTGCTGGTTGCAGCGTTGCTGCTGAGCCGTCGTCGACGTTGGCTCGTGAGCGGGGCTTTGGCGGTGTTGGGTGTGTTCAGCACCGGCCTGGTGGAGCAACTGCTCTGGAGAAGCATCGAATCTCCTTGGACGCGCAGCGTGGTGAGTGCAGCCCCCGAAGCGCAGGCGATTGTTGTACTNAGCGGTGGGCCTGCCGATCGTTTCCTCAGCGGTGTTGCACTGTTCAAGGCCGGTCGTGCTCCGCGTCTGCTGTTCACTGGCGGTCAAAGCCCTTATCAACGGGGGTTGGCTCCCGAAGGCGAGCTGTATTTGCAAGATGCCGAAGTGTTTGGTGTGCCCGCCAGTGCGATGGCATCGACGCCGACGGTGGTGAATACAGCGGACGAGGCGAGGGCAGTGCGTGCGTTGCTGCCTGGTCGTGATCGTCGGATTCTTCTCGTGACCAGTGCCTTTCACATGCGCCGCGCCCAGCGGCTGTTTGAGCGGGAGGGGCTAAGGGTGGTGCCTTTCCCGGTTGATTTCCAAGCACGGTCGCCTAGGGCGGGATCGATCTGGCGTGATCCGCTGCTGTGGTTGCCGAGTGCGGGCCACCTGCATGGCAGCTCGAGGGCNTTGCGTGAATGGATTGGACGGCTGGTTTATCGAACGTCGTGATCGCGATTTTCAGGAAGATTGATCTCTGGGAAGTGCTTGTTCATGCAGGANTGGCAAATCCCATGACTGAAATTTAATGTGCTGAATTGCATCATGAATTGATCAAAAGGTTGCCATTTTCCTTCGTGGTCTTTCACGCTTCTGCAATAGCTGCAGGTGCTAATCATTCCCTGATTATTGTGCATTTGACAGAATTCTTCCATCAACGCAAACGAGCGTTTTCTCAGCTCAAGTTGAACCACCACTTGATTGGCAAGCTCTTGCATAATTTTNAACTGAGTATTNGTTAGCGATTTCGGGATGCGGTCGATTACGCAGAGTGTCCCCAGTCGGTCTTCTGTGGGGGTTTCTAAGGGGAAGCCGGCGTAGAGACGGATATGGGGCTCTTGCGTGACCAGGGGATTGTCTTTAAAGCGCTGATCAAAGAGGGCATCTTCCACNACCATCGGATCGGGATTCAGGATGGTGTGCGCGCAAAAGGAGATGTCCCGNGAGGTTTCATTAACGGTGAGTCCAACCTTTGATTTAAACCATTGGCGTTCTCGATCCACCAGTGAAATCAGTGCAATCGGCACATTGCAAGCCAAGGACGCAATTCTTGTGATGCTGTCGTAGGCCTCTTCTGGGCGTGAGCCCAAAATTCGATACTCACTGAGTGCCTTCAGGCGTTGTTCTTCATTAATGGGCTTGCAGGCAACGTCATGCATGGCTTTGCACCGCAAGGTCTATTCGTTTGATAGACCCTTTGAGATGGTGATTTCAATGAATTTGTCTAAAGATTAAGAAAGTATTGATGTTTTTTCGTGAAGCATTTCGTCGCTCTGTGTCTCTTCGTCGCCAAAAAGTGTGTCGAGCGGTTCGGCATCGATGGCCTCGACTTCACGCAAATACCTGGCCAGAACATCACTTTGACCATGGGTCACGTAAACCTTGCTCGCACCCGACTCGCGAATGGTTCTGATGAGTCCAGGCCAGTCCGCATGATCACTCAGTACAAACCCACGCTCATAGCCCCGGCGGCGGCGGGCACCTCGAACAGCCATCCAGCCCGAGGCAAATCCGGTTTGAGGTGATCGGAAGCGGCGCATCCAGCTCGAGCGGTGGGCCGAAGGTGGCGCGAGAATCAAGCGCCCAGCCAAGCTTTCGCTTTTTGGGATCTCGCTGACAGGTCGGCTGGGGGTCATCGCGATCCCGGCTTCCCGGTAATGGCGTGTGATNGTTTCCACTGCACCATGCAGCAGCACTTCGTCNTTNACGCCGATGGCATTGAGTTCNGCCATCAAGCGTTGTGCCTTGCCAAACGCGTAGCAAAACAAGATNGACGCATGCTCTGAATCTCCTCGCCACCAGGTGTGGATGTCCTTCGCCACTGCGGCTCCGCTTGTCCAGCGATAGATCGGCATTCCGAAGGTGGCCTCTGTGATCAACACATCGCAGGGCACCGTCTCAAAGGGGGTGCAACTCGGATCCGGATCGCGTTTGTAGTCACCGGTGACAACCCAGACGCTGCCGGCATGCTCTAGCCGGATCTGAGCCGAACCGAGCACATGTCCAGCACTGTGAAAGGACACCTTGCACTGACCGAGCCAGAAGGTCTCGCCGTAGCGCACCGGGTGAAGGCGAATGCTTTGTCCCAGCCTCTGTCGGAGGACCTGTTCGCTGCTGTCGATCGCCCAATAGTCTCCGCACCCCGCCCTGGCATGGTCGGCATGGGCATGGGTAATCAGGGCTCGTGGCACGGGGCGCCATGGATCAATCCATGCATCGGCCGCACGGCAGTACAGCCCTTCTGCGGTGCGTTCAATCAGCGGCTCATCTCCAGCATGCGTTGAATCGGCTGCAGCGCTTGAAGCCGCAGTGCTTCGTTCATTTCAATCGCGGGTTCGAGGCTGTCGAGGCATTGGTGGAGTTTTTCCAGGTTGTTCAGTCGCATGTATGGACAGGCATTGCAGCTGCAGCCATCAAGGCCAGGAACATCGAGCAGCGTTTTTTGGGGAACCCGTTGATGCATTTGATGGAGGATGCCCGGCTCGGTCAGCACGATGAAGGTCTCGGCCGAACTCGTTTCTGTGTGCTGAAGCAACTTGCTTGTGGATCCGATGAAATCAGCCAGATCCAGCAGGTTTTGCTGGCATTCGGGATGGGCGATCACCTCGGCGTTGGGGTGTTCGAGCTTCAGCTGCAGAAGTGCTTCCTCACTGAAGGTCTCATGCACGATGCAGCGTCCTGGCCAGAGGGTTAAATCACGGCCGCTTTGGCGTTGTACCCACCGCCCCAAGTTTTGATCGGGTGCAAACAGGATCGGTTGATCTTGCGGAAGCTGTTGGACGAGATCGACTGCGTTGCTGCTTGTGCAGATCAGATCACTTTGGGCTTTGACTGCTGCCGTGCAGTTGATGTAGCTGATCACGAGGTGGTCGGGATACCGCGCTCGGAAAGCGGCGAATTCATCGGCGGGGCAGTCGTCGGCCAACGAGCAGCCCGCCTCGAGATCGGGCAGAACCACTGTTTTATCCGGGCTGAGGATTTTCGCGGTCTCTGCCATGAAGTGCACCCCACAGAACACGATGACGTCGGCTTCCGTCGCAGCTGCTTTGCGTGAGAGCTCGAGGGAATCTCCGATGAAATCGGCAATGTCTTGGATCTCTGGCTCCTGGTAGTAGTGCGCCAGAATCACAGCATTGCGGTCGGCCTTGAGCCGCTGGATCGCCGCAACCAGCGTGTTGTCAGCGCTCATCAGAACCGAGGACGGGCAGGATGGGGCCAGACTAGGCATCCACTCTGACGACTCTCCGCATCGCCATTGCCGGTGATCTGCACGGGGCCTGGGGTGAGGCTGACGAGCGGCTCCTTGCGGTTTTGCAACCGGATCTCACCCTTTTTGTGGGTGACTTAAGCGACGGTGATTTGCGGCTCACGCGTCGAATCGCGGCATTACCGACCACCAAAGCCGTGATCCTCGGGAACCACGATCGCGGTGGAGATCGTTCCGGAGGGCTGTTGCGCCAGCAACTTGCCTTGCTTGGACAGCATCACTGTGGCTGGACACGCCTGACCTGGGACCACCTCCCCGTGTCGATTGTGGGTGCCCGTCCTTGTAGTGCCGGAGGGGGGTTTCATCTGTCCAAAGCCGTCCAGGCGGTCTATGGGCCGGTGGATCTGCAGACCTCTGTCGACAGGATCGTGGCTGCAGCGGCTGAAGTGCCCTCGGATCAGCCGCTGATTGTGATGGCTCACTGCGGGCCGTCAGGCCTTGGCTCTGACCCCGAAAGCCCCTGTGGCCGCGATTGGAAAAAACCAGCGGTGGATTGGGGAGATCAAGATCTCGCTCTTGCACTCGACCGCATCAGTCAACGACGCCATCCGGACCTCGTGGTGTTCGGACATATGCATCACGCCTTGAAACGGGGATCAGGCATTCGTCAGTCGATGTTGCGTAACCGTTCCGGTACGGCGTTTCTCAATGCCGCTTGCGTGCCTCGTTCGGGCGTGAATGCTGATGGTTTGTTGCTGCTGCACTTGTCCTGGGCTGAATTCAGTGGGTCTCGCCTCTGTTGCCTCGCCCATCGCTGGTACACCCCTGATGGGGTTGTCCGCCATGAAGAGCGGTTGGCTCTCGCGAACCCCCAACCGTGCTGATTTACGTCTGCAGCAGCAGCCACGGATTTGGTCATGCCGCCCGTGATGTGGCTGTGCTCCAAGCCGTGCATCAGCGTCGTCCCGACTGGCGGTTGGTGCTCAGCTCGCAGTTGAACGAGCGTGTGTTGCGGTCACTCATCGGTGAAACGCCCATTCAGATTCGCCCTTGTCGTTGGGATGTGGGCATGGTTCAGGCCGATGCCCTGGGGTCTGACCCGGCGTCCACGTTGCAGGCCTTGGATCATTTGAACCGGCAGCTTCCAGAGCTGCTTCGGGAGGAAGCGGAGTGGATTCGTTCCTGTGGTCACCCTGCTCTGATCTTCGGAGATATCCCACCAGCAGCAGCTGCGCTCGCCGATCGCCTGGATGCTCCGCTGATTTGGATGAGCAACTTNGGCTGGGANGACATCTATGCACCCTTTGGGGGCGCCTTTTTGAGCCACGCCGATCAGGCTCGGGAGTCCTACACAAAGGGACAGCTGTTACTGCGCTGTCCCTTTGACCTGGCCATGAACTGGGGATGCCCTGAGCAAAGGCTCGGTTTGGTGTGCGGAACCGCCAGACCGCTTCCTCAGGATTTGTTGGAGATGTTGAGCATCCTTGATCGACCTCTGATTCAAATTGGATTTGGNGGTCTGGGTTTGCCGCTGGATCTGGGCTTGGTTCAGCGCTGGTCCGATCACCACTTTGTGATGGCAGAGCCTCATCCCTTGTTGGGGGACGGCATCCCTTCCAATCTCACGTTGCTGCCGATGGGAATCCGTCCTTTGGACCTGTTTCCCTTCTGNGAGCGTCATCTCGGCAAGCCAGGGTTCAGCACATTTGCGGAAGCCATGGCGGCTGGGGTCGGCCTTCACGTCGTTGAACGGCAGGACTTCGCCGAGGTCAGAGCTCTCATGGATGGACTTGTTCGCCACAGCCACCATCGTCAGCTCACGCGTCAGCAATTGGTNAATGGTGATTGGGAGTTGGACCAACCGNTGATTGAGCCAACCCAGGNGTGTCTTGACGGTTGGGGTGCTCGATCAGCGGCAGAAGCATTGATCATGCAGGTTGAATAATGCATAAAAACTCTTGATCTTCGTCGAATCGATGAGAGCCAGTCGCGCCTATTGAAGGTGCTGATTGATACCGAGGCCCGCACTTTTTTGCATTTGCAGTGCCTTGTGCGATTTATTGACTGGCATATATACCTATTGCTCATGGGGTTTGTTTCGACAAAGTCATGTAGTCGGATTTCTAAAACGGTTTGTTTTCGACGTCTTCGGATGTCAATTCTGTTGATCCGAAGGCTGTTTTTACAACTTCACCGTATGGGTATCGAGACGTCCAACAGGTTTTCCGCCCTCGTCGCAGGTCTTCTTGTTGGAGCTCTACCCACAGCATTGGCAGCAGCGCCAGTCCAAGCAAGCCTGCTNCCCCCNTCGTCCAGGGCTCAGCTGATCAGTGCCCCTGGCTCCGTGCCGACTCGAGCGATCCCTTACGTGATCACTCCAGAGCGTCGGGCGTTGCTCAACACCATTCGTTTTGCCGAAGGCACCTGGAAAGGTGGGCTTGACGTTGGTTATCGGGTGATGTTTGGCGGTGGTTTGATGCCGTCNTTGGATCGTCACCCGAATCGTGTGATNTACAGCTCTCGTTATGCGAGTGCCGCGGCCGGTGCCTANCAGTTCATGCCCTTCACCTGGTCAATGGTGCAACGCAGCATCGGGGTGAGGGGGTTTGGTCCGGAAGCTCAGGACCAAGGAGCGCTCTTTTTGGTTCAGCGTCGTAANGCCCTNGCACTCACCGATACCGGCTTCCTCTCCCCTGTCCTTACCGCCAAGCTCGCTCCGGAGTGGGCTTCATTTCCGACGCTGGCGGGGCGGAGTTACTACGGACAGCCGGTCAAGAAGTATTCCCGATTGAGGTCTTTCTACGAGGTCAATCTCAAGGAGCTTCGTCGGCTCCGTGACTTGCGTCGAGATGAGCTTGCTTCATCGCCTTCAGCCCCTCCCAAGCTCTGCACNGGGTCGCGCATCGCTTGCGCAACCCAGCTCTGATNACAAGTTCAACAATCAGGTTTCACTGTCCTGATTGTTGAGCCGCTGTCCCACAGTCATCTGCGCGATTAAATAAGCCGCTACACCTCCTGCCAGGAAGCCCAACGTGTTGCGAACCAAAGGCAGGATGTCTGGTGTCCGCGTGATGACAGGAGCGATCCCGAAGATTCCAAACAGCATCAGCCACAGAGGAGATAAGAGCAACATCCACGACCAAGCAATGGTCTGACCTTCCTGCCGTGGGTATCCAGCGAAGCCGGCGATGACGCCGCCGAGGATGGATGTGGTGAGGGTCCAGAGCCACTGTTCCAGGGGAAGTCCAGGGACGACTTGGCATCCGCCNCGTTCCAGGCAAATCTCAACAGCATTGAGAGCGTCGGTCACGGCACCGTCCTCGCCGTGGTCTTTCACGTAGTACTGATTGCCAAAACGGGTCTGGAGCTCAACCCAGTACGTCCTCGGCATCATGGCGAAAAAGGCATCTCCGACATTGAAATTGAGGATGTTTCCTCCGCGGGGATCAGCGACAACAAGCAGGCTGCTTTCATCGAGTCCCCAGAATTCGCGAACCGCTAGCCCTGGGGTCTGTTCGTATTGGGTGAGGACCCTGAGCTTCCAACCCGTTTCGCTCTCAACTTTGTTGAGTGATTCCTCCAAGNTGGCGCGTTGTTGATCACTAAAAATCCGAGCTAGGTCGATGATTGGAGTCGGATGGTCCGGCAGAAGATCAGGGTTGTCGTAGGCAGCGGCTAAACCCGGACCCCCCAGACTCACCACAAGCACCAGCAGAGCTGCCCAGAGACTCTTGATGTGATGTGCTCCCATAGATCCTCTGCAATGAGCGGCATTCTCTCCAATGGATTCCAGTGCTGCGTCCATTCCGCTCTGGCTGTTGCGACATCTGCAACAGGCGGGGGGGCCTGTTGCCTTTCGTCAATACATGGATTGGGTCCTGAACGACCCCGAGGGTGGGTATTACGGATCCGGATCCGCAGCGATTGGTCCCCAGGGCGATTTCGCGACGTCTCCCAGTNTGGGCGACGATTTTGGAGCCTTGCTGGCGTCTCAGCTGGCGGATTGGTTGCGACTGCTTGCCCCAAGTTCGGACACTCTTTCGGTCGTTGACATTGGGCCAGGCGAAGGCGACCTTGCTCTCGCTCTAGCGGCTGNTCTTCCGCCGTTGTGTTCTGGGTTTGTCGAGCGGCTCGAGCTGGTTCTCGTGGAACGCAATCCAGGGATGATGCGTCGTCAGCAGGAACGCTTGGCTGGCATAACGACAATCGCCGTGCGCTGGAGTTCTTGGGCTGAGCTACAGCGCAAACCNGTCCGAGGCGTGTTGCTGGCCCATGAACTGCTGGATGCCCTTCCTGTTGATCGTCTGATCAAACGGGGTGAGCAGCTGCGTCTTCAGACCGTAGCCCTGAACTCCGCACAGAACCTGCAGTTTCAGGATGCTTTGCTCCCTGATTCATTGGCCTCTGNGATTGCTTCGTTGGCCGAGGTCGCGGGATGTGCGATTCCCCCACAAGCTGCCGAAGAGGGTTGGACTAGTGAATGGCACAGCTCTCTGCCTCAGTGGATGTATGAGGCCTCGAAGGCCCTAACGACGGGCTGGTTGCTCGTGATTGATTACGCCTTAGAAGCCGCTCGTTACTACCACCCTCTGCGGTCAGAGGGCACGCTGATGACCTATGCCCGTCAAAGGGCTGGTTCCGATCCTTTGATCAATCCTGGTGAGCTCGANATCACTGCTCACCTCTGCATCGAATCGGTTCAGGCGTCTGCGGAAGCAGCCGGTTGGAGATCTCTTGATCGTCGTCGTCAGGGAGAGGCATTGCTCGCTCTGGGGTTGGCTCAGCGCTTGCATTCCTTGCAAACGCTGCCTCCGTCGCAGCTGTCAGCTGCATTGCAGCGCCGGGAGGCCCTGCTCCGTTTGGTGGATCCTGGAGCCCTCGGGGAGTTTCGATGGTTGCTGTTCGGCCGTGGTGTCGACGCTGCTTTCAGTGATCCAGAGCCCTCAAGCAACCCAGGATGTCCTCTCGGCTGATGTCGTTGTGGATTTCAACGCTGCCAATCGTTTTGGGCATCACAAAACGCAGTCGACCGTCTTGAACCTTTTTGTCTCCTTGAAGGGTGCTTAGAACAGCCTCTGGATTCAGATCTGGCCAGCGGGTCGGTAGACCCGCTGATTGCAGCAGCCTCAACTGGCGATCGCAGTCACGTCGTGACCAATCCCCCCGTTGCACTGCCAGCTCGCCGACGGCGACCATTCCGATGGCAACGGCTTCTCCATGCAGCCAGGTTCCATAGCCACAAAGCGTTTCCACCACATGGCCGAANGTATGGCCGTAATTCAAGATTGCCCTCAANCCACCTTCCCTTTCGTCCGCCGCGACGACCTGCGCTTTGGCTGCCGCAGAGCGTTCCAGAATTGTTTCCAGGAGCTCGGAGGAGACACCGCTGGCGGACGACAGATCCGCACAGCTCTCCAGCAAGGCAAACAACTCTGGATCCCCAAGGATTCCGTACTTGATCACTTCTGCCATCCCGGCACGGAATTCACGCACTGGAAGTGTGGACAGCGTGTTCGGATCGATCAGAACAAGCTTCGGTTGATGAAAGGCTCCGATCAGGTTTTTGCCGCCTGGATGGTTGACACCGGTTTTGCCACCGATCGCGGCGTCCACCATTGCCAGCAGGGTTGTTGGAACCTGGACAACGCCAATGCCCCGTAACCAGGTCGCTGCGGCGAAGCCTGTCATGTCGCCAACGACACCCCCACCCAGGGCAAGCATCAGCGAGCTTCGTTCCAGTTTCTGATCAAATGCGGCGTCGTGAATGCGCGCCACGGTCGCGGGAGTTTTCTGATGTTCCCCGGCTTCGATCACGAGCAGCTCGGCATCAAACCCGACTNTTCTCAGGGCTTGAAGGCATGTTTCGCCATAGGGCCCAGCGACGTCAGCGTTGCTCACCACGAGCACGCGACGTCCCTGACGAATGCCAGCATCCAGCATCTGCTGCCCGAGTGCGTTGAGGCTGCCATCGCCGATNACCACGTCGTANGGGGTGCGCTCAAGGGCAACCGTGATCCGGCGATGGGGCTGAGCGCTGGTGGCAGCCATGGCTGAGGAGGGATCCGATGCTGCCCACTCTGCCGGGCAGACCCATCTTTAGAGGCATACGATCCGNCCATCGATGGATGGGTTTAATGCCGTTGCCCGAATCCTGGCGTGCCTCGTTTACGGCGTGGGGATTTCTTTTGCCGGCCCTCTGTTTGATCAGTGTCTCCGTCTTGGTTCCAGCGGTGATGGCTCTGGTGATGAGTTTCAGCGCTACGGGGTTGGATGTCAGTGAGTCGCTCCGTTTTGTCGGGCTGGCCAATCTGCGGCGCTTGTTGACCGATCCGATGGTGCGNCAAGTTCTTCTGACGACCTTTCTTTATNTGATCGGAGTTGTCCCGCCGATTGTGTTCGGTGCGTTAAGCCTCGCTGTGCTGGTGAATCGGAGTCTTCCTGGAATTCATTGGTTGCGAGGAGCGCTCTACACCCCCGTTTTGGTGTCGATCGTTGTGGCTGCNATCGCCTTTCGCTGGCTGTATGCAGAAAACGGTTTGATTAACGGTTGGCTCGCCACTTGGTTTGGTGATGTCTTTACCCCGATTGGTTTTTTGACCACTCCTCAGTTGGCGTTGCCAGCCGTCATGCTCGTCACGCTCTGGAAAGGCTTGGGGTACTACATGGTGATTTTTCTGGCTGGGCTTCAAGGGATTCCCAAAGAGCTTTACGAAGCCGCGGAGCTCGATGGCAGTGAGGGCTGGCGACAACATTTAGACATCACATTTCCCCTGTTGAAGCCATATGTGACTCTCGTGGCAGTGATGTCGTCGATTGCTGCCACCAAGGTCTTCGAAGAGGTCTTTCTGATGACCCAAGGCGGACCAGCCGATTCCACGCGCACGATTGTTTATTACGTGTACGACCAGGCCTTTGCTGAACTCGAGATCAGCTATGCCTGCACTCTGGGGTTAGCCCTGTTCCTCGTTGTGATGGCCTTTACCTTGATTCGTGTGGTCTTCACCGGTGATCGTCAGCTGATTTGATGTCTGCTGCGTGCCGATGGAGTGGCATGCTTCGCATTGGTGTGCTGATTGAGTTTCAAGATGCCCAGCTCCACCGCCATGATCGGTGTCGTCGGCGGAGGTCAGCTGGCCAGGATGTTGGTGCAGGCAGCAAATGAGCGAGCCATTCCGGTGTCCGTGCAAACAAGTTCTGCGGCAGACCCCGCAGCGGAACTGGCGCAACGTTTGGTCTCCGCTGATCCNCGGGATGTGGCGGGCACACGTCAGCTGGTGGAGGGATGCAGCGGAATCACGTTTGAAAATGAGTGGATCAATATCGATGCGTTAATGCCACTGGAACAGCAGGGTGTGCTGTTCCGTCCATCCCTGGCGTCGCTGTCTCCGCTGGTCGACAAGTTGTCGCAGCGTCAATTGCTTGATGATCTCTCGATTGCTAGTCCGCCTTGGTGCCCGTTAAGCAGGGTCTCGCCTGCACAACCCGCGCTGCCCCAGGGCTGGACATTCCCAGTGATGGCCAAGGCTGCAAGGGGTGGATACGACGGCAAGGGCACGCGTGTCATTCAGACCATCGAAGCCCTGGCTCAGTTAATCCGAACCGTGGATGTCAGTGATTGGTTGCTGGAGTCGTGGGTGTCCTATGAGCGTGAATTGGCTTTGATTTGTAGTCGAGATCGTCAAGGGCGGGTTCGGAGTTACCCCTTGGTGGAAACACACCAGAGTCATCAGGTGTGTGACTGGGTGCTGGCGCCAGCGTCTGTTGATCAGAGTCTTGAGGCGCAGGCTTACAACATGGCTGCGTCTCTGCTGACCAAGCTCAATTACGTCGGCGTTTTGGCATTGGAATTCTTTTATGGAAAGGACGGCCTACAAGTCAATGAGATTGCTCCTCGAACGCATAATTCCGGCCATTTCTCGATCGAGGCCTGTAANTCCAGCCAATTCGATCAGCAGCTCTGTATTGCTGCTGATCTCGCGGTTCCGTCGCCGGAGTTGATTCATGCCGGNGCCTTGATGGTCAATTTGCTGGGGGTCGGTCCCGACCAAGCAGCGCCCCTTGAGCAACGGCTGGAAGCCCTCCGATCTCGACCCGAGGCGCACCTGCATTGGTATGGAAAAACCCCTGAATCACCAGGGCGAAAGCTGGGCCATGTCACCGTTTTGCTGAAGGGTGAGACCGCTGCCGCTCGCCATCGCGAAGCCCTGAAGGCACTCAGTGAGATTCGCGCCATCTGGCCACTCCCTAACCAGGAGCTCGATTAATGTTGCATCGAACTGCTGTGTTGGTGACGGCCTTTTCTAGTGCTCTGATCTGACTCTCTTTCGACTTGGGGAGTCTGTCGTGAAGGTGCCGTAGACCGGCCTTGTAGCCGGAAACGAATCCCCACTTTGACTCCCCTTCTGGTTCTTCCAGGTCGACCACTGGGGCGCGCACGGCATGGTGGTTCACCCTCTTCCCTCNNGCNTCGATGANGGCGCCGGNTAGGGCGTATCCCGCCAAAGTTTGATGGTCACGATCGCACTGTTGCTCAGTGGATTACTGCCATTCGGTATGGCANCTGGAGAGCCTCANTTTCTTTCTGAGGATGCACAAGTGGCCTGTCGGGCCATCCTCCCGAATNGTTTTACGCGGACGCAGTGGAGACGTCTCTGTCTTGAAGATTCGTCGATTCAGCAGGCCTTTTCACAAGCCTGTGCTGCCGCTACTGATCGACGACCTAGGGACGATGCCGCTCCAGCACAGTCTGAAGCTGACCTTTCTCCAGCTCCGTGATGACGAAAACTTCTTGAGCGCTGCTGCCTTTGCGGGCGACCAGCTTGTAGCCACCGCGAATGGGAATGGATACACGAAGCTCCAGCATTGGGCTACGACCGCGAACCCGGGAAATCACGGCAGGNGTGATGGTCTGGATAGCAGTCTCCTTGGCTAANGATTTCAGCCAAGGAATCAGACCTTCCACATAGGTGCTGTGGGTAATGACAACGCGCCCCACGGGGGATTGAATCAGCGACTGGCAGAACTTAACGGTTTTGGCTATGTGAAAGGCAGTGCTCCGTCGGAGAGATGCTGCGATCCGTCGATGCGTTAAGACGACAGATCAGTGAACCGCTGAGTGACAGCTGCGGGCCCCACGCCCGCATGTTGACGGCAGAAGTTCACGGCGGGTTTGTCTGCGGTTTGGCCATCTGTCCAGGCCGTGTGGTGCGTTACGTGATGGATGACAAGACTCAACGCCTTAAGACCGTTGACTTGCTGCGATTGACCCCACCTGCAGGGACCTCCGCAGCCTGTTGAATCAGTTGACGTCCAAGGGCGCCATGGTCAGCCCCTCAGCTGCCAGTTGTTGGTGATAAAGCTCGGCTTGCTCAAGAGGACCACACCACACTTCAGCTGATCCATCGTTGTCAATGCGGTGAGCCAGGGACCAGGCGTTGTCCTCGCTCATGCCAGGAATGATTTTGCGCAGGCAGTCCACCACATGTTGAAAGGTGTTGACGTCGTCATCCAGAACGATGACCCTCGCTTGGGGATATCCCTGGGTCACGCGCTTGCGTTCCAGCACGGTTGAGGATCCTGGGCTTGAGCTGCTCATAACGGTTCAAGACTGTGGGGCTTTCAGCGAGAAACCCTAGGTAGGATCTCTCCAATCCTTACGTCAAGATCATGCTGTTCACGTTTGCCTGGGCATCTCTGGCTGCAATGTTCAGCTTTTCTATCGCCATGGTTGTGTGGGGCCGCAACGGTGACGGCACTCTGAACTTCTGATCGCAGAGCGATTGGATACNCCTCTCGTCAGTCAACTCTTGGCTGGATCAGCAGCANCGCTGCTTGTCTTTGTGAGCATTGCCGTGATTTATCTCTCCATCGTTGAGTGGAGAGATCGTCGTCGTCGTAAGCCCTAAGTGGTGTGGTCGAAAACACGGCAGTTTTTTCAACGTTGGTTCGTCACGTCTTCAGGGCTGGTGCTCTGTTTTGTGGCGCCGAGCATCGGCTTACTGCTCAGCAGGTCCTTAGCTCCGGCTGAAGCCAATGCTCTACGTGCCTTGATGGTGCGCATGCAATTGGTTCAGAGCGATCGCGTTACGTCGTCTGATCCGGTTCCAGAACTTTGGCTTCGTTATCTGGGCGATCAAGCGGCACAAAGCAAATGGAAGAGTCGTGATCGCCAGATCTGGTGGACGGCTTATCCCCAAGATGGGCAGCCTGTTTTGGTTGTGCCAGGCCCAGAGGGCCCCACGTTGTTTTATGCGGATGCCCTGCATGAGCAAGTGGATCGTGANGCCACGCGACAGCTCTCAGAGGCCGATCTTCGGGACAACCCTGAGCGATGTCTCAACCAACTTGCCAAAACAAGAGCTGTGTTTTGGCGACCTGCTGCATTGGANCGGATGACGGGCCAGTTGTGGCCTCTTTTCTTCAATGTTGGGCACGGTTGTTTGAGCTGGAGAACCAGATCACCCCATCTTTGGATGACGGGTGTGGTTTCCAACGAGCAACTTCAAACCAGTGTTTCTTCAATCATTGCCCCAACGCAGCTGCCCTTCGAGCCCTTAACGCCAAGCCCAGACGCGGATGAGGACACCCTTTTCGATTTGCAGTTNCCTGAAGCGGGTTGGCTTTTGCAAGGACTGTTGGGTCAGTCGCTGATCATGCAAGCCGTCGAGCAGAACTATGGTCTTGAATCCGCTGNATTGGATCGCTTGCTGCGATCACCGATGCGTTTGCGAGTTCACTCGAGTGATCAGCCCAGCGTGCAGGCATCCCTTGAGCTGGATCTTTTGCTTAGTCCTGCCGATGACGCCCTGCTGAAGTCGTCCTTGACTGACATCGCGCAGACCTTGAGGAGCTATGGACTGCGTCGTAGGCGAGTGAATGGATCGACCGTTTGGTTGGACGATGCTGGATCAACCCCCCGTGCCTTAGGTGGATGGCACCAGTTTGCCCAGGGATCGTGGCGCTTCAGTCTTGGGGAGATCCCTCGCATTGACCAGCCACCTCCCATTCTTGTCGATGCCCCGATGCGACTTCGCCTGAATCCGAAACGACTCAGCGACCTTGGATGGCTTNGCTCGACATGGCCAAAACGCTTCCAACACAGTTCTTCCGCCGAATTCACCTTGAGTCCACTGCTGATGGGTGACCGTGAACCTCAGCAGCAGATTCAATTCAGCCTGAATGGTCAGCTTGCGCTGTTCTGAGCAGACTCAGCATCACGCTTCTCGCGCTTGCGACGCTCTGCCGCCAGGGTCTCTTCCATCAATTCAACAGCTTGTTGCATGCGCTCGCTGTTGGATCGATAGAGGTTCAAGTCTTTTTCCACCTTGGCCGTTGGTAAACCAAGGTCATCCGCCAATTTGACGGCCTGGGCTTGCAGGGCTTCGTTGTCGGGAGTTTCAGCATCTCCACGCACCGCTTTTAAAACCGTGTCCAGCCCAATGGCCATCATTCGGGAGTAGTGCTGGTCAGCGGGGAGGGCATGACTTTTTAAAGCATCTCCAACCGCGTCGAGACTCTTGACCGAACCCTTCAGTTGCTCAACAGTTTGATTGGCGAGCGCTGTTAAAGCATCGCCATCAAATCCGTTGCTTGAACACAGTGCCGGAAGGAGCATCTGACGCTGCTCTTCTGGCTTGTAACCAGCGCTAAACGTGTTGAACACCGTGTTCAGACCGATCGCAAACAGTGCGTTGGTTTGAAAGGCTTTCTGATGGCTTAGCAAGTGGAGCTCGACGAGAAGCTCATCGGCCAGGCGTCGATAAAGAGGGGCAATAACATGCGGGAACGTCTGGTGAAACGCCCGTTTGCTGTCCGCGATCGTCTGACGGTCGGCCAACTGCGTGCATAAAAGGTTGGCATTGACCATAGCGCTCAGATGGCGCCGTTAAGATTGAAAGACCTGCTTATTTCAGATGATCCCGATCGTGATCGAGGAGTCCGGCCGGGGTGAAAGGGCCTTTGATATCTATTCGAGGCTGCTTCGTGAACGAATCATCTTCTTGGGTGAAGCTGTGACGAATGATTCGGCGAACCGAATTGTTGCTCAAATGCTTTTTCTCGAAGCTGAAGACCCAGACAAGGACATCTATCTGTATATCAATTCCCCAGGTGGCTCTGTTTACGACGGCCTTGGGATTTTCGACACGATGCAGCACATCAAGCCTGATGTGCATACGGTTTGTGTGGGACTCGCTGCAAGCATGGGTGCCTTTTTGCTTTGCGCTGGAACCAAAGGCAAGCGCAGCAGTCTCCAGCATTCGAGAATCATGATTCACCAGCCTTTAGGCGGTGCCCAGGGTCAAGCCAGTGATATCCGAATTCAAGCTGATGAGATTTTGTTCCTTAAAGATCGATTGAATCAGGAGATTTCTGATCGCACTGGTCAGCCGTTGGATCGAATCAAGCAAGACACTGATCGGGACTTCTTTATGTCACCGTCAGAGGCTGTTAATTATGGATTGATTGATTCCGTGATCGACAAACGCCCTGTTCATTCTGTGTCTTGAAATCGGGTCTTCCTTCAAAAATCTGTCCCGTTTGTGAACGTCCTTTCCAGTGGCGTAAAGCTTGGAGAAATTGCTGGGAGGACGTTGTTTATTGTTCCGAGCGCTGTCGACGTCGAAAATCGATTCTTTCAAAATCAAACGGGGAAAATTAGATCATCTCAATTTCGTTTCTTTTGAATCATTTCTCATAAAAAAACCTCCTCAGTTGATCTGAGGAGGTTTTTAGTTGTTGTCGATGAATCAGTTGAGGATCGGAGTTGTCCGTTCCTTTTCGGGAACGGATGTGAATTCAGCAACAACAGCTTTAAATTCATCTCCGTCCATCGTTTCCTTCTCGATCAGGAGTTCCACCAGACGATCCATCGCTTCTCGGTTGGCTGCAACGATCTCGACAGTTTCGGTGTAGCAACGCTTCACCATGCCACGAACCTGCTCATCAATCTGTTTCGAGATTGAGTCAGACACGTCGCTGCGCGTCATGAGATCTCGGCCTAAGAACACTTCTTGGCCGCCACCTTCGAGAGCCACAGGACCCAGGTCACTCATGCCAAGACGGGTCACCATCTGACGGGCCATAGAAGCAACTTGTTGAATGTCACCACCGGCGCCCGTCGTCACTTCTTGGTGGCCGAACACCACGTCTTCTGCAGCACGACCGCCCAGAGCTCCCATGATGCGCGCTTTGAGCTGGGCACGTGTTACCAGAGTTTGCTCTTCATCAGGAGAGAACCATGTCAATCCTTGGGCTTGACCTCGCGGAATCAGGGTGACTTTTTGAACGGGATCGTGATCCTTCACCAAGGTTCCGATCAAGGCGTGGCCAACCTCGTGATAGGCGATGAGGCGCTTACTACGGCCATCGGTCAGAGGCCGTCCTTCCATTCCAGCAATGATCCGATCGACGGCGTCATCAATTTCAGAAAGTCCGATGGCATCCTTGCGGCGGCGGGCTGTCAAAATCGCCGCTTCATTCATCAGGTTGGCGAGATCAGCACCTGTGAAGCCAGGGGTCCGTCGGGCAATGCTGTCGAGGGTGAGTTCACTCTGAAGCTTTTTGTTCCTGCTGTGGACCTCAAGGATTGAGAGTCGGCCCTTGATATCCGGAGCGTCAACGGTGACCTGGCGGTCGAAACGTCCGGGACGCATCAACGCTGAATCAAGAACATCAGGGCGGTTTGTGGCCGCAATGATGATGATTCCGCTGTTGCCCTCAAAACCATCCATCTCGGTGAGGAGCTGGTTCAGGGTTTGCTCTCGCTCGTCATTTCCACCGCCGATACCAGCACCACGTTGGCGACCGACAGCATCAATTTCATCAATGAAGATCAGGCAAGGGCTGTTTTCCTTGGCCTTTTTGAAAAGGTCGCGAACCCGGCTAGCGCCGACACCCACGAACATCTCGACGAATTCTGAACCTGACAGTGAGAAGAATGGGACGCCGGCTTCGCCTGCAATGGCTTTAGCAAGGAGAGTTTTTCCGGTTCCAGGAGGACCGACCAGCAGCAAACCACGGGGAATTTGAGCACCAACCGAGGTGAAGCGCTCGGGTTGCTTCAGGAACGTGACGACCTCCTCAAGCTCCTGTTTGGCTTCAGCCACACCAGCGACGTCGTCGAACATCACGCCGGTTTCCGCTTCCATCATGAAGCGGGCTTTGCTTTTGCCGAATTGCATGGCCTGACCAGGACCACCAGGCATGCCGCTATTGCGACGAGCCAGAAAAATCAATGCTCCGATCAACAGCAGAGGGAAGAGCAGATTGCCAAGCAAGCCAAGGGCCGGTGGCGCTGTCTTCGGTGGGTGGATATCGAAGCTGATGCCCTCTTTTTTCAGGGTGTTGATCAGTTCAGGAGCGAGACCCGGCAGATCCACCCGAATGCGCTGAACTTTGTTATCGAGGTCAGGATCTGCCGCTTCAACAACAGCATTGCGACCACCGTCATAGATATCGACAGCCGTGACTCGGCCAGCTTCGACGTAGTCGAGGAAGCGGCCGTAGCTCATGCGTGAGACAGCAGCATTACGCGGTGCCACGGTTGGCCCGTTGTTGGCTGCACTGTTGAGCCCACCATTGCTCAACACCTGCCATCCGATCAGCAGAACCACCCCAATTGGCAACAGCCATAGGGCAATGAGGCGCCAGCGCTGATTCATGAGCCTTAGAGATGATGAACGATTGTAAAGGGTTTAGACCAATTACTGAGAGCTGACTAAAGGCTCCTGAGAGCGACGATGGGGTCCAAGTGGGCTGCTCGCCGTGCAGGAACCACTCCGAAGAACAGTCCGATCGATCCTGACAACCCAACGGTGACCAGCACTGTGGTCAATCCGATCGTGGCGGGTAGAGGTGTGAGAGCGGCGATTACGGCGACTGTGCCAAGACCCGTGGCTGTTCCGATCGCCCCACCAAGGCTCGACAGCACCAGCGATTCCACGAGGAACTGCTGCAAAACGTCGCCACTTCGTGCTCCCAAGGCTTTGCGTAAACCGATTTCTTGGGTTCGCTCGCTCACTGACACCAACATGATGTTCATGATTCCGATGCCTCCCACCAGCAGGGAAATCCCCCCGATGGCCGCGAGCATCAGGGTCAGTCCGCCAGTGATCGTGCCAACGATGCTGAGCGCATCTTTCTGGGATCGAACAGCAAAATCATCATCCCGAAGAATGTTGTGTCGTTGACGCAGCAAGTTGGTGATTTGAAATTTTGCAGCCCCAGTGCTGGCCGAATCACGCGCTTCAACGCTGATAAAACTCAGGCTGATTCCGTAGGTGGGATCACGGCCTGTGAGCCTTGTCACCATGGTGCTTAGGGGGATGTAAGCGTTTTCATCCTGGTTGCTGCCGAAAACGGCACCTTTGGGAGCCATCACACCGATCACCTCAAACGCTTGATCTCGGATTCGCAGCCGTTCCCCGATGGGGTTCCCATTGGGGAACAATTTTGTTCGCAGGTCGGGGCCGATGACTACCACGCTGCGGCCGGCATCGAGGTCGTTTTGGCTGATGAAGCGGCCCTGGGCGATTTCGAAACTTCGGACCGGGAGAAAGTCGGGAGTGATGCCAGAAATTGAGCTGCTTGAGGATCTCGCACCTGCTTGGACCACTTGGCTGCTGCTGATTTGAGGCGCAACCCTCTTGACGCTCGGTACCTGCTCAGCGATGGCGTCGGAATCCTCAAGCACGAGGGTTTTTGGGAAGGCCACTCCACGGCGTCGGGTGTCGTTGTTGCCAGGAACAACGAAGAGCACGTTGGCTCCCAGATTGCTGAGCTGTTCCTCCGCAAGCCCTTGAGCGCCACGACCGACCCCGACCAGGGTGATCACTGAGGCATTGCCGATGACAATCCCCAACATGGTGAGCAGGCTTCGCAAGCGATTCCCCCGCAACGTGGTCAGTGCCATGCGCACTGTTTCACTTGCGGGTAGACGTCCGCTCATTCGAACTTCAAGCCGGGGAGCAACAGTCTGGTCAGATCAGGGAGTCAGTTTTGGAATCAACGATTCCGACTTTGACGAGATCTGTCGATCCGGACACGCCTGAATGGGTTCCGGCGGTCTGCACAACCAGGTCACCTTGCTTGAGCAGCTCTAACGACTTGGCTGTTTCCATCGCAGCGCTGAAGGTTTGGGTCGTGGTGCTTTTTTGCTCCACCACCAGTGGCGTGACACCCCAAACCAGTTGCAGCTTGCAGGCAACAGATTCTTCAGGAGTGATGGCCAGAATTGGGGCAGCTGGTCGGAACTTACTGACGTTGTGGGCTGTTGCTCCACTTTTGGTCAGAGGCAAAATCGCTGCAACATTGAGCTGACTGGCGATGGTGCTCACCGCCCCGCTCAAAGCATTGGGGATGGTGCAAGGTAAGTGGCTATCGATTTTGCGCTGGGGATAGTCCTTCTCAATCCGTCGAGCGATGGTTGCCATTGTTTCGACGGCCTCCACCGGGAAATCACCCACAGCGGTTTCGTTGGAGAGCATGACCGCATCGGTGCCGTCCAAAATGGCGTTGGCCACATCGCTGACTTCGGCCCTGGTGGGACGTGGGCTGGATGCCATTGAATCCAGCATCTGTGTGGCGGTAATGATCGGGATTCCGAGGCTGTTGGCCTTCTGGATCAGCTCCTTCTGCAGCAGAGGCACCTCTTCAGCGGGCATTTCAACGCCCAGATCACCACGGGCCACCATCACCCCATCGCAGAGGGGAAGAATGGCGTCGATCTGATCAATCGCTTCAAATTTTTCGATCTTGGCCACCACAGGCGTGGCGTGGCCATGGCCGCGAATGAGGTCGCGGATCTCCTCCATGTCAGATGGATTGCGCACAAAGCTGAGTGCGACCCAATCGACGCCCTGACTCAGACCAAAGGCGAGGTCGGTCTTGTCTTTATCGGTGAGTGCCCGAACGGAGAGCTGGACATCGGGAAAATTGACGCCCTTGTTGTTGGACAACACACCACCAACGGTGACGCTGCAGTTCAGAGTCTGCTGGGCTTGATCGACCGACTCCACTTTCATTTCCACCCGACCATCGTCGAGAAGAATTCGACTCCCTGCTGTGACTTCGTCGGCGAGCTTGTCGTAGGTGACGGTGGCGATCGTTTGATCGCAGCTGACATTTCGAGAGGTCAGAGCAAATGCATCACCGTTCGCCAGGGTGATGGGGCCGTCGGCGAATCGCCCGAGACGAATCTTGGGGCCCTGCAGGTCCTGCAGGATGCCGATATGGCGGCCAATCTCTTTTGAGACCTTGCGAATGGTCGCGATCCGCGCTGCGTGCTCGCTGTGATCGCCGTGAGAGAAGTTCAGTCGGAAGGTTGTGGCTCCGGCCTGAACAAGCTCTTTGATCCGTTCAGGACTCTCCGTCGCGGGGCCGATTGTGGCCACGATCTTGGTCCGTCGGTTCAGATCGAACAGAGCCATATCGGGGCCGAAAAAACCTTGCGGAAACTACCATCCAGGCGCCTTTCAACCACTTTCCACAGGATTAAGAAACCCATGGAGCTCAATGCCTACCAAGAAGCTGCCAGGAAAACGGCCGCTTACCCAGACATCGGACGCAATCCGATTTATCCCACGCTTGGACTCACTGGAGAAGCCGGTGAAGTTGCCGACAAAGTCAAAAAGGTTCTGCGGGATCGAAATGGTGTGTTTGACCCTGAGACCCGCGAAGCAATCAAGCTCGAACTCGGCGATGTTCTTTGGTATGTCGCCCAGTTGTCGCAGGAACTCGGCTATGACCTCGAAGAGGTTGCTGTCGCCAACCTGAACAAACTGTCGAGCCGTGCCTCCCGTGGCCGGATCGCTGGAAGTGGAGATCACCGATGAACACCATGCTTCGCCGAGTCCTTCCGATCTGCACGTTGTTGTTCTTGCTCCTCTGCGGCCAACCGTCTGCGGATGCTCTCGATCTCGCCTTGTCGGATGTGGTTCTGCAACCCTGCGGAACCGATGATCCCGGAAGCCAGCCCGACTTCGCCCGACCGATGGGAGCCAGTTGTTACGTCTTGACTGGTGAGGTCACCAATGCAGGTCGGCGGACCGTGGTGGACACGGATGTTTACGCCAGGATCCTCGATGTCAGCGGTGAACCTGTCTTACAAAACCGAACCCGTGTGGGCTCGATTGGAGATATCGATCCAGGAACGCAACCCTTCGCTTTGCGGTTGGCAATTCCAGCAGGAACTCCCGGCCCCTTCGATGTTCGCAACGTCAAGGCCCGTGGATTCACTGCTCCAGTGCGCACACGAGCCCTTGACGATGACGACCTGCTTCCTTTGGAACAAGGAATTAGCTGATCGTCAAACTCCTAAGGACAAACCCATGAATTGAGAACTGGATTGAAGCAGGAGCCCGCGGAGAATATTCAGCGCAAAGAACGCCAAAATCGCCGATAAATCCAATCCACCGATGGGGGGAATGACACCCCGGAACATGTTCAGGTAAGGGTCTGTAATTGACACCACTCCGCTGAGGATGGGATTGGACAAGTCCACATTGGGGAACCAGCTCAGCAGCACACGTCCGAAGAGAACAAAGAGATAGATGTTGACTGCCCAGGCGAGGACTCCAAGGATGTAAGCAACTCCGCTTGTGAGAACAGCTGTTTCCAAGGCTCGGTGTCAATCGCTAAAACGAAGTTTATGCAGGCTGCTCGGATTCGGGCGGTGAAAGGTCCGGTAAGACCGAAAAGGTGCGATGGAATTTCTCAGACAAAGTGATCCAGTACGAGCGTCCTTCGCTTTGCCGCCGACGTTCGATGAACTCTTGGGCGAGCAGTTCCTTGATGTGGTCGTAGGCCCCTGATCCACGGAGATCAACCAGATCTGACTGGAGGATGCGTTTTTTGAGGGCGATCGTGGCCAGGGTCCGCAGGGTTGCTGTCGACAGATTGACGGGCAACAGATCTTGCACTAGGTCGGTCATGCCTTCTTTGAGTTGAAGGCAATAGCGGCGATTGGTTTCATTGATTTCCAGCGCTGAGTCCTGCTGGGCATAGCGCGTGGTGACGATCAGCAGTGCCTGTTCAACCTCCTGACGACTGGCATGGGATAGCTCAGCGAGCTCACCGACGCTGATGGGTCGTCCTTTGAGATAGAGGATGGCTTCGAGCCGTGTGGCCAGAGATGGGCTGGACATCACAAGCCCCTGGAAAGATTCAAGTTACCGCTGATGGCTTAAAGAAACAGCCTGTAGGCAGGGTTGTTGGTTTCCTCCCAGCACGGATAGCCAAGGTCGTGCAGAAATCGATTCCATCCCGACATTTCAGTCGTGGGGACTAGCACCCCCACCACGATGCGTCCGACATCCGCTCCATGGTTTCGGTAGTGAAAAATGCTGATACTCCAGCCTGCGTGGAGGGCATTGACGAAATTCATCAAGGCTCCAGGACGTTCTGGAAATTCGAAGCGATAGAGGAGTTCACTGCAATCCCCCGCACACGCGGTGCGCGCCGAGGCTGGTAGGCGTCCGCCCACCATGTGTCGAAGGTGCACTTTTGCAAATTCATCGTCACTGAGGTCGAGGCACTGAAATCCGTTGGTCCTCAGTTGTTCCAGCAGGGCGGCTCGATCCGCCTGGTTCGTCACCTGAACGCCAATGAAGATGTGGGCCCGTTCGCCCTCGGTCATTCTGTAGCTGAACTCCGTCAGGCTTCGCTTGGACAGCTGATTGCAGAGCGTGCGCAGGCTGCCCGGTGATTCAGGGATTTCCACGGACAACATGGCTTCGCGCCCTTCTCCCAGCTCGGAGCGCTCTGAGATAAATCGCAGTCGGTCGAAATTCATATTGGCGCCGCAGGCCACAGCAACCAGCGTTCGCCCGTCGAGGCAGCGCTGCTTGACGTCTTCTTTCATGCCAGCCACCGCAAGGGCGCCGGCTGGTTCCAGGATCGATCGAGTGTCCTCGAAGACGTCTTTGATGGCTGCACAAATGGCATCCGTGTCGACGCGCACCATGCGATCGACATAACGCTGGGCGAGCGCAAAGGTTTCTTCCCCCACAAGCCGAACGGCGACTCCGTCTGCAAACAGACCGACCTGCGGCAGCTCAATCCGTTCGCCGGCCTCGAGGGATCGGGTCATCGCATCGGCATCGATCGGTTCCACCCCCACGATGTCCACGTCCGGCCAGAGACTTTTGACGTAAGCAGCGACGCCGCCGATGAGCCCGCCTCCGCCAACGGCCAGATAAATCACATCAGGTTTCTGCGGACATTGACGCATGACCTCGAGGCCGATGGTTCCTTGTCCGGCAATGACCTCTGGGTCGTCAAAGGGGTGGATGAAGGTGAAGCCTTCAGCGGCACATCGGCGTTTCGCCTCTGCAGAACATTCGTCGTAGGTCTCCCCGTGGAGAACGACGTCGGCTCCCAAGGTTCTGACAGCTCTGACCTTCACGTCTGGCGTGGTGGCCGGCATCACAATCACAGCGCGACAGCCGAGTCGCGCTGCACTCAGTGCGACACCTTGGGCGTGATTGCCAGCGCTCGAGGCGATCACACCCCGTTGTAATTCTTCTGGACTCAGCTGAACCATGCGGTTGTAGGCACCGCGCAGCTTGAAAGAAAAGACCGGTTGCAGGTCCTCGCGCTTCAGCAGAACGGTGTTGTTCAGCCGTCGGCTCAGATTGGGGGCTTGATCGAGAGGTGTCTCGACTGCCACGTCGTAAACACGGGCCCGAAGGATCCGTTGCAGGTAGTCGGTCATTGCGCCATTCTCCCAATCCCACGACGACCTCAAATGGTGGGGCGGACCTCGTAGATTGCAAGGATCAGAGTGGGTTGTGCATGCATCTCGGAGATCTGACACATCCCAATCAATTGCATGGGCTCAGCCATGCGGAGCTTGCGGATGTTGCTCGGCAGATCAGAGAGCGTCATCTCCAGGTTGTTTCGACCAGCGGGGGGCACCTCGGACCTGGACTCGGTGTCGTTGAACTCACCCTGGCGCTGTATCAAACCCTTGATCTCGATAAAGACAAGGTGGTTTGGGATGTCGGTCACCAGGCCTATCCCCACAAATTGATTACTGGCCGTTTCAACAAATTCGACACTCTGCGCCAAAAGAACGGCGTGGCCGGATACCTCAAGAGATCAGAAAGTTCCTTCGATCATTTCGGCGCTGGTCATGCCAGTACCTCGATCTCAGCTGCGCTTGGCATGGCCCTTGCCCGCGACAACCGCGGTGAGGATTTCAAGTGTGTTGCCGTGATCGGTGATGGTGCCCTTACGGGCGGGATGGCTTTAGAAGCGATTAACCACGCCGGCCATCTTCCCCAGACACCGCTTTTGGTGGTGCTCAACGACAACGACATGTCGATTTCACCCCCTGTGGGTGCGTTGTCGTCTCACTTGAATCGGATGCGGCTCAGCCCTCCGATGCAATTTCTGTCGGGGAGCGTTGAAGAAAGTGTTCGTCACCTGCCGTTCATGGGCGGAGAACTCCCGGCTGAACTGAATCGACTCAAAGGGAGCATGCGTCGACTTGCGGTTCCCAAAGTGGGTGCCGTCTTCGAAGAGCTTGGTCTTACCTACATGGGACCTGTCGATGGCCACGACATCGGCGAGATGGTGCGGACCTTTCAAGACGCCCATCGCGCTGGCGGTCCTGTGCTGGTCCATGTGGTCACCACAAAAGGCAAGGGCTATCCCTACGCCGAAGCTGATCAAGTTGGTTATCACGCCCAATCGGCTTTCGATCTCAGCACCGGCAAAGCCATTCCATCCAAAACACCGAAGCCGCCCAGTTACAGCAAGGTGTTCGGTCAAACGCTGGTCAAGCTCTGCGAGCAGAACAGTCGAGTCGTTGGGATCACGGCGGCGATGGCCACGGGGACCGGTCTCGATTTGCTGCAGAAAGCTGTCCCCGACCAGTACATCGATGTCGGCATCGCTGAACAGCATGCTGTGACCCTTGCCGCTGGGATGGCCTGCGAAGGCCTCAGGCCGGTCTGTGCGATTTACAGCACCTTCCTTCAACGGGCTTACGACCAGTTGATTCACGACGTTGGCATTCAAAACCTGCCGGTCACCTTCGTTCTGGACCGTGCCGGAATCGTCGGTGCTGATGGACCGACCCACCAGGGTCAGTACGACATCAGCTACATGCGAGCCATCCCCAATTTCACTGTGATGGCGCCGAAGGATGAGGCTGAATTGCAGCGAATGCTGGTGACCTGCCTTGAACACAATGGCCCAACGGCGCTGCGCATTCCTCGCGGTTCCGGAGCGGGCGTTCCCTTGATGGAAGAGGGGTGGGAGCCCTTACAAATCGGACGTGGCGAGGTGCTTCGAGACGGCGACGATCTGATGATCTTGGCGTACGGCGCCATGGTTAATTCCGCACTGGCGACTGCTGATCTTCTTGCGCAGGCAGGTCAATCCGCCACCGTGGTGAATGCTCGATTCCTGAGGCCGCTGGATCAGGCCCTGATTCATCCCTTGTGCCGTCGGATCAAACGCGTGGTGACGATGGAAGAGGGCGCTCTCGCGGGTGGTTTCGGTGCGGCAGTTCTCGAGTCGCTGTCCGACCAGGACATCGATGTCTCCATGCTTCGCCTGGGTATTCCCGACCAATTGGTGGATCACGCCACACCGCAACAAAGCCTGGAGTCCCTGGGTTTAACCCCTGCTCAGATGACCGTTCGAATCCAAGAACGCTTTGGTCTCGGAGTGGAGGCCACCGGTTTCAAGGACTCGTCCCGCGTCGGCGTCCCCTCTAGCTGAGGAGTCCCCCTTGGCCTCAGTGCTGGTCGCCGGGGCTGGTCCGGCCGGAGCTCGTCTAGCGATTCAGCTCGCTCGCCAGGGTGTCTCCGTCACCCTGGCTGATTCCCTGTCTTCCCCTCAGCAGCAGGCTTTCTCCAGTGCTGCCATGCCAATGGCGGCAGCTTTGGACCTGGCCATTCCAGAGTCGTGCTGGGCTGCGCGCTGGTCTGGTTGGCAGCTGATTGATCCAGATCGCCTCCAGCATCAGTGGTGGTCTGACGACTGCCTTGGCGTTGTCTTGGATTTCGCCGCATTCCGTGCACAGCTTTGGGATCAGGCACGGGATGCCGGTGTTGAGCTCTTGCTCAATACACGGGTTGAGCTCAGCAGCCTTGAGCCGAAGGCCGCGGAAGTTCGGCTTGCGAAGGCCAATGGACTCGACGAACACCGTCGGGTGCGTTGGCTGATCGATGCCACTGGTGCCCGTCGTGCCTTGCTGCGTGCCGCTGGGGTTCGTCTGGAGAGTTCGGATGATCCCTTGCTGTCGGGAACTGGCGCGGAATGGCTGCTCCAGGGCGACGACCGCAACGCTGCTCCGTGGATGGAACGTATCAGTTTTTTCCTTGGGCGTCGTTGGGTCCATCACGGGTATGGATGGATTTTTCCAATGGACCAACACCGTCTCAAGGTTGGTGTGTGCCGACTCCCGCCTCTTGGCTGTTCCTCACGTTCACGCCAAGGGCTGGGGGATGCTCTCAAGCAGCTCTTGCGTGAGTGCGGGCTTGACAACTGTGCGGTGCTGGACCGCCATGGTGGAACCATTTCCAGCACCATTCGCCGCCGGCAAGAGTTAGGCCGTGGTGCTCTCATCGCCATCGGTGATGCAGCGAGCACAGCCAATCTTCTGGGTGGAGAAGGGATCCGGCATGCTTTGGTCAGTGCCGATTGTTTGGCTGAAGCTTTGCCGGCAGTAGGGGGGGAGAACTTGAGGTCTCTCTATGAAGCTGCACTCCATCGCAGATTTGGTTGGCGTTGGCCAATTTCAGGGCGGTTGGCCCGACGTACATGGGGTTTAGCTCCTGATTGTCGATCGGACCGTCGGATGTCTCGGCTGATTGATGGACTATCGCGTCATGCCTCAGCAGAGGATCTGTCGTCGCTGTTGTTCGACTATCGATTTGAGGGATATGGGGTTCGACTGTTGCCATATTTGTTGCGTTAGACCAACGGCTCGTTTAGCGACGCGTTCTTGATGCCGTTTCAGCGATTCACCCATCCGTTGGACTTGCTGGATGCTGCTCGACGTTGGCTTCCTGGAGCGGCTCGGTGGAACCGAGATTCAGCACGCTTGCGCCCCAATCCGAAGCATGATTGGCTGCTGGAGCCGACAACGTGCGAAGAGGCCCAGCTCTTGTTTCCTCAACTGGACGAAGAGGATGCTCTGTTGCACTATCAACGCTTGAAGCTTCAGCTTCGTGAACGCGAAGGCCGTGGCTTTTAGGCCAAAAAGGGTTTGAACCCATCCTGAGTTCAAACCCTTTTGCAGAGTGCAGAGGGAACAACGGCAGTTCTCTCTACACAATCAAGTTGTTCGGTGCAGGGTTCAGAGAACGCCGCGGGCAGCAAGACCTTGGATCGCGCCGATGCCGATGATGTGTCCCAGGCTTGTGGTAGCCAGCAGGGAGGCATGGCTCATACCACCGAAGAAGGCTGGGTTGGGGAGCTGTGCACCTTCATTGGGGTGCTTGATGGTGGCTTTGCCAATCCCGATGGCGATCACGTTGCACACGATCATCACCAGAGCAACCTTGGGAGACCAGGAGACGGTGGCGGGTGCGATGGCGAAAAGTGAGATCAGCATGCACGGCTTGGAGCGACGTCTCATCATCCGAGCGGAATGATCGTCTGACTGACGCTCTTAAGAGTTATTCACCCTTTTTCTGCTGCTGTTGCCACAGTCCTGCCAGCAGAACCGCGTTGCCAAGGGTCAAAAAGGCCTCTGCTCCTCCATGAAGAGCATCGATGTCCACCAGTTCTGCATCGCAGCAGCGCAGGGCGATGACGGCTGCGACGATTGTCATCCCCACAAAGAGCAGGGTGAGGCGAAACCCCCAGATCGCCAGCATCGGCAAAGCCCCGCTTTTATTCAGCCAATAGAGGAACAGCAGATACGGAGGCAGGGACAGGGCAAACAGTGGTGCGGGATCGAAATCCATGTCAGGCCTCCTGTCGGCGAACCATGCGGAAGGCCGCCCATGCCAGTGCCACATTGCCGAGCAGGGTGCAGCTTGCTTGCAGCACCACGAGTCCGCGCAGGCTGTCGCTGTTGTCGAACAAATGCCAGGTGCAGGCCGCCATTGCACTCACCAAGGCCGGCAGCATCGCCCAGGCCAGTCCGGTTTCTCCTCGTCGTTGGATCAGCACGATTGCCAAACCCCACTCGAGAACCGACGTGATGTGGATCCACCAGGTGCCGAGCGACAGGGCGTGCATGGGCTCGCTGCAACGATCGAAGTCCCTTGATAATGGCTGCACCGTTCAGCGGGTGAAGGTTTGACAGCAACCGGTGGCGGCCGTGTTCTTCTCTGTGGGTATTACGGGGAACACAACCTCGGAGATGACGCTCTGCTTCAGGTTCTGTTGCAGCAGCTTGGGTCCAACACACGCCCGCTGATCACAGCCCATGATCCGGCAGCAGTGAAGGCTCAGGCCCCTATGGCGACCTGTGTGGATCGTCGTTCCTTACCGCGAGTGCTGTGGGCGATCAACAGCGTGGACACTGTGGTCTTTGGCGGCGGAAGCCTGCTTCAGGACAGCACCAGCTTCAAAAGTTTGGTGTACTACCTCGCGCTGATTGTTGTGGCCCGCCTGCGTGGACGTCGGGTGCTGCTCTGGGGGCAGGGTCTCGGGCCCCTTCGTCGTCCCTTGAGCCGATGGTTGGTGCATGCCCTGCTGCCCTGGTGCACCGCTGCCAGTTGGCGTGATCAGCAATCCTTTGATCTCGCTAAGCGCTGGGCGCCTTCGCTGCCGATGGCAATGGCCCCAGACCCTGTTTGGCAGATGCCGACATCGGCTTGGACTGGTGGCGAGTCGATTGTTGTGAGTTGGCGACCGACCCCCTTGCTCACGCGCGCCCGTTGGATCAACCTCGTCCGTGCCCTGGATCAGCTGTCCTCCGAGCTCGAGGCCCCTGTGGTTTGGCTGGCGTTCCACCACCATCAAGATGCTGATCTGTTGCCCTGGTTAGACCGCGACGGCATCTTGCCTTCGGCCTTGCGTCGCAGAAGCACAGTTGTGGTGCCACAGAGTCTGGTTGCCGTGGACGCCGCTGTTCAATCGGCTCGGTTGGTGGTGCCGATGCGCCTTCACGCTCTGATCCTGGCCCGTCTGGTCGGCTGCCCCATGGCAGCCTTGAGTTACGACCCAAAAGTTGCTGCTGCGGCTGCGATGTCTGGTGTGCCCTGCACCGATTTGACGGGTTGGTTCAGTACGGAAGGGCTGCTTGCTCAATGGCGCGGCTGTGTGGACCGTTCCGCCGATGCCGATCAATTGCGTTTCTTGCAGGCTCAAGCCGCAGACCATGCGCGCTTGTTCAGTCGCGGTTGAGGCGTTGTCCGCTGCTGGCATCAAAGCGGTGTTCCAGCTTTGGATCCCAGCTGATGGCTGAGCTTTCCCCAATTGGCGTGTCACCTGCACACACCATCCGTAGCTGGCCTCGACTGCTGTCGAGCAGGAGGTGCTGGCTGGCTCCATGCCATTCACGGTTAAGCAGACGACAGGGAAGACCAGCAGAATCAAATTGAAGATGTTCCGGCCGGATCCCGACGACCTCAGTGCTGTCTGGCTTCAACAGATTCATCGTGGGGCGACCGATGAACTGCGCGACGAAGCTGGTCTGCGGTGTGTTGTAGAGCTGCTGGGGTGTGCCGATCTGTTCGATGCGTCCGTCCCGAAGCACGGCGATGCGATCCGCGAGGGCCATGGCTTCTTGTTGATCGTGGGTGACATAAACGACCGGTTGCGGGCCGCCGAGAATCAAGCGGCGCAGATCCGGCCGTAGGTCATCCCGCAGCTGTGCGTCGAGATTGCTCATTGGTTCATCGAGCAGATACACGAGTGGATCTCGCAGCAGAGCCCGGGCAAGGGCGACCCGCTGACGTTGTCCACCGGAGAGTTGTGCTGGACGTCGCTCCGCTTGATCGCTGAGTCGGACCACCTCCAGAATTTGATTCACCCGTTGTTGTTGGTCCAGTGCGGTCGCACCGCGGATCTGCAGGCCCAGGGTCAAGTTCCGCCGCACGCTGAGATGCGGAAAGAGGGCATAGCTTTGAAACACCATGCCGATGCGGCGGCGATGGGCGGGAATCCTGCTTTGGGACTCACCGGCGATGAACACCTCGCCTTGATCCGGTTGATCCAGCCCTGCGATCAATCGCAGAGCAGTGCTTTTTCCACATCCACTGGGGCCCAGCAGCGCAACACATTCACCCTCTCCAACCTGGAGGTTGAGGTCTTTGAGAATCCAGGTCTCGCCGAAGCGTCGTCCGATCTGGGCAAGCTTGAGCATCATCCTTTAATTGCTCCCTGGGTCAGGCCAGACACGATTTGGCGTTGGAACAGAAGAACGAGCAGAAGCAGGGGGATCGATCCCAGCACCGTGGCAGCCGCATAGGCGCCGTAGGGAACGGCGTAGATCGATGATCCAGCGATCCGTGCCATCGCAACAGGCAGAGTGAGAAGGTCTGAACGACTGATCCAGGTCAACGCAATCGGATATTCATTCCAGGCGAACAGAAACACCAGAACAGCAGTGCTTGCCGATGCTGGGGTAATCAGCGGGATCAAAATCCATCGCAACCGTTGGTGCAAGGTCATTCCCTCGAGGCGTGCGGCGTCCTCAAGATCCTGGGGAAGACCTTCAAAGGCTGCAGTCAGCAGCAGCAGCGCCAGGGGCATCGATAGAGCCGCATAGGGAATTGTGAGATAGAGCAAGTTGTTGCCCCATCCCAGCTGCCGGGCTAACTCCAGAAGAGCCAAGAACAGCAAGACGTAGGGAAATAAGGCCGCGCCACCAATGATGAGACGCAATGAGCGCCGCAGCCGTCCTGGAAGTTTGGAGAGCCCGTAGGCACCTGGTATCGCCAAACTGAGCGTTAAGACCGTGCTGCCCCCTGCCACCAGTGTGCTGTTGAGCAGATATCGCCAGAACGGTGGATCACTCTGCAGAAGCTCCCGATAGTGGATCAGCGTCCAGCGCTCAGACCATCCCAGCGTTGGGTTCACCAGTGCATCACTCCGGGTGAAGGAGGTGAGCAGCTGCCAGAACATTGGAGCAATGGACCAAAGGATTAAGGCAAGAATCCAAGGCCACAGACAACGTTGTTTCATCTCGCCTCACCTCGGATGGTCCCAACGGTGCGAAGACCGACAGCGGCAACGCCTACGGCAATCGTGAGGAGAAGGAAGCCCCCCAGCATGACCGTGGCGCTGTAGCCGAAATCGAGGAAGCGCATCGCGTTCAAATAGGCATAGAGAGCGATGCTTTCAGTGCTCCCCGCTGGCCCGCCTCCGGTCAGCACTTGGATCAGATCGAACACTCCAAAAGCTTGAGCAAGCCGGAAGAGCAGGCTCAGCAGGATGTAAGGAAGCAGCAACGGGAGTGTGATGCGGCGCAGGGCCTGCGAAGCATTGCCCCCCTCAAGGCGGAATGCCTCATAGAGATCCCCAGGGATGGTCTGAAGACCCGCCAGCAGGATCAGAGCGATGAACGGCGTTGTCTTCCAAACATCGGCAAAAACCGTGGCCAGCCAAGTCCACTGCGGGGAGGACAACAGATTGAGGGACTGTCCGCCAAGGCTTGTGATGACCTGTTCGATTGGGCCGTAGGGGGTGTTGAAAATCCACCGCCAGCCCAAGGCCATCACCGTCGTCGGCAGAGCCCATGGCAAGAGCGTTAGAGCTCTGACGCCTCCTCGCCAACGCCAACGTTGATCCAGCAGAAGAGCGATGGCGAGGGCAAGCAAGAGTTCCAGACCAACCGACACCAGTGCAAAGCGGCTGGTTTGAACGATGTCTTGCCAGAACCGTTCATCCATCGCCAAGCGAACCCAGTTGGCTCCGCCATTGGGGATGGGAACGAGACCGGTCAGAACAGAATTGGCATGAAAGCTGAGCCAGCCGTAGCGGAGGAGAGGCCAGCCATAAATAATCAGCAGCAAAAGGAGTGCTGGAGTTGCAAGCAGCAATGCCATTAATCCCCTCCGGCCGATTGAAGAATGGTGCTCGTTGTGGTTTGTGCCCGCTCGAGCCCGTCGACACTTGATTGGTCTCCGGTGAGAACCCCACTCAACTGGCGTTGGAGAACATCGCTGATCTGTGCATAGAGAGGAGTTGGTGGTCGTGGGGTGGCCAGTTCCAGAGCCTGGGCGAGTTGCGGCAGATGCGGTGCTACTGCCAGAAGCTCTGGATCGGCATACAGCGCTTCAGCGGTGGGGGTGTAGCCCTGGATCAGAAAACGTTGTTTTTGTGCGCTCGCATCGGTGAGGTAGCGAATCGCCTGCACCGTTGCCTGAGGGTGGTCGCTACCTTGCAGGATGGATAAACCCCAGCTCCCAAGGGTGGAGACGGGGGATTCTCCCGGCTCGGCCACCATCGTTGTGATGCCGATCTGACCACGGACCGCGCTGTCGTCTTTTTGCAGTTCGGCCCAGGCGTAGGGCCAATTGCGCATCAATGCAGCATCCCCTGCTTTGAACGCCTGCAGGCTTTCCGTTTCCGCATAGTTGGTCACCGCTCGTGGGCTAACTCCACTACGAATCAGTTCAGCCATCCATGTCACGGCGCGATTGACAGCGTCGGAGCTCAACGCCGGCGTTCCATCGGTTTCGATCCATCTCCCACCGAAGCCTCGAATGATTTCGAGGGCATCACAGCTCAGTCCTTCGTACTGACGCCCTTGCCAAACAAAGCCAGTGTTGACGACCTTGGCGTCGATCAACTTTTGACTGATCGCGAGTAGCTCTGCCGGGGTCTGAGGGGGGGCATCCATCAGATCCGTTCGCCAGTAGAGCAGCCCGACATCAGCATTGAACGGCCACCGATAGAGCCTGCTGTCGTAACGATTGCCTTGGCGGGCTCCCTTGATCAGGGTGGCCTCCTCGTCGGGACCGAAATAGCTATCGAGTGGTTCAAGCCAACCAGCAGCTGCGTATTTCGGCAGCCAGGTGACATCAATCAACAGGGCGTCATAGGGAGGGTCTCCAAGCAACAAGCTGCTGATCGCCAAATCAGACATTGCCTCGGTATCCCGAGGCCCGCTGGTGACGTCCAAATGAATGCGACCGCGATGGTCGCGGTTGAATTGCTCGACCAGTGCGGAGGTCGACTCAGCGAACGGTGCTGGCATCAACACCGTGACCTGCTCAACATGGGACATCGCCGACCAGGCCAGGGATGTGGTGGCGACCAGAGCCAGGGTCAACAGAGAGAGCCACCAGATCAGGCGGCGCTTCATGCCTGTGCTGTTTCGGGGAAACCAGTCAGTTGCTCGTCGGCCCAGTCTTTGACGGTGTAGGCCTCAACGGCATTGGTCATGCGCAGCATGCGTTCTCGCTGCTCGTCGGGATCCATCGCTAAGGCGCGTTCAATCGCCTCATCCATGCGGCGGTTTGAGTACGGATTAGTGAGAACGGCACCATCCAGCACAACCGAAGCACCGGTGAACTCAGACAACACCAGAACACCTCCACGGTTCCGCCTGGCCGCGGCATATTCCTTGGCCACAAGGTTGAGTCCGTCACGAAGGGGAGTGATCCAGCAGACGTCGGCTTGGCAGAACCAAGCAATCATTTCTTCGTAGGGAATGCGTCGAGTGGAGAAACGAATCGGAACCCAGTCGATCTGACTGAATCGTCCATTGATTCGCCCGGCCATCTCTTCGATGGAACGTTGGGTGTCTTCGTAGATTTTCATCCCACTGGCCGCGGCCACACAGGCGAGCATCAGAACAACTTCTCCGTGAAGGTCTTTGCGTCGTTCCAGCAACCGCTCAAACGCCAGCAAAAGTTCTTCATTGCCTTTGGTGTAATCAACACGGCTGGCCGAAAGAATGAGCTTTCTTCCTTTCTTGGTGTCTTGAACGATTAGTTCTCCATAACTTTCGACGTCTGAACTCCAGGAGAGCTCTTGAATAACATCTGGCGATGTGCCCACTGGAGAACTCAGCAGTTGTACGCGGCGACCGTTGTGCTCCAACCATTCCGTCACGCTGGATTCGGACAAGGCCGTTCCCACGGTGATGAACTTTGGATCGACGGGTTTTTTCGGACCCCGTTTGGCTCCGATCAAGGTGTTCGCTGCCCGCGCGAAGTTTTCTGTGTATCTAGGGATGTGGAAGCCGACCACATCGCAACTCAACAGACTTTCAAGGATTTGCTCCCGCCATGGAAGGATGGCAAGAACATCATTCCCCGGAAAAGGTGTGTGGTGGAAAAAGGCAATCTTTAGATCGGGACGTTGCTCACGGATATATCCAGGAGCTAACCAAAGGTTGTAATCGTGCACCCAGACAACGGCACCTTCAGCTGCTTCTCTGCAGGCGGCATCTGCGAAGCGGCGGTTGACATCTTCAAAGATGGTCCAGTCCGCATTATTGACGTTGAAGTAGGTGGGAAATGTATGAAGGATTGGCCAGAAACATTCTTTCGATGTGATGTGGTAAAAGCTAGATATCTGTGTGTCGTTAAGAGGAATTCTGCGCAATGTGAACGGAGCTGGTTCCGCCATTGCAATGGTTTCATCATCAGCGTTCTCTAATGTTTCAACCCTTCGCCAAGCAATCCAAGTTCCATTTTCACTGGAGCGAAATAGGTTTCTGAGAGTGGGAATAATCCCATTTGGGCTTTTTTGGTCGATCCAAATACGTTTGCCCTTCTCGTCTTCCCCTTCGTCGAATGGTGTGCGGTGATACAGGATGATGAATTTGCTCTGCCCTTCCCCTGCCACCATCAAGTGAACCTTCCTGCAATGTCACCCACCCTTCATGACTGAGCAGGATTTGTCAAACCGCTGTGTTGTCGCGCTGGTTGATTAACTCATCGAGCACTTCCTGGGCATGTCCGCTCGGGCGAACAGCTGTCCAACGCTTGCGAAGCTTTCCGTCTGGATCAATCAGGAAGGTATGGCGAAGTGAGTAGGGGGCCATCCATGATCCATAGCTTTTACTGACACGTCCGTCTGGATCCGACAGCAAGGGAAAGTCGAGCCCTTCACTGGAGCAGAACGAGGCATGGTCATCAACACTGTCGGCACTGATCCCCACCACCGACGCATTGAGGTCTTGATAGCGATCGAGGAATTTTGCGAATCCACGGGCTTCGATCGTGCAACCGCCGGTGAAATCACGGGGGTAGAAATACAGAACCAACCATTGACCACGGAAATCATTGAGAGCCCAACGCTGCTTGTCTGGGTCTCGTTGGCTCGATCCTTCCAGCTCAAAGTTAGGAACGTCGATTCCATTGTCCAAAACAACACCCCCGAGGGCGTTAGCCCGCGGGGGTGTGATGGAGAGCGCTGCCAGAAGGAGACCAGACTTCAGAATCAGATCACGCCGGCGCAAGGCTCAAACTTCAGAGTTTGGCCAGGTTAACGCCGAGGGACTTCGCGTAGGCGCCTAGCCCTTTCTTTTGGATGGTTTTCAGGGCGCGAGTGGTCACGCGGATGTTCACCCAACGCTTGCCCTCTGCCCACCAGAGGCGACGTTGCTGCAGATTGGCCTGCTGCAGTTTCTTGGTACGGATGTGGGAATGGCTCACGGCCATGCCGTTGTTGGCGCGAGTACCGGTGAGCTGACACACCCGAGACATGAGGACGTCCTAATGAGTAGAGGTTGTTTGGAACTGAACAACAGGTCCAAACAATGATCTTATCAAATGGAATGAGAAGTTCAGATCGAACGTTGCATCAACTCGCCCATCAGTTGTGCACTGCGTGTCTGGAACCCTGCGAGCTCATTCGGCTCCATTCCACCGACGCCAAGACGCGCCATGTCATACAGGTGACGCGCTAGATCTTGAGACAGGGTTTGCGTCGGGGAGGCTTCTCCCGTCCCCACGAGAACCCCGCCAGCCTGCAGTTTGAGCAGTCCTTCGACCAAGGGATGGCGGCGGTTCACCAACAGAACATGGTGATCGGGAAGTCCCGGTAACCGCTGCTCCATGAGTGCTCCCATGTCATTGAGCCGGCGCATTTGTTCAGGCAAGAGAATCATTGCGGGGGGTGCTGAATCCGTTTTCAGCGCTTGAACCTGAACAGTCACCTTGTCATTGGCTAAAGCATCCTTGATCAGTGACCTCAGGGTCTCTGATTGGGTGTTGCCGTCTTGATCGGCCAGCTCGTTCTGCTCGTCTTTCAGGCTGTCATCGAGTTCCGCATCGACCCGTTGGAAGGTGACGTCCTCATGGCGATGCTCAAGCCAGGGGATGAACTGTGTGTCGATCACGGTTTCAAGCTTCAGCACCTCTGCTCCTTGGCTGGTCCAGAGATTGAGAGCTCCAGCCTGAGCTACGTCATCGGTGCTGTAGAGCACCCGCTTGCTGTCGTCCTTGAGTCGGCTGCGATACCCCTCCAACGTGGTGTAGGCCTTGCCTTGAGCGGCCACGGGATCGGGGGTGTCGCCGTCGCCCGCTTCCGCCGTGGTGCCGAACAAAATCAACTCGGAGATTTGATCGGCGAATTTCTCGTCCTCCATGGCACCGATCTTGACGAATGGAGCCAGGGATTCCCAGGCTTCGGCATAGGCCGATGGGTCGTCTGTTTTCAGTGCGCGCAGGCGGTCGGCAACTTTTTTGGCCACGAAGTTTCCAATCGAGCGCACTCGACGGTCGGTCTGCAATGCGCTGCGGCTCACATTGAGGGGAATGTCAGGGGAGTCGATGACCCCCCGAAGCGGAAGCAGATAGCGGGGAACGACCTCCTTGATGGAGTCGCTAACGAAGACCTGGTTGCAATACAGCTTGATTTCTCCCTTTTCCCAATCAGCACGGCCGGTCTGCTTCGGAAAAAAGAGAATGCCTTGAAGGTTGTAGGGGTAGTCGGTGTTGAGGTGAACCCAGAGCAGCGGATCACCCTGGAAGGGATAGAGATAGTTGTAGAGATCGATGTAGTCCTGATCGCTCAACTCCCTGGCGCTCTTTCGCCAGGGAGCCTCCATTTTGTTGATCGTCTCGCCTTCGAGCTGTACGGGCACAGCCATGAAGTCGCAGTAGGTGTTGATCAGTGTTCTGATCCGTGCCGGCTCGAGATATTCGAGTTCGTCCTCCATCAGATGGAGGATCACATCGGTACCGGCGTCCTCGCGTTCGGCGGCGGAGAGCTTGAAATTCGGGGAGCCGTCGCAGTCCCAGCGAACAGCTTCACTCTCCGGCCGGGCGGATCGACTGACGAGCTCTACGCGTGCAGCCACCATGAAGCTGGAGTAAAAGCCCAGGCCGAAGTGGCCAATGATNGCGTCGTNTTCCTGNTTGTANTTNTCNAGGAAATCCTCNGCGCTGGAGAAGGCCACCTGGTTGATGTAGCGCTTCACTTCATCGGCGTTCATTCCGATGCCGTTGTCGCTGATGGTCAGCGTCTTGGCCTCGCGATCGACGCGAATGCTGATCAGACCGTCTGCGCCCTCGCTGCAGTCTCCAGCCATTGCGGCCATTCGCCGCTTGCTGATGGCATCAACACCGTTGCTGACCAGCTCCCTAAGGAAGACTTCATGGCCCGAATAAACGGCCTTCTTGATGATTGGAAAAATATTTTCGGTGTGGATCTGAATCTGACCCTGCTCATCCAGCACCGTCATTGCTGCAATACGAAAACCAGACCTTAGAGATGGACTTCGCTCCGGCTCAATGCTGTTCTCAGGGGGTTCTCCGTACCTACCTTGACCTGCTGGACGGATTGAGTTCCCGTGGATGATCCGGGTTCAGGGAGTCTTCTGCAGGTCTGGACGTTCTTCTGCAACGATCGCGCCTTCAACAGGACAAACCTGCATGCAAATTCCACAGTCGATGCAGGTGTCGAAATTGATCCAATAAAAGTCTGTTCCCTTCTTGTTTTTGCCATTGCCCTGATCGATGCAGGCCACTGGGCAAGCGTCGACGCAATCGGCGATGCCTTCGCACACATCAGTAACGATGCTGTGAGCCATGGCGATTCGTCAGCAATTGGTCGGATCTTAGAGATCGAGCCAATCCAGCTGCATGAAGGCTCCATCGCACTCGGCATGACGCTCGGCTTCGCTGCGATCAGCAAAACTCTCCAGGCTGATTAAGGCTCGACGACCTTGTTGGTGCCAATGTTGTTGCCGGTTGAGTGCAGCTTCCAGGGAGCTTTGTTGGCTGTAGGCCACAAAAATGGTCGGCTCTTGGGTGGCGGAAGCGGTGTCTTCGTGCAGCAGCTCCCGGATTGGATCAATGGCCAGGCTGAATCCTGCCCCGGCCGCCCTTGGACCTGTTGCGCCGCAGCGCCGGACGAGATCGTCGTAACGCCCACCCCTGGCGATCACCACAGGGGCTGACTCTCCAGCGCAAACGAGTTGAAACACAAGGCCTGTGTAGAGCTCGTAGTGCGGTTGGAAGGTTGGATCCAGCTGCAAGCTGACTCCGAGGTTTTGGGCGAGTGGACCCAGCTGCTCACTGAGACGCTCAAGGGGCTCAAAAACGTCCTGCTGGCCGTAGATCTGCTTCAGTTTGCCCAGCATTAAACGTGGTTCCCCGCGGCTATCAAGCACATCCAGCAGCTTCGTTTTCTCGCCCTGGGGGAGATTCAGCGCCTCAAGTGTTAAGCGGTCGAACTGAATCAAAGCGGCCCTCACCTCTTGCCGTAGGGAAGGCTCGATCGATTGCAGCACCAGATCCATCAGGTGGGTGTGACCAAGCAGCAGCCGCGGTTGATGGATTGACCGCAGGTCCAGGGTTTCGATCGATCGCAACAACAGGGAGAGCAACTCCATCTCTGCTGCGATGTCTGCGACACCAAAGAGCTCAACACCGCTCTGAAGGTTCTCTTCGATGCAGAGCCCACCTTCGTCTGCGACTCGGCTCTGAAACACAGTTCCAGAGGCCCACAGTCGGAGTGGACGCGGGCGAGACGCGAGTCGGGTGCATGCAGCCCTGGCGATCGACGCGGTCATTTCGGGCCTGAGACCCAACGGTTCATCGGCCACCAGGCGCACCACATCTCCACTGGCGATGGCGCCGCCTGCTTGCAAGGTGTCGAGCCGTTCCACCCTTGGTGGGGACACTTCGTCGTAACCCCACTGGCGGTAGACCGCCGCCAGCTTTTCGCTCAGCAGTCGATTGTTTTCGACCTGCCTGGGATTGAGGTCCCTGGCACCTGCTGCTGGTTGCAGCGCCATCCGCGGGGTTTCAGACTCGACTCAGGATCCCATGGCCGTGATCTCGGGAGCCCCGAAGTCGTCGCCACGCAGGGGTTTGATTTGAGCCAGTTCCTGGATCATCAGAGCGTGGAGCATTGGGTTGGCGGCAACCACTCGGCCGCTGCAGAGATCGAATGCTTCACCGCGGTAACCGCTGATAGAGCCTCCAGCGAGGTCGACCAGGGCAACGCCTGCAGCGAGATCCCAAGGCGAAAGGCCTCGTTCCCAGTAGCCGTCTTGGCGACCTGCCGCCACAAAGGCGAGGTCGACGGCAGCGGCACCGCCTCGCCGTACACCATGGGTTCGATGGGTGAACCAGCAGAACTCGGCGTAGTTGTTATCCAGGCGTGTGTGTCGGTCGTAGGCGAATCCAGTGACGAGTAGGGAATCAGCCAGGTTGCAGCAGTCGGTTGTGCGGATTGGCTTGGCGTTGCAAAACACTCCCAAGCCGGGGGCTCCCCAAAACGTTTCTCCGAGAAATGGCACGCAGATGGCACCGAGGATCGGTTGCTGACGGAAGGTCAGTCCGATCGATGTGGCGAAGAAGGGATACCCATGGGCGAAGTTCGTTGTCCCATCGAGGGGATCAATGCACCAGCGCAACCCGTCTTGCTCACCTTCGCTACCACTTTCTTCGGCCAGGATGGCGATCTCGGGGGTCTCGTTGCGCAGAGCCTCGAGAACGATGGCTTCTGCTGCGAGGTCGGCATTGGTCACCAAATCCCCGGCTCGACCTTTGCTTTCAACCGTTGAAAGTCGGCCGTAGTGCCGCATGAGCTCCTGCCCTCCACGTTCCGCGCTGGATTTGGCGATTTGGGCGAGCTGTTCAAGCTGCTTGGCGTTGAGGTTGGCCTGTTCTGCAGCCTGTTGCGTGAGTGAAAGAACCATCGTTATTCCTCGTCGAGCGGTAAACCGGACCGGACTGATCCACGCCCGAAGTGGCGGCCGAACTGAAGTTCGTAAACCTCGTCTTCATCTTGGGTTTCGGCTTCCAAGGGACCAATCGCGCGGGCGACGCACAGCAGTCCATATCCCTGCGCACGCAATTCATGGGACAGCCCCATTGCTTCTCGTTGATCGAGGGTGCCTTCTTTGACTCGCACCGCGCAGCTGGTGCAGCAACCGTTCCTGCACGAGAACGGAAGCGGGTCGCCCTGCTGTTCGAAACTTTCCAGGATGTAGGCCCCTTCCGGCACGTCATGGCTGATCGTGCGGTTCGCCTGTCGCCAATGAATGGTGACTTTGTGGCTGGTGCCCATTCGGTCAGGCGGAAACGCCCTGCTACATTGGCATCTGCCCCACGTCAGCCGCTGGAGAGGTGGCCGAGTGGTCGAAGGCGCAGCACTGGAAATGCTGTATAGGGGCAACTCTATCGAGGGTTCGAATCCCTCCCTCTCCGCTTCCCCGGTCTTNACGACCGGCTTTTTTTTGTCTATGCGCGGGTCAAGCAACGCGTTNCTGACATCAATCAGCCAAAACGTCCGGAGACATANTCCTGAGTCGCTTGTTGTTGTGGGTCGTTNAAGATTCGTTCAGTCTCATTGAATTCAACGAGATAACCGACTTTGCCGCTTCCACTNTCAACGGCTTCTGCGTTGTAAAACGCGGTCATATCGCTGACGCGGACGGCTTGTTGCATGTTGTGCGTCACGATCACGATGGTGTAACTCTTCTTCAGTTCATGCATCGTCTCCTCAATCTTCAATGTAGAGATTGGGTCGAGTGCTGAGCATGGCTCATCCATCAGAATCACATCTGGCTGGATGGCAATTGTTCTGGCAATGCAGAGACGTTGTTGTTGACCACCTGATAGGGAATAGCCGCTTTCATTGAGTTTGTCTTTGCATTCATCCCAGACGGCAGCTTGTCGNAGTGATCGTTCCACAAGTTCATCCATATTTCCTCTGTACCCATTGATGCGAGCCCCGAATGCGATGTTTTCGTAAATGCTTTTTGGGAAAGGATTTGGTTGCTGAAAAACCATTCCNATCCGCCGTCGTACTTCCACTGGATCGATAGATGGTGCGTAGAGATCGTTNCCGTCAAAGAGAACACGACCTTTCAATGAGCATCCTTCAATTAAATCGTTCATCCGATTCAAGGAGCGCAGAACGGTCGATTTGCCGCAGCCCGATGGCCCGATAAAAGCAGTGACTTTTCCCCTGGGGATATCGCAGAAGACGTTTCTAACGGCCTCGAAGTTCCCATAGCTGATCGTTACGTTCTGCAGCGACAACGTGGTGGCGTTGCTTTCCACCGNTGCATCTGTGGAGGTGGTTGTGCTGGTCATGGGTCAGAAGTNAGTCGAGCGAAATGGGTGGAGGACAGTTCAGCGGGAAGCAAATCGTGCCAGCNAGCGCGACAGCAAGTTCAAGCCAAGAATCAGAACAACGAGAACAAAAGATGCTGCCCAAGCCAANTCGTTATGGGGATTGGACGGCATCAACGAGAAGTTGTAAATCAGAACCGACATGCTGGCAATTGGATTGAAAATTCCATCCCATTCGAAGTAGGTGAACATGGCTGTGAACAACAAAGGTGCCGTTTCCCCTGCTGCTCTCGCCACGGCTAGGACCACTCCTGTGGCAATGGGTGTTAACGCTGAAGGGAGNGTGACACGTGTAATCGTGACGAATCGGGAGGCGCCCACGCCCATGGAGGCTCGCCGTAGATCATCGGGAACAAGCTTTAATCCTTCGTCGGTTGTTTTAATCACTGTTGGAACCATCAAGATGGCCAGAGCCATGCCGCCCGCAATCGCGCTGTAATTACTGCCAAAGATGATTTTGGTGTAAACAACGGTGCTATAGATGAANACACCGGCGATAATTGATGGGACACCAGATAACACATTGGTGCCAAATCGTATNAATTTTGAAAACCCTCCACCCCGTGAATATTCGGCTAAGTAGATCCCGCCTCCAACGCCGACTGGTACGGCTATAGCCATTGCGATTAATGTCACAGTGAATGTGCCAAAAATCGCATTGCGAATGCCACCGCCATCGGATGGTGGTGGTTCTGGCAGCAGCGTGAATAGTGTGATGCTGAGATTCTCAAAGCCCTTGATGACGACATAGCCAAGAACAAGGAGCAGTGGAGCAACGCAGCAAAAAGCAAAAATACTGGCCAAAATGGTCAGTAGTCTGTTGGCAATATTTCGGGGAGCTTGGGGTTTGTAATGCAGGCTCCTGCTGGCTGTTTTTTGGCTTGGAGTAAAAGCTGTCATGACGTCAATGATCAGTATTTAAGGCTGAGTCGTTTGACAAGCCATTGAGCGATGATGTTGACCAGTAACGTCAGCAGAATGAGAACGAANGCTGCATACATCAGCGATGAAACTTGAGAGCCATCCGCCTCACCAAATTGATTGGCCAACATGGCCGCAATCGTGTTGCCCGGCGCAAGAAGCGAGAAACTGAAATTGTTGGAGTTGCCAATAATCATCGTGACGGCCATCGTTTCCCCCATGGCTCGACCGAGCGCAAGCATGACGCCACCCACAATTCCCGAAATTGCACCAGGCAGGATCACGTTGACGATCGCTCCCCAACGTGTGGTGCCAACTCCATAGGCAGCCTGTCTGAGTTTCTCGGGGACTTGGTTGAGGGAATCACGGGCGATCGCCGTGATGATTGGAAGAATCATCACAACCAAAATCAACACCGCTGGAATTACACCGCGACCCTTCGGGATCGTTCCGAATATTGTTAACCAATGAAAGTTCAATGATTGCCCGAACAGATTGATTTCGAAGCACCCAAGATTGGGGATTACAGTGTTAAATCCTGGAAGCTGAAGGCTCCAATCACCGATGCCGATTAAGCCACTCCAGGCAACGGGTACCGGTGCGCATTCTTTGGCATAAAGAAATTCCAGGGCTGGTCGGATGAAAGGCTCCATCACCAGAATTGCCCAGAGCCCAAGTACAACAGAAGGAATCGCTGCCAGGAGTTCCACCATCAGTCCGATGGTGTCTCTCAANCGACGGGGGATGATGTTTTCGGTGATGAAAATCGCCGTTCCCACCCCGAGGGGAATTGCGACGAGTAGGGCGAGCAATGACGTCAGCAGGGTTCCATAAATCGCTGCTCCAGCTCCGTATTCATCGTCGACCGGGTTCCAATTCGAGGTGAATAGGAACGAGAGTCCATAACGCCCCATTGATTCCAGGGATCCCCAGAACACAACGATCAAGATGGAAAGCAGCACCACGGCGACGACGGACGCCAAGATGATGGTGAGGTGCTGGAAGCTTTGATCCACCAAGCGTTCCGATGGTGGACGTCGTCGACGGAGATATTGATCGTCCGTTCGAAGGGACATTCTCTCGATCGAGAGGCGTCTTAACCGTAGAGACCCACCGAATTTCTCTTNTAAAGGGGGTTGATGGACTGGTGATCTGGACTACCGAGGGGATGGATTCCCTCGGTAGCTTGGGGTTGCAAAGCATGCGGTTATGAGCCGGATCGTCGGGATCGACCTGGGGACAACCAATTCCGTCGTGGCTGTNCTCGAGGCCGGNAGACCGCATGTGATCGCGAATACCGAGGGCGGTCGGACCACCCCTTCAGTGGTCGGTTACACCAAAGATCAAGAGTTGGTCGTGGGGCAACTGGCCCGGCGTCAACTTGTTTTGAGCCCNCGCAATACCTTTTCCAATCTCAAACGGTTCGTCGGACGTGATTGGGACGAGCTTGAAGACAGCAGCCTTGCCGTTCCCTACACAGTCCGCGCNAATGAGCAGGGCCAGATCCGCGTGCCCTGTCCGATTACTGAGCGGGAATACGCCCCGGAAGAGCTGGTTGCCAGCATCATTCGCAAGTTGGTTGACGATGCGTCGACCTATCTCGGTGAACCCGTTGAAGCGGCGGTCATCACTGTTCCTGCCTATTTCAACGACGCTCAGCGCCAAGCCACCCGTGATGCCGGTCGTTTGGCCGGNATCTCCGTTGAACGCATTCTCAATGAACCCACTGCGGCTGCNCTNGCCTANGGNTTTGACCGCAGTGCCGTTCGTCGTGTTCTCGTGTTTGATCTCGGCGGGGGCACCTTTGATGTGTCTCTTCTGCGGATCGCCAATGGTGTCTTTGATGTCAAGGCGACCAATGGCGATACCCANCTCGGTGGCAACGACTTTGACCAACGCATCGTCGATTGGTTGGCCAACGCGTTCGAGCAAGAACACAGCATTGATCTGCGCCGCGACCGTCAGGCGCTGCAACGCNTAACCGAAGCATCAGAGAAGGCCAAGCAAGAATTGTCTGGTGTGCTGAGTACACCGATCTCATTGCCCTTTATCGCAACGGGCGATGACGGGCCGCTGCACATCGAAACCACCCTCGACCGCGCCACNTTCGAAGGACTGTGTCCTGATCTCCTCGATCGCTTGTTGTCTCCGGTTCAAGCTGCACTGCGCGACTCCGGACTTGCGCCCGACGACATCGACGATGTTGTTCTTGTTGGCGGTGCCACCCGGATGCCGATGGTGCAACAACTNGTGCGCACGCTGGTTCCCATCGACCCCTGTCAGTCAGTCAACCCCGATGAGGTTGTTGCTGTGGGTGCAGCCGTTCAGGCAGGGATCCTGACCGGTGAATTGCGAGATCTCCTGCTGAATGATGTGACCCCCCTGTCGCTGGGGCTCGAGACGGTGGGTGGTCTGATGAAGGTGTTGATCCCTCGGAACACGGCGATTCCGGTTCGTCAGTCCGATGTGTTCAGTACATCGGAAGCCAATCAGTCATCCGTTGAAATTCACGTTTGGCAAGGCGAACGTCAGATGGCCTCTGACAACAAGTCGCTCGGTCGCTTTCGCCTTTCGGGTATTCCTCCGGCTCCCCGAGGTGTGCCTCAGGTTCAAGTCGCTTTCGATATCGATGCCAACGGCTTGCTTCAGGTGAGTGCAACTGACCGCACAACCGGGCGGAAACAGTCGGTCTCGATTCAGGGTGGCTCCAATCTCAATGAACAAGAGGTTCAAGCTCTCATCGCTGAGGCGGAAGCACGCTCCGATGAGGATCGCCGCCGTCGAGCGGTCATCGAGCGGCGGAACCGTGCTCAAACGTTGGTGGCCCAGGCCGAACGTCGTTTGCGCGACGCGGCCCTTGAACTGGGGCCCTATGGCGCTGAGCGTCAGCAGCGTGCTGTTGAGATGGCCCTGCGAGACGTTCAGGACTGTTTGGCCCAGGACGATCTCCAGGAACTTGACCTGATGGTTAGCGGTCTCGAAGAGGCGATGTTTGGCCTGAATCGTCGCTTGGCTGCTGAACGACAGGGTGATGGCAGTCCACTGCAGGGCATTCGATCCACCCTCGGTTCCTTGAAAGATGAACTGTTTGCTGATGATGACTGGGACGATGACCCCTGGGGATCGCCTCCGCGACCCCGCGCCGGTAGTCGAGGCATGAGTCGTCGCGATTCAGATCCCTGGGACGATGACTTCTATCGCTGATCCCGATTACTGGTCGTTGCTTGGCCTCGAGCCAGCGAGTGACCCTGATCAACTGAAGCGTGCTTTCCGACGAGAGGCTCGCCGCTGGCATCCCGACCTCAACGGGAACGATCCCGTTGCGGAAGAACGCTTCAAGTTGGTGAACGAGGCCTACGCCGTTCTGAGTGACCCGCGGCGTCGGGCCGATTGGGAAAAGGGCCAAGGCCGCACCGTCAGCGTTGATCCATTTGCAGAGGGGTTCCCCGATTTCGAGCACTATCTCGATGTTGTCCTCGGCGTTGTGTCTCCCGCGCCGCGCGACATCGATGAGGCTTCGCTGGAGGAGGAGCTAACCGATGCCCAACCAGCGGATCGCCCGGTTGCTGCACCGCCACCGCCGCCTCCCGTCCGCGCTGTTGAGGATCTCGAATCAGAAGTGATGCTCACCCCAGAGCAGGCCTTAGACGGAACCACGGTGGAGGTTGCGTTGCCGGATGGGTTGGTGATCGAGCTTGAGACCCCGCCAATGGCTGGTGATGGATGGCGTCTGCGTTTGGAGGGTGTGGCTCCTGGTGGGCGTGATCATTTTTTGCATCTGCGTGTCATCACAGATCAAGGCCTGCGCATTGATGGCCTTCGTGTTCATTACCGCCTGGAACTGTTTCCACCCGATGCAGCCCTCGGGTGTGCAGTGGACGTGCCGACGTTGGATGGTCCGGTGACCCTTCAAGTGCCGCCTGGATCCTCCACCGGACGGCTGTTGCGACTGCGTGAACGAGGGCTTGAGGCCAACGGGCGCGTCGGGGATCAGCTTGTGGAGATCGTCGTCGTGATTCCCGCCGATCTTGGTGATGCGGAACGTGCGTTGTACCGGCGTCTCCAGGAACTGGCTCTCGATGATGCCGCCGCGATCTGAAGGGCGAATCAGTGAGAGACTCCATGTCTCCGTTGGTGGTGAATGCTCGTCCACGTTCTTCTCTTTGATGCCGGTAGTGACGCTGAAGGCATTCACTCTCTGGAGATGTCAGGCAGAACAGTGGTCCTGCTGTTTGAGAACCCCGACGATGCTCAGCGCTATGCCGGATTGCTGGAAGCTCAGGACTTCCCCGTTCCAACAGTGGAAGCCTTAGATCGCGAGGAGATCGAAGCGTTCTGTGGTCAATCGGGTTATGAAGCTCGGTTCATCGAGGCGGGTTTCGTTCCGGAAAGTGATGAGGAGCGGCTGTTTATGGCCCCCCCGGAATCGAACCGCGATGTCACCACTTGGAAGGACGATGAGCAGGTCACACCCTCTCAAGACAGTGAGAAGGAGTCGGCCCCTGGGGAGTCGGCTGAACTGGATGCGTTGCGTCAGCGTCTTGAGGGATTGCTCTGAGCGCTATGGCTGGATTTGATCCTGATCTCCAACCATCCGTTGATCGAGGCCACCTCCTAACGGAACAGGCCAATTCCCGCAGCAACGATCTTGATCAGCTCTCAACAGCTGATCTCGTCGATTTGTTTGTCAGTGAGGATCTGCGTCCACAACAGGCGGTTGCTGGGGCTTCAGAACAACTCACAGAAGCGGTGACCGCGATCACAGCGCGTCTCCGCCAGGGAGGAAGGCTGTTTTATCTCGGAGCCGGTACCTCAGGGCGTTTGGGTGTTCTCGATGCTGCCGAATGTCCGCCAACGTTTTGCAGCGATCCCGACATGGTTCAGGGCGTGCTCGCCGGTGGGGCGCCAGCTTTGCTGCGCAGTTCTGAAGGACTGGAAGATTTGGAGGAGGCTGGCCGGCGTGATCTCGAAGAACGAGGTTTCACAACCGCCGACTGTCTGATCGGGATTGCTGCCGGTGGAACAACGCCTTATGTGAAAGGAGCTCTACAGCACGCGCAAGACATCGGTGCTTTGGCGATTGCGATGGCCTGTGTTCCGTCTCACCAGGCCCCATTGCCCTGCGATATCGACATTCGCCTGCTCACGGGCCCCGAATTGCTCACGGGCTCGACGCGGCTCAAAGCCGGCACTGCGACCAAGATGGCGCTCAACATCATCTCGACCACTGTCATGGTGGGCCTTGGCAAGGTCTACGGGAATCGGATGGTGGATGTGTCTGCCAGCAACAGCAAGTTGGTCGACCGTTCCTTGCGCATTCTTCGCGATCTCGTAGAACTCGATCGTGAGCAAGCCCTGTCGTGCCTTGAGCAGAGTGACGGTTCGGTCAAGCTGGCGTTGCTGATGGCGGCAGCCAATTTGGATCGTGACGCAGCGCAGACCTGCTTAGAGCAGCATTCACAACAGCTGCGCGCCGCTCTAGAGAGCTGCAATTGTCAGTTGGCTGTTTCCTGAGACCACGCCCCCCAATAGGGGGAGGTCAGCAGGTCGAGTCGTTGACGGGTTTCGGCTGGGACAGCGTCCTTCGGTGTGATCAGTGCTGATGCCAAGGCTGTGTGTGCTTCTGATCGAGGTCGTTCAGATCGGAGCCGCTCCATCAGCTTGCTCAAGATGGGTTCGGTGGCCGCAGCATTGGCTTGAAGATTGCCAATGACCATCTCAACGCTCACCGCGGCATGGTCGCTGTGCCAGCAGTCGTAGTCGGTGACCATGCTCAGCGAGGCATAGGCCAGTTCTGCTTCACGGGCCAGCCGTGCTTCGGTGTGGTTGGTCATGCCGATCACTGAACAGTTCCAGCTTCGATACAGCTCGCTTTCCGCCCGCGTCGAAAACGCCGGCCCCTCCATGCAGAGATAGGTGCCACCGCGATGGAGACGATGGCCTTCAGGCAGTGCGGTTTCCGCGCTGTCCGCCAAGAGTTCGCTTAGCACCGCACAAAAGGGGTCAGCGAGGCTGACATGGGCAACGCAGCCCTGCCCAAAGAAGCTTTGCGGTCGTTGCTGGGTTCGATCGATGAATTGATCCGGAACCACCATGTCCCGTGGGCGTAGATCCTCACGCAGTGATCCAACGGCGGAGACCGAGATCAACCAACGCACTCCGAGCTGACGCATCGCCCAGATGTTTGCTCGATACGGAACTTCCTTTGGCAGTAGGTGGTGATGTTGACCATGGCGAGCGAGAAACACGGTGTCCATCCCATTCAGCTGTCCCACCCGCAGCACGTCGGATGGGCAGCCGAAAGGAGTGTCGAGTTGGTGTTCGGAAACGTTCTCCAGCCCCTTGATGGCATACAAGCCACTGCCTCCGATGACACCGACCCGTGCAGTTTCGAGTTCACCCATGTCCTCGATTCGGTCTCATGTACTTACACTCCAGTTTTGCTCGCGTCCCATGACCAAGGCCTTGATGGACACCGAGGCAGGCCTGATTGAGCTCGAGCTGTTCGAGGCCGACGCGCCCAACACCGTGGCCAACTTCGTCAAATTGGCCAAGGATGGCTTCTATGACGGGCTTGCGTTTCACCGCGTCATCCCCGGCTTCATGGCTCAGGGAGGCTGCCCGAATAGTCGGGAGGGTGCCCGTGGCATGGCTGGGACCGGTGGCCCTGGTTATCAGATCGATTGCGAGATCAACCCTCAAAAGCATCAGGCTGGAACCCTGGCGATGGCCCATGCAGGCCGCAATACCGGTGGCTCACAGTTCTATATCTGCCATGAAGCTCAGCCCCATCTCGATGGTGTTCACACCGTGTTTGGGCTCACCGGCAACATGGATGTGGTCTTGAAACTGTCCAACGGATCACGGATCAACAAGGTCACCATCCAGGACTGATCCTGGTTTAGGACCAGTTCACTAGGGAGGGGCTCGTCTGGATGAGCTCCTCCTCGTGGGCGTCTTGCTGAAGATCTGACAGCACGCGTTCCGTTCTGTCGAGGGTCTGAGTGGGATGAAGAGCCATGGGCTCCGATGGTGTTCGCATCCATCCGATTCGACGGACCGTTGTCCAGTTCGCCAATGTCCTGAGAAGCGGCTCGGGATTGGTGTTCGTGGGCGTCAGTTTCCAGACGAACTGCGGGCGCTCCCAGAGCGCCAGAATTCTCGGGGCGTGCAGCGCTTCCAGATCGAATCCATGCTGCTTGGCTGCCGCTTCCGCTTCAATCCGTAGCTTTGGCAGCTCATCGATGTTGGCCTCTACGGCGAGAGCAAGGACGCAACACGGTGTGGCATCGCTGAACATGTGCCCGAGTTTGTCTCGCTTGGCCGCCAGATAGTTGGCGTTGTGATCCCCTGCGTTGATTTCCAGCGGCACACGTTCAACAACTTGAAGGCCATAGCCACCCAATCCAGCGATTTTTCGCGGGTTGTTGGTGAGCAGGCGCAGGCGATGAATGCCGAGGTCCGTGAGGATCTGTGCACCAACCCCGTAATTGCGGAGATCGGCAGGAAAGCCCAGCTTTTCATTGGCTTCCACGGTGTCGAGCCCGCCGTCTTGCAGGCTGTAGGCCTTGAGCTTGTTGATCAGGCCGATTCCTCGCCCCTCTTGGCGCAGGTACACCACAACACCTTCACCCTCTTGCTCGATGCGACACAAGGCCGCTTCGAGCTGAGGACGGCAGTCGCAACGCAGGGAGCCGAACGCATCACCGGTGAGGCATTCCGAATGCATGCGCACCAGCACCGGCTCCGTGAGTGCCGATGGGTCCCCTTTGACCAAGGCGACATGTTCTGAACCATCTAGAGCATTGCGGTAGCCGATGGCTTGAAATCGCCCAAACAGGCTTGGAAGTTCGGTATGGGCCTGGCGCTCGATGAAGCGCTCGTTGTCGAGCCTGTAGCGGATGAGATCCGCAATGCTGATCAACATCAAGCCCCATTGATCGGCATACCGACGTAACTCGGGAAGGCGCGCCATGGAGCCATCGGTGTTCTGGATCTCACAGATCACGCCGGCAGGTGTCAGCCCCGCAAGCTGGGAGAGATCAACAGCTGCCTCGGTGTGTCCTGCCCGTTTCAGGACACCACCCTTTCTCGCTCGCAGAGGAAAGATATGGCCTGGTCGTCGGAGTTCTGCAGGTCGAGTGGCTGGGTTGAGGGCAACCTGAATGGTTCGGGCTCGATCCTCAGCGGAGATGCCTGTGCTCACGCCATGTTCCAAGCCGGCATCGATGCTGACGGTGAAAGCCGTTTCGTTGGCATCGGTGTTGCGATCCACCATCAGTGGCAGATCGAGTTCATCCAGGCGCTCTCCCTCCATCGCCAAGCAGATCAGGCCACGGGCCTCGGTCGCCATGAAGTTGATCGCCTCTGGTGTGGCGAACTGGGCGGCGCAAATCAGATCACCTTCGTTTTCTCGCTGCTCGTCGTCGACCACAACAACGCAGGCACCGTTACGGATCGCTGCCAGGGCATCGGGGATTGAATCGAAGCGGATGCGCTCTGCGGTGCTGGTGGTCAGGGGTCCAGACGCGAAGGGTTGTCTTGTCATTATCGATACCTAGTACTTTCAGCTGACGCCTGAGCAAGCTCATGCAAAGCAGCTCCTCGCCTTCCATGAGTCAATTGGCATCCCCCACGGCATCACGTGTGGCCGTGATTGGTGCTTCTGGATACGGCGGGCTTCAGACCCTGCGCCTTCTCCTCGACCATCCGGTCCTATCGGCGACCTTTCTAGGAGGTGAGCGCAGTGCTGGTCAGCGCTGGAGTTCGATCTGTCCGTTTCTGCCCCTTCCGGATGATCCTCTGGTGCAGTCGGCTGATCCCGATCGCATCGCGGATGCCGCTGATTTTGCGATTCTCAGCCTCCCCAATGGAGTAGCGGCTCGGCTCGCTACTCAACTCATTGAGCGTGGAGTTCGTGTCGTCGATCTCTCGGCCGATTTCCGTTACCGCTCCTTAGATCAATGGAGCAAGGTCTATGCGCAGGAAGCTCAAACGCTCAATCGCAGTGATGCAGAGCTCTGCCAGAACGCTGTGTATGGACTTCCTGAATGGCAAGGGCCTGCCATTGCCGAGGCGTCGCTCGTTGCAGCGCCAGGTTGTTTCCCCACAGCCAGCTTGTTGCCCCTGCTTCCGTTCCTCAAGCAAGGGCTGATCGAGATCGACGGAATCATCATCGATGCCAAAACGGGGACGTCTGGAGGAGGAAGGGTGCCGAAGGAGGCCATGTTGCTGGCTGAAGCGTCCGAGTCCATTGCGCCCTATGGCGTGGTTGGGCATCGCCACACGTCTGAGATTGAGCAGATGGCGACTGAAGTGGCCGGTCAGCCTGTTCAGTTGCAGTTCACCCCCCATCTGGTGCCAATGGTCCGTGGCTTGTTATCCACGGTTTATGCCCGGTTGCGTGACCCAGGGCTCACGGCCGATGACTGCACCACGGTTCTCAATGCGGTGTATCGACACCATCCCTGTGTTTCGGTGCTGCCTGTTGGCACGTATCCAGCCACGAAATGGGCTCGACACACCAATAAAGCCCAGCTGTCTGTGCAGGTGGACAAGCGGACAGGCCAACTGGTGCTGATGAGTGCCATCGACAACTTGATTAAGGGGCAGGCCGGTCAGGGCGTCCAATGCCTCAATTTGATGGCTGGTTTGAAACCGGAGACCGGTCTTCCATTGCAGTCGTATTACCCCTGACTCCACCGTGAAGCGGCCAGTTGAACGGCGTGGGGAAGCAAGCGATGTTCCTGGCGGTGAATTCGTGCTGCCAGGCTTTCGTGGTTATCACTCTTCAGCACAGGGACGGCCGCCTGAGCAATGATCGGCCCCGCATCGAGCTCTTCGCTCACCAAGTGAACGGTGCATCCACTGATGCACACTCCAGCCTCTAAGGCCTGCCCGACGGCATCGAGGCCACGAAAGCTCGGCAGCAGGGAGGGATGAATGTTGAGTAGACGACCAGCAAAGGCACCGATCAGTACGGGGGTCACGATGCGCATCCATCCCGCCATCACCACAGCATCAACTTGGACGGCGTTGAAGCTCCGGACCAGCTCCTGATCCAAGCGTTCTCGGTTTTTCCAGACCCTGTGGTCAATGACCGTGTGGGGAATTTGAAGTCGCTCCGCTCGTGTGACAGCCCCACATCCGGGATTATTCACGACCAACAGCACGATCTCAGCGTTGAGTCGTCCGGCCTTGACCGCTGTTGCGAGTGCCTCAAAGTTGCTCCCATTGCCCGAGGCCATCACCCCAAGCCGAATGGGTGGCCCCGACAGCGTGGTTGGGGTGTTCTGCATCGGAGGCTGCAGCAAGGCCTGTTCACCAGCTTGATGATCGCTAGGGTCTGAAAAAGCGGGCATCCGATTTATGTCCCATCTCTCCATCCTGCCGACCGTCTTCACCCGCATGGATCTGCTTGAAGCAGCCCTGCTTGAGGAGGGGTTTTTGGTTAGTCAACAGTCGGATCTTGAGGTGTTCGATGCACAGTCGTGCCGTGTCGATCTCCTGGCCCAACGTCCCGAACACCGTCCCATTGGCTGGAAGCGTTCCGGATCTGGAGCAATCACCATGATCGGTGACCTGCAGCGGATGAGCCTTCAACCCGGCTTGGGTTCTCGGCTGCAGAACGTGACCCGGCGCTATGCCCTGCTGGAGGCCATGGATCAGCTCGAATCCAATGGTCTTCAGAGGGCTCAGGTCACCGTTGAACCCATCTGACTTGTCCGACACCGTTCAGGTTCAACTCGATCTTCGTCAACCGCACACCCAATCCATTGGGGTTCGGATGCAGTGGACTCCGACCACCCAGCGTCAGGTCTGGCAGCTGCCGGTGTGGACTCCGGGCTCTTACACGGTGAGAGATCACGTTCAGCACTTGCACAGCCTGCGTTTATTCGCTGGATCGTCGGAGCGTCCCATTCGTCGCCTTGGGCCATCTCAGTGGTTGGTTGATCTTGATCAGCTCGAACCCCTCACTCTTGACTACACAGTTACAGCAAGAGATCTCACGGTTCGTACCTGCTATCTCGATCCAGACGTGGCTGCCCTCTGTCTCGCTGGCCTGGTGATGGAGCTTGATGGATGCCGTTGGAGCTCCCATGCACTCAGCGTCTTAGCCCCTGAGCATTGGCAGGTGCATGTGCCCCTGGATCGCTTGGGGGATGGATGGTCTGCAGCCGATCTCGATGCTCTGATCGATAGTCCGGTCCATGCCGGTCGCTTCTCCTCCACGGCGTTCAAGGTTGCTGGGCAAGACCATGAGCTCGTTTTGATTGATGCTCCACCGTCTGGTTGGCCGGAGGCACTTCAAGCCGATGTGGAAGCGGTTTGTGCGGCGACATGCCGATTGATGGGGACGGCGCCACCAGCAGGAGATCGGTATCAGTTGGTGATTCAGCTCTTGGAACGCGGATATGGCGGGCTTGAGCATGATCACAGCAGTGTTTTGCACTACAGCCGGACCGATCTGCACAACCCGGATGGCTACCGGAAGCTCTTGCAGTTGATCGGCCACGAATATCTGCACCAATGGAACGTGCGTCGATTGCGTCCCCTTGAATACAGGCCTTACGACTACAGCCGGGCGGTGGTGAGTGAAGGGCTTTGGTTCGCTGAGGGCATCACCAGCTACTACGACCTCACGTTTCCTTTGCTGGCTGGTCGCAGTGACCGCCGCACCTTGCTGAAGGATCTCGGCGATGATCTGTCGCGGGTTCTGCTTACACCGGGTCGACAGATTCAGTCGCTCGCAGCCAGTGCTCGCGAAGCTTGGGTCAAGCTCTACAAAGCCACTCCGGCCTCCCGTGATGATCAAGTCAGTTACTACGGGCTAGGAGCAGCGACCGCGTTTTGTCTGGATGTGCGTCTGCGTGATGCGGGGTCGTCCCTGGCGATTGTTCTGCGGGCGCTCTGGCAAAGCCATGGTGTTCACGGCCGTGGTTACGGCCGCGGCGATTTGGTTGGTTTGATTCGCACACACAATCAGGAGTTAGCGGATGCTCTCGCTGAATGGCTCGACGATCCCGATTCCCTTCCTCTTCATGAGACTGCTTCGATGCTGGGGTTGGACCTTGTGCCGAGTCCAAGCAAAGATCCACACCATGGCTTGACCTTGTCTCTCGAGAAAGGCTGCATTGTGGTGACTCGAGTTGAAGCAGGCAGTCCTGCGCAGCTCGCGGAACTTGTCGTGGGTGATGAATTGATCGCAGTTGAGGGTCTGCGCTTACGACGAATGGAAGATTTACCTGGTTTGTTGCGTCATCGGGAGACGTCCCGAATGACCTACGCAAGACGGGGACGTCTTGGCGAGACGTCAGTTTCACCAGTGTCTGGGGTGGACCACTGGCAGCTCAGTTGGGACCCTGGAGCGTCAGTTCAGCAACAAGAGCTTCGCGATCGATGGTTCGAGTTCCTCTGAATCGAACACTTCGATCCGCCTGGATGCGCTGTCGCAGTCATCCCAAGGCGACCGTTGGGATTGCGGGCCTCGCTGCCCTCTCAACGATTGTGACCATTGGTTTTTCGAGTACCAGTGGGCGCCCACTGAATGCTGACGGCCGAACCTCTCTGCTAGAGCTGCTCGAACAGATCAGCCGTGAGAAAGGACAAACCCCGGAGGCTGGACCGATGGGATCCTCCCCCCAACCTCCTGTCGCCCGCAGCTGGTCCTCTCCGCTCACCCGCCAATGTTCAGGGATCGATCCAGCGATACGTCGCCGTCTTGAAGCTCAGCTTCGACGTGAATCGTCCTGGAGAGCAACGGTTCCAATCGACCCAACCAATTTCGGGATTCGTCATCCCGAGGATGCATATGGTCAGCCTTTAGACACGACACCGAGGGTGGTGGTGCTGCACGAGACCGTTTACTCGCTTAATTCGGCTGTGAATACCTTCCTCACGCCCCATCCCAGGGATGAAGACCAAGTCAGCTATCACACCTTGATCGGTCTGAATGGAAAGGTGCTCGATCTTGTTCCCCCAAGCAAACGGGCCTACGGGGCGGGATATTCAGCCTTTCTTGGGGAGTGGGCGATTACCAACAAACGCTTCAAGGGTTCCGTCAACAACTTCGCGCTTCATTTGAGTCTGGAAACTCCCAGAAATGGAGCGAACAACAATTCATCTCATCACGGCTACACCCGCCAGCAGTACGACGCCATGGCGCTGGTGCTTTCCGATTGGATTAAGGCGTTCAATCTGCCTCCAGCTGCGATTACCACCCATCGTCATGTGGATATTGGTGGAGAGCGCAGCGATCCAAGAAGTTTCAACTGGTCTGAGCTTCAGCTGCGTCTTGCGGCATTGGGCGACCTTTGTGTTGCTGAAGCTCAGTAGGTGGTTACTGGAGTTTGATTCCATCGGGCAAGCTTGGGAACTCCACCTTGGGTTCCCGTCCTTCCAAAACAGCGGTGAGTGAACTGACCATCACAGTGTTTCCGGCCTTCTGAGCTGCAGCAAGGGCCATTTCGAGGCGTTGCTGGCGGGTTTTGCTGCCATTGAATGTTGCGTCGCTGTTCTGCGCTGAAGCGATCTGCACCGTGGCGGAAGAGCGGACACTGTCGAGCTGAGTCGAAAGGTTCTCCCAGAGCAGAGCCATGGTTGTGGGTGTAGAGACCTCAGTTCATAAGCCTCTGTTGTTGATCGTTGATTGGGATGAGAAACAACGTCACATGGGGTGGATGCTGGCCGTCCCAGCCCCATGCCATGCAAAGTGGCCCAAGACGTGGTGGTCCTTTCGATCGATGGCTTTGAGAGGTCACGTTCTGTTGATTGTTCTGCTTGCTCTGATTCCGGTTGGGCTGGCCCGTGCGAGCGATTGTGCGTTGTTAAAGAAGCAACTCGCCACCATCGAACAGCAACACGACAGGGCTCTCAAAGCCGAGACCGAGAGTGTTGTGGAGGATCGGTGTGGTCCGGAAACGGCGTCTTGGGTTGGAGGCCCAGCAGGAGCACAGCGCTATCAATACCTTCGCTGCCGCAGATCAGCGCGTCGTCAGGTTCGTCGAACCTGGGAGCAGGAGTCCCCAGAGCATCAATTGTTGAAGGACGCACGCGTCAGCGTTGAGCAGCAGTGTTGAAGACCGGATGGATCTGCTCACTGCTGATTACCTGTGGAAACCATCGAACAACTTGCTGCCGTGATCGTCACTGCTGGATTGGTGGCAGGCAATTTTTTGTTATTCACGCCATGGCGTGACGGTGTCGACCCTCGGGATCGTCAACAACAGAGTTCTGACGTCAGCCATCGGGATGAAGGGTTATCGGCGTCTGTTGTCCCTGAGGGTCAGCATCCACACCCATATCCCAAACAGTGATCCCACTGGAAGAATGATCACAAGCAATTGTTGGATGATGAATTGTTGAACCTCTGAATCCATCGTGTTGGGTTGTTGATTGTCTTTTCTTGATTGAAGTCGATAAGAATGACGCTGGCTTGTTGAATGGTTAAGTACCTAGTTACATTTGATGAGGTCGCGATTAGGACTTGGTTTCAGGAGCTTGATCTTTTGAGCAAGCTGAGCTGACAAATCTTGTCCTTCGCCCGGGTGGATTATGGCCGCAACGCAGCGTTTTTCGAAAGATCTTCCGCTTTTGATGTCGACGGGTGCAGCTGAAGAGTGTCGAGTAAGAAATGATCGGCAATCTTATTTCGCTGTAGTAAGGGACCTTGTTCTCGCTCAATTTGTGCTTGGAGATCAGGAGCTTACGGCACGGCTTTGGAAGGATGTGGGTGATCGAGATCTTGATGTGAGCAGAATCGTGCATCTTTTGTACTGCTGCTCCTTCCACGACGATGATGACGTGATGCGGGAAACTGATGAAGAGTTTCTTGCGCTTGATATGTATTGATTTGGCTTGAACGTGTTGTGTCTTTATTGCGTTTGACGCCTTGTGTGTCGACATCAGGCCGTTGGATGGTGACTCTGGACGAAGCGCACTGCTGGCACTGAGTCGCGGCTCCTCTCAATGCATTTGTTGTCAATCACTGTTCGTTGTTGGTGTCATAGGGGCGACAGTGCTTTGGAGGACTTGGTTCTCGGTATGGACGAGCGTGCTGTTAGAGACGACAGCAACCAGTTGTCGTCGGAAGAGTTTGATGAATGCCTGGCAATTGTGTGTTGCCAAACCGATCACAATTGTTTTGCCCATCTCGGTCAGATCGTTGGCCACTACAAGGGCAACGCTGAAGAGGTTTGGGACCGCAGCCCCTCTGGGGGGCCTCCGATGTCCGGGGGGACCTACGAGATGAAGCCTTTGACACGCGTGCATCGTGTGCCGTCTTCGCTGGTTGGTGAATTTGGCGATGAAGGGATCAACCCTGAACAACGGATCGCTGTGGTCCATTACCTGTTGGATATGGGTTGATCTGACCTGACCCGGTGACAACAAAAAAAGAGCGCCCCATTGTTGGGACGCTCGTTCATCGGGGTGACCGGAACTAGAAGGATCGGAGCGGCGGGATTTGAACCCACGACCCCCACTACCCCAAAGTGGTGCGCTACCAAGCTGCGCTACGCCCCGTCAGATTCAAGTTATCACAGTGCATCCCGGCGACGCGGCAAGCGTCTTTTCATTCTGCGAAGAAGGCGACGGGTCAGCCTGTCTCTCGAATCGGCGGCATAACCGATCAACTTCATTCGTGCGGCGAATCGACGTAAATCAGCCAACGACAGTGCCGCGAGCTGTAGCTCTGGGACGGCCTTCCAAGCCGGACCACTCATCGGGAGAGGATCCTGTGAAGCGCGTCCGCCGATGCTCAGTGTCCCATCGGCGATCCATTCGGGAATGAGCACCACAAGCACGGCGATCAGGCCGTAGACCTCAACCAGCCCTCTCGGGAGCGGGTGCAGCTGTCTTGGCTCACCTTTCTCGCGGGAGGCCATGAAGTGGTTTGGTCTCCGCGTCGTCGAGTCAGCGACAGATTGCCACCTTTGACGGACCGTAAAGTCCGAGAGTGGTCAGATCTGCAAAGTTTTTGCTTGCCCCGAGGGTGAGTCCCTCCATAGGAATGGAGGGGTGTTGTCTTCCACAGAGTGGCGCAGGCCGAACACCAAACCAAACACGATGATGAGAGTCATCAGAATGGCTAGCAAGACTTGACGGTCACTCAGCTTGTCGGGCATTAGCTCAAAGTGATTGGTGCGTTGTTTCCCCGGAGAACGCAGTGGTCGATACTCCAGTCGTAGTTGTTCCAGACCGTGGCCGGAAGTTTGTAAGCGCTACCGGGAAATGCCTCCAGGCTCACCCGGGTCGGCATCGCTGAGCAGTACGGGCGGCTCCCTGGTTTAGCCAGGTATTGCTGGTGGTAACTCTCGGCGTAATGGAAGGTCTGGTCGGCCTTGATCTCCGTTGTGATCAACCCAAAACCAGCGGCACTCAGCTTGTGTTGATAGGCCTCCTGGCTGGCAAGAGCGAGTTCTAACTGTCGCGACGTCGTCGTATAAATCGCTGAGCGATATTGATTGCCCCGATCATTTCCCTGGCGATCTCCTTGGGTTGGGTCGTGGCATTCCCAAAACAGCTTCAGAAGATCGCTGAAATCAATTGCCGGTGAACTCCAAACCACTCTGACGACTTCGGTATGACCCGTTCGTCCCGAGCAGACATCGTTGTAACTGGGTTGGTCGACCTTTCCTCCGGCATAGCCCACTGCAGTGGTGATCACACCGGGAAGCCGCCAAAACCCTTTTTCGGCACCCCAGAAGCATCCACAGGCAAAGATCGCTTCCTCTTGATCAGCGAGCAGTGGCAATCGAAGGTTGCTGCCGAGCACGGCATGACGTTCCTCGGCTTGGTTGTTCTGCTGAGGGGACAACCAGTTCGCAAACATGCAGTTTTAGATATTGAGTGAAGTCTAGGGAGCAGAAGTTTCAGCTGATTGCTTCGGCTCTAGCTGAATGTGATTCAGCAGCGTGGTGACAAAGGCGAACAATAAAAAGGGAAGACTCAGCACCAGAATCAACCCAACGCCAACCAGTGCGTAGACAGGGCGAGACGATCCCATTAATGCCAATCCTGAGGCAAGACTCACAAAAATGACGGCCATCCAGGCGAGTACCTGGCCGTAGATGTCTCCAAATGTGAGCGTGCAGCGCACAGAAAAGGGAGTGCCGCTGGTCATGACATCACCTCAATCGTTCTTAGCTAAGCCGACAGGGTCGACTTTGGTTCAAACCAAGGAGAACTCTTCAAGTTGCAATTGCGTTGAGCTGATCGGCGGCCTGCTCGCGCTCCCATAGGCGGCGATAAACGCCCGGTTGTTGAATCAGATCGCTGTGATGGCCCTGCTGAACCAGTCGTCCTTGGTCCATCACCAAAATTCTGTCGCAAGCTGCAGCAGCAGAAAGCTGGTGACTGATCATCACGATCGTGCGGCCGTCCTGTGCGCGAATCGAATCGAGAATCGCGGCAGCTGTGTTGTTGTCAACGCTGGCCAAGGCATCATCCAGAACAAGCACTGGCGCAGTCACCAGGAGGGCTCGACCTAAGGCTGCGCGTTGACGTTGACCACCGCTCAATGTGATTCCACGTTCCCCAACCAAGGTGTTGAAACCATCAGGGAAGCCTTTGATGTCATCCATCAACCGTGCCTGCTCGGCTGCCCTTTGCACCTGATCAAGGCCAGCCTGAGGCTCTCCATAGCGAAGATTATCAGCGAGAGAATTGGTAAAGAGAAAACCCTCTTGAGGCACCATCGCAATATCACGTCGAAGTTCACTTAGTGGTAGTTGGTTGATATCAACACCGTCTAAAAACAATTGATTTTCGGCAACGGGAATCATCCGTCCGAAAGTCCGAGCCAAGGTGGTTTTTCCGCAACCAACAGCTCCAACGACTGCGACGAGTTCTCCGGCTTCGATCGTGAAGTTCAGATCCTGAAGCGTGTCCCGTTCGGCTCCGTCGTAACGAATGCTGAGTCCACGGGCTTCAATCTTTCCCCGTTTTGTAGGACCTTGGCTTGGCTTTGCAGTCGCCTTGGCGTCTGTGATCAGGGGTTGACGTTGGAGGAGTTGTTCAACCCGCTCAAGACTCACTTGTCCCGTTTGGAATGTATTGAGGGTGAAGCCGAGCAAAGCCGTTGGGAAAACCAGGCGCTCGACATAAAGAATCAACGCAACGAGGCCACCAATGGTTAGGTCACCGGCTTCGAGCTTTCCGCTGCCCAAAGCCAGCAGAAGGAGTAAGGAAATGGACGAGATTCCCTCGAGCAGGGGGAACAGGGTGCTGCGGGTGCGGGCCAACTGAATGGCACTGTCGCGGTAGCGGCGGTTGCAATCGCTAAAGGCTGTGAGTTCGGCCGCTTCCTGGCCGTAGATCTTGATGGCTCCAATTCCTGAGAGATCTTCTTGAATCAGTTCACTCAGGCCTGATAAGGCTTCCTGTTGTTTGCGTTGCTGCCGCATCATCCGACCGCCAAACAGCCGGACAGTTCCAAGCATCAGTGGGTATAGCCCAATGGCGGCGACCGTTAGGCCGGGATCAATCGCCAGCATGGCTGGAAGTGTGAGTGCATACGCCAACACGGTGTTCGTGAGGCTTAGAACTGCAAATCCAAGAAGCCGACGGATATTTTCGACGTCGCTGGTTGCACGGCTAATGACTTCACCGCTTCCGGTGGTTTGAACCCATGCCGGTTCTTGGCGAAGCATGTGATCAAACAAGCGCTGGCGGAGTTCCACTTCCACTTGCCGTCCAACCCCGAAGACCAGCTGACGGGAAATCAGTCGGATGATTCCCATCGTGCTCGCCAACAGCACGATCCATCCAGCCTGTCGAAGGATGCCCGCGTAGGAAAAACCGTCTTGGAGTTCGTCGATGACACGACGCACTTCCATTGGGATGGTGACACTGAGGATGTTCACCACCACCAGTGCGACAGCCCCGATCAGAACGGTTTTGCGATGCGGCCTGAGGTAACGACCGATCAGATCAAGGCGGAACGTCGCCATGAAGGTGCGCGAGGGCTGTCAACTTAGGAACTCGACGCCTTGCCTTCGTGGGGTCTTTGCTTTTGGCGGATCAAAATCATGCCGCCTGGGTGAAATTTGGCATTAGTCCAAGGGACGCCCGCCATTGCGTCACGTCTGGGGCTGGCCTGGATCGACCAATCTGAGTGATATTGGGCATGTCCCCATCACCCAGCCCGGAGTGCCTAGCACCCGGGTTTTTTTGTTTTCACCCCCCTAATGACCTCTTCTTCTATTGCGTGGTCCGCTCTCTTGGAGAGCGTCATTCAGGGACAGCATCTCAATCGAGAGCAGGCCACTGCCTTGATGCAGGCATGGCTGGCGGAAACGCTCACCCCAGTCCAAACCGGGGCTTTCCTTTCAGCGCTGCGTGCAAAGGGCATGGTGGCCGATGAACTGGCGGCGATGGCGACCGTTCTCCGCGAAGCCTGCCCGTTGCCCTGTGCCCGCCCAGAGTTGTTGATGGTGGATACCTGCGGCACTGGCGGCGATGGTGCCGACACCTTCAATATCTCCACCGCTGTGGCATTCACTGCAGCTGCTTGTGGAGTGTCGATCGCTAAACACGGCAACCGCAGTGCCAGCGGAAAGGTGGGTTCTGCCGATGTTCTTGAAGGGCTGGGGTTGAACTTGAAAGCTCCTTTGGACACTGTCGTGAACGCCATTGGCTCGGCAGGTGTCACCTTTTTGTTTGCGCCGGCCTGGCATCCAGCGTTGGTCAATTTGGCTCCACTGCGGCGAAGTCTTGGCATCCGCACGGTGTTCAATTTGTTGGGTCCCCTGGTCAACCCCCTGCGTCCGGATGCGCAGGTTCTCGGTGTGGCCAGGGAGGACCTGCTTGATCCCATGGCCGGTGCGCTTGGTCAGCTCGGTTTGAAAAGGGCTGTTGTGGTTCATGGCGCGGGAGGACTGGATGAGGGCTCCCTCGCTGGCCCGAATCAACTTCGATTCATTCATCAGGGCTCAATCCAGTCTCAAACCCTGGCTCCTGAGGATCTGGGGCTCAGCTCTGCACCATTGGACTCCCTTCGGGGTGGAGATTTGGCTGAGAATCAGACGATTCTTCGAGACGTTTTGGCCGGGGCTGGAACCGATGCTCAGCGGGATGTTGTGGCGCTGAATACAGCCTTCGTACTCTGGTCTGCCGGTGTGGAAGACGATCTCAGCAAAGGAGTTCGCTTGGCGTTGGATGTGCTGGAGGCTGGCCAGCCTTTTGAGCGCCTGGAAGCTTTAAAAAGCAACCTGTCCCACTGAAATGGAGAATGAAGAGCGGAGACCACCGCTCATTTGGGTTGATGTCTGAATCCTCTTCAGCGCAGGCTTATCTCGTCTTGGCCGATGGAACCGTGTTGACGGGTCATGCCTTTGGTCACCGTGGAGCCGTGGTCGGTGAGGTGGTGTTCAACACCGGGATGACTGGTTATCAGGAGGTGTTGACCGATCCGAGTTACAACGGTCAGCTGGTCACCTTCACGTATCCCGAACTGGGCAACACCGGGGTCAATCCTGATGATCAAGAGGCTGATCGTCCCCATGCTCGTGGGGTGATCGCTCGTCAACTGTCGCCGCTGCCCAGTAGCTGGCGAAGCCAGCAGACGCTCGAGGACTGGATGGATGCGAATGAGGTCGTTGGGATTTGCGGAGTCGATACCCGTGCTCTTGTCCGCCATTTGCGTGAGGGCGGAGCGATCAATGGAGTGATCTGTAGCGATGGGCGACAGCCTTGTGCCTTATTGGATTTGGTCCGAGAGGCTCCGTCGATGGAGGGGCTCAACCTTGCCAATGCTGTGAGCACCGAGGCTGTCTACACCTGGGAAGACCCTTGTCGCGTGGGGTTTGATCAGCGCATGAACCACGCCGTGAATGCAGAGCCTTATCGCGTTGTTGCTGTTGATTTTGGAATCAAACGCGCCATTCTCGATCGCTTGGTTGCCCATGGATGCAAGGTCACCGTTGTCCCTGCGGACAGTGACCTCAAGGCTGTTCTGGACCATCAGCCCGATGGTGTATTTCTCTCCAATGGCCCTGGCGACCCTTCCGCAGTGACGTCTGGAATTCAGCTCGCGACAGACTTGTTGGGAACCACCGACCTACCACTTTTTGGGATTTGTCTTGGTCATCAGATCCTCGGCTTAGCCCTTGGAGGGCGGACTTACAAGTTGAACTACGGCCATCGCGGACTGAACCATCCCTGTGGCACGACCGGCCAGGTGGAGATCACCAGTCAGAACCACGGATTTGCTCTGGATGCCGAGTCCTTGAATCCAGAGTTAGTGGAGGTCACCCACCTCAATCTCAATGACAGAACCGTGGCGGCCATGGCACACCGTCACAAGCCTGTGTTCGGGGTTCAGTACCACCCAGAGGCCAGTCCTGGACCCCATGACGCTGACCATCATTTCGGTCGTTTCGTCACGCTCATGTCAGATCGTCGCTCCGGAGGTGGTTGAGCTCTGTCGAGCTCCCTAAACTTCGGCCGAACGTGTCGGGGGATGATCCCATCAGTGAACTTCAACGGCTGACCGTCTCACTTCGCGGCGGTTTTGAGCATCTCGATGGCGGCCTGGTTCTGCATTTCACCGGTCAACTTGACGCTTATTCCGAGAAGCAATTCATCGGTTACGTCACCGATGTGTTGCAAGCCAATCAACTGCCGATCGTTTTAGACCTCAGCAAAATCGATTTTCTCGATTCCTCTGGACTCGGTGCCTTGGTTCAGATCGCCAAAGTGTGCAAAGACGCCAAGCGTCGCTTGCAACTTGTTGGCAACACAAGGGTGAACCAAACAGTCAAGTTGGTTCGATTAGACGAGTTCTTGCATCTTGTCGATGATCTGCCAACAGCATTGAGTCAGATCGCCGCTTGAGTCATTGGATTCGTTCGCAGGCCCCCTCCTCGGTGACGGGAGCCCTTGGGCCGCTTCAACTGGCTTGGATTGGGGATGCAGTTTGGGAACTGCACCAACGCTTACGTCTCGGTCGGTCCCCAGGAAAAGCCAACGCACTTCACAAGGCAGCCGTATCAGTCGTTCGCGCTGATGCCCAGGCCGATGCATTGGAGAGATTGACACCAATTTTGGATCCGACGGAACAGGATCTCGTGCGTCGTGGGCGCAACAGTGCTGGTCGTGGCCCACGCCGTGCTGACGCAGCTATCTATGGGAAAGCCACAGGGTTTGAGACAATGGTTGGCTGGCTGTTTCTTCACAACCCAGCTCGGCTGGCCGATCTCTTTGATCATCTGGAGAATGCCGGCGCCTTCTCGCCAACGTCACCGCCTAACCCATGACCCCTCGTTTTGAACGTCGTTCCGGCGCACCGTCTCGTGGGGGCCGCTCGGGCGCCGGAGGTCGATCCCCCGACGGTGGAGGTTCCGGCCGAGGGGACCGACGCCGACCCGGTGGTGGATCGAGGCCAGAATCGTCCTGGCGTGGGGGGGATGGTCCGAGAAAAAGTTTTCGTTCCCGCGGCGATGACAACGGCAGGCGTTCGGATTGGGGGCGGTCTGGAGAGTCGAATCGGGATCGAGGTCGCGACAACTATCGGGATCGAGACAGGGATCGGGGGAGATTTGATTCGGATCGCTCCCATCAGGGAGGTGGACGCGGTGATGGATACCGCCCAGATGGATACCGTTCAGAGGGCTATCGAGAGGAACGCGGGACGTCAGGCCAAGGTCGCCGCTTTGATCGGGACTCGTCTCGACCCGGACGAGACCGCAATGGCTCGTCCCGGCCAAGGGTGTCCTCCTTCGATCGCCGTCGTTCATCGGACGAACGTCGTTCCTCTGGTCCAAGGCCAAGGCCTAATTCCTCCAGGCCACCCGAGGCATCGGCGGCGACACCACCCGCAGATGATCTGATTTGGGGACGTCATGCGACGCAGGCTGCTCTGGAATCCGGTCGCCCGATCCATCGCATCTGGTGCACGTCTGAGATGCGCAGTGCGGCCAAGTTTCTCCAATTGCTTCGGGATGCCAAAGCATCTGGTGTGTTGGTTGAGGAGGTCACATGGGCTCGCTTAGGGCAGATCACCGGCGGGTCTGTGCATCAAGGCATCGCCTTACAAACTGCAGCAGCAGAGACGCTCGACCTCGATGGGTTGATTGATGGGTGTGCGGATCTTGGCGAGCCACCGTTGTTGTTGGCCCTCGATGGCGTGACCGATCCGCACAATCTTGGAGCGATTGTGCGCTCTGCTGAAGCGATGGGTGCCCACGGTGTTGTCTTGCCACAACGACGAAGTGCTGGATTGACGGGTTCAGTGGCCAAGGTGGCCGCGGGCGCTCTGGAGCACATGCCCGTTGCCAGGGTGGTCAACCTCAACCGATCTCTGGAAAAGCTGAAGGATGCGGGCTATCGGGTGATTGGGCTCGCCGCCGAGGGCGATGTCACCCTTCCTGATGTTGATCTTGATGGTCCGTTGGTGCTGGTCACAGGTTCAGAGGACCAAGGGCTTTCCCTACTGACCCGCCGCCATTGCGACCAGCTGGTCAGGATCCCCCTGCGGGGCATTACACCCAGCCTGAATGCTTCTGTGGCGACGGCGCTTTGTGTTTATGAGATCGCTCGTCGTGGCTGGATGAAGGACATTCATGGACAGGCTCCCTCTCCACCGATCAGCCGTCCGCGCACGTTGGCTGAACAGTCTCCAGACCCTGTTGCGGAGACCTCTGAGATCCATGAATCGGAGGCACCAACCCCCGCTCCGCCCCCACGGGAAGAGATCGATTTATCGATTTCTGTCGAATCCACTAGATCGACGCCGGTGCATTTCGACGAAAGCGTCCAGCTTTCAACTTGATCGGCCGCTTTCTGCGCTGATCAGGCCACAATGCAACTGATTCTGTCCACGTCAATGAGTCCCGTCATTCGTCCTTTACGCAGTCTTGCCAATGGCTTCGGCCTGGCGTGGTGGGCATGCGTTGAGACGAGTGCCCCGGATGTCACCTATTGGTTCGGACCATTCCTGACCCGGCGGGGGCTTGAAGCTGAATTGGTGGGCTTCATGGATGACCTTCGTTCGGAAGCTCCCGGTTCCATTGAGCATGTGGTTTTGAGGACTCGCCGCGGCGAGCCGTTGACCATCGAAGGCAAGGCTTGACCGAGCAGCTGATAGCGTCGCTCCTGCAATGGATTTCGGGTCAATGACGATCACCGCGTTGCGTCAGCAGCTCTCGAGTGGCGACGTCTCGGCCCGAGAACTGGTTGATCAGCATCTGGAGCGGATCTCATCGGTTGATTCTCAACTCCACGCCTTTGTTGAGGTCACTGCCGAGCGAGCCCGTGCTGATGCTGATCGTGTTGATGCAGCACGTACAGCAGGGGAATCCTTGGGTCCCCTGGCAGGGCTTCCCCTGGCGATTAAAGACAACCTCTGCACGAAGGGAGTCAAAACAACCTGTTCCAGCCGAATGCTGGAGGGATTTGTTCCTCCCTATGAATCCACTGCAACGGATCGTCTTTGGCAAGCGGGTGCCGTTCTGATTGGGAAGACCAATCTGGATGAATTTGCGATGGGGGGATCCACGGAAACGTCGGCCTTTGGTCCGACTAGTAATCCATGGAATCCAGCCCATGTCCCTGGTGGTAGTTCTGGCGGGAGTGCCGCTGCGGTTGCGGCTGGTGAGTGCATCGCCTCTTTGGGGTCAGATACAGGTGGCTCCATTCGCCAGCCGGCGTCTTTTTGTGGCGTTGTTGGCTTGAAACCCACCTACGGACGAGTGAGTCGTTGGGGTTTGGTGGCCTTTGCAAGCTCATTGGACCAGATCGGACCGTTCACAACCTCCGTTGCTGATTCCGCTGAACTGCTTCAAGTCATCGCAGGTCATGACACTAGGGATTCCACTTGCCTGAAGGCTGATGTTCCTGATTACAGCGCTGCGCTGAATCAGTCGATTAAGGGGCTGAAGGTTGGACTCATTAAGGAGTGTTTTGAGGCCAACGGTCTTGATCCAGAGGTCAAACGTTCAGTCGAAGCCTCGGCCGCTCAGCTGGAAGCTCTCGGAGCAGAACTCGTTGAAGTGAGCTGTCCAAGGTTTACCGATGGAATCGCCACTTACTACGTGATTGCTCCATCAGAAGCATCAGCCAATCTGGCCCGTTACGACGGCGTGAAGTATGGCTATCGCGCTGAGGATGCTGAGAATCTGGCCGCTATGACGGCACGAAGCAGGGCTGAAGGCTTCGGAGAAGAAGTTCAGCGTCGAATCTTGATCGGTACGTACGCCCTGTCCGCTGGATACGTGGATGCCTATTACAAGAAGGCTCAACAGGTTCGGACCTTGATCCGACGTGATTTCGACGCTGCGTTTGCCGGTGTTGATGTTCTGTTGACACCAACAGCACCGACGCCGGCGTTCAAGGCAGGTGCCCATGCCGATGATCCATTGGCGATGTATCTCGCTGATCTCCTCACCATTCCCGTGAACCTTGCCGGTTTGCCGGCGATCAGTCTCCCTTGCGGTTTCAGTGCTGCTGGGCTGCCGATCGGTGTTCAGTTGATCGGCAATGTTCTCGATGAGGCCAAAATCCTGCAGGTGGCTCACCAGTACGAACAGGCAGCCAACATCATGGCCTCAAGACCCGAAGCTGCCCTTGCGGCGTAAGCGACCACTAGATCTTGTGTGGTTGCTGAAGCCAGACACTGGATCTTGCGTCTGGCCTTAGTCTGGGTGCATGGCTTTTGTTCCCCTCCACAACCACAGCGATTACAGCCTGCTGGATGGCGCATCGCAGTTGCCAGCCATGGTGGAACGCGCCAAAGAGCTTGGGATGCCAGCTTTGGCGTTAACCGATCACGGCGTCATGTATGGCGCCATTGAGTTGCTGAAGTTGTGTCAGGGGGCTGGGATTAAGCCGATCATCGGCAATGAGATGTATGTCATCAATGGCTCGATTGATGATCCGCAGCCCAAAAAGGAGAAGCGATATCACCTGGTTGTTCTTGCTAAAAATGCCATTGGCTATCGAAATCTGGTCAAGCTGACCAGCTTGAGCCACCTGCGTGGGATGCGTGGGCGAGGAATTTTTTCGAGGGCTTGTGTCGATAAACATCTTTTAAAGAAATACAGCGAAGGGCTGATTATTGCCACCGCTTGTTTGGGCGGAGAAATTCCTCAGGCAATTCTTCGCGGTCGTCCTGATGTGGCCCGTGATGTTGCTTCTTGGTACAAAGAGATTTTTGGTGATGACTTTTATCTTGAGATTCAAGACCACGGTTCTCCTGAAGATCGCATCGTTAATGTAGAGATCAACAAAATTGCTAAAGAGTTAGGGATTGGCCTGATTGCGACCAATGATGCTCATTATTTGAGCAAACAGGATGTGGAAGCCCATGATGCGTTGCTATGCGTTCTAACCGGAAAACTTATTTCAGATGAGAAGCGTCTGCGTTATACAGGAACTGAGTACATCAAAACCGAAGATGAAATGCTTCGACTCTTTGCAGATCATTTGGATGCAGAGACCGTTCGCAAAGCTGTTGAAAATACTGTTGCCGTAGCAGAGAAAGTTGAAGATTACGATATTCTTGGCCACTATCAGATGCCTCGCTTCCCAATTCCCGAAGGGCACGACGCTGTTTCGTATTTAAAAGAAGTGACTGATCAGGGTCTTCGGCAAAGACTCGAATTGGCTGCCGATGATGTTATTGAGCCAGTTTATGCCGATCGTATGACCCATGAGCTCAAGATTATGGAGCAAATGGGATTTCCAACGTACTTCTTAGTTGTTTGGGATTACATACGCTTTGCGCGTGAGAATAAAATTCCTGTTGGTCCCGGTCGAGGCTCAGCAGCCGGTTCCTTGGTTGCCTATGCCTTGGGAATTACAAATATCGATCCAGTCAGTAATGGTTTGCTGTTTGAGCGTTTTCTAAATCCAGAACGCAAGTCCATGCCTGATATTGATACTGATTTCTGTATTGAACGGCGTGGTGAAGTCATTGATTATGTGACTGAACGTTATGGTGAGGAGAAGGTTGCTCAAATTATTACGTTCAACAGAATGACATCCAAAGCTGTTCTGAAGGATGTTGCTCGTGTTCTTGATATTCCCTATGGAGATGCTGATCGTCTGGCGAAACTGATTCCCGTTGCTCGTGGAAAGCCTGCAAAGCTCAAGGTCATGATTGGTGATGAGACGCCCAATCCTGACTTTAAACAAAAATATGACAACGATCCAATGGTGAAACGTTGGGTTGATATGGCTATTCGGATTGAAGGTACAAACAAAACATTTGGAGTCCATGCGGCTGGAGTCGTCATTGCCGCCGATCCATTGGACGAGTTGGTCCCTCTCCAACGCAATAACGATGGCCAGGTGATTACTCAGTATTTCATGGAAGATGTTGAGTCAATGGGTCTACTCAAAATGGATTTCTTGGGCTTGAAAAATCTCACAATGATTGACAAGACCCTTGAACTTGTGGAGGTGAGTAGCGGTAAAAGAATTGATCCAGATAAATTACCCTCGGAAGACCCAGATACCTTTGCGTTGCTTGCTAGGGGGGACCTCGAAGGTATTTTCCAGCTTGAATCCAGCGGTATGAGGCAGATTGTGCGTGATCTCAAGCCATCCTCCTTAGAAGATATTTCATCAATTCTCGCCTTGTATCGGCCAGGTCCATTGGATGCTGGCTTGATTCCTAAATTCATTAATCGGAAGCATGGGCGTGAAGCGATTGATTTTGCTCACGCAACACTTGAGCCAATTCTTTCTGAGACCTATGGAATCATGGTCTATCAGGAGCAGATCATGAGAATTGCTCAGGACCTGGCTGGTTATTCCCTAGGTGAAGCCGATCTATTGCGCCGGGCTATGGGTAAAAAGAAAGTGTCTGAGATGCAAAAGCATCGTGGTCTATTTGTTAGTGGTGCTTCTGCAAAAGGTGTGTCTGAAAAGGTCGCAGATGAGCTGTTTGATCAGATGGTGCTGTTTGCTGAATACTGTTTCAACAAAAGCCATTCAACAGCCTATGGCGCTGTCACTTACCAAACGGCTTATTTAAAGGCTCATTTTCCAGTTGCCTACATGGCAGCATTGCTGACCGTTAATGCAGGATCTGCCGACAAAGTTCAGCGTTATATCTCAAACTGCAATGCGATGGGTATTGAGGTAATGCCACCGGATATCAATGCCTCAAGGACTGATTTCACCCCCCAAGGTGACAGGATTCTGTTTGGACTTTCAGCCGTTCGTAACCTTGGTGATGGTGCCATTCGGCAATTAATTACCTCTAGAGACAGTGATGGACCGTTTTCATCTTTGGCAGAGCTCTGCGATCGCTTGCCCTCGTCCATTTTGAATCGGCGTGGTCTTGAATCTTTGATTCATTGCGGCGCGATGGATGCTCTGGAACCATCTGCGAATCGTGCTCAATTGATGGCCGATCTTGATCTTTTGTTGGATTGGGCTTCATCCAGAGCGAAGGATCGTGATAGCGGTCAGGGTAATCTTTTTGATTTGATGTCAGCTTCGTCCGGCACGGATGACTCATCATCAGATTTAAGTTTGGCACCGAAAGCTTCACCGGTTAGCGATTATCCACCAACCGAAAAACTTAGATTGGAAAAGGAGCTTGTTGGCTTTTATCTTTCAGACCATCCCTTGAAGCAATTAGATCCATCGGCAAGGCTTTTGGCACCGATTGGTTTGACATCACTAGAGGAGCAAGCCGATAAGGCAAAAGTCAGTGCGATTGTGATGATTTCAGAGTACCGACAGGTTACGACCCGAAAGGGTGATCGAATGGCCATTCTCCAGTTAGAAGATCTCACAGGTAGTTGTGAGGCTGTGGTATTCCCTAAAAGTTATGCTCGCCTTTGCGACCATCTTATGGCCGAAGCACGTCTGTTGATCTGGGCAGTCGTTGACCGTCGTGATGACAGAGTGCAGCTGATTATTGATGATTGTCGCGCGATTGATGATCTTGAGATCCTTTTGGTTGAGTTAACTCCAGAACGCGCTGCCGATATCGCGATTCAGCATAAATTACGAGAATGCCTCCAAAAGCACCGTCCTGAGCGCGAAGAGCTTGGAGTGAAAGTGCCCGTTGTTGCGGAAGTGCGTCAGAACAATGCAGTGCGTTATGTCCGTTTGGGCCAACAATTCTGTGTACGCGATGCTTCTGCTGCCTTGGAAAGCTTGGTTGCCGAATCATTCACCGCGCGGACATCCGCGCGGATGATTGCCCACTGATTCAGTTCAACGACACTTAGGGGGATGGTTGGAACTAGTCCTTCGCAGCTTTTTGTGCGCGAATCGATTCACGCATGCGTTGCAGGTTGGGTTTCACGTTTTCAATCCCAAGCAACGATCCATTGTTTTGCTCCCAACTTGCGGAGAGCACTCCATAGCTCAGCCCAGCTAAGCCAAGAAGGAAAAAGAAGCCTGAACCAGCCAGGGTGACTCCAGGCGCAATATCTGCAATTCCTCGAGTCATCAAGAAATAGCTCAAGACAAAAACTCCCATCCCTGCAAGGGATGGGAGGCCGGTAAACACGGCAACACGACGAGCCATTCTGTTGGCCACCTGCTTTGGAATCGCTTCCTGTCGTGTTGGTTGTTTGGCTCGTCCTTGACGAGAACCCTGATTTGGACCTTTCGGTGCCGATTTCGGCTCGAAGGGGAGTGATTGACGTTGATCCGTCATGCAACCCGCTCAATGTCCAAGGATTCTGACGGTCTCAACTCAACCGCGGATGCCCAGCTTGGCGATGATGTCGGAATAGCGCTGTTCGCTCTTGTTGCGCATGTAGCTCAATAGACGCTTGCGGCGTCCAATCATCTTGAGCAGACCCTGGCGTGAGGAGAAATCATGCTTGTTCTGCTGAAGATGCCCGCTGAGGCGATTGATTCGCTCACTGAGCATGGCTACTTGCACCTCGGCAGAACCGGTGTCGGTTCCGTGGGTTTGGTGAGTGTTGATCAGCTGTTGCTTTTCTGTGGTATCGAGCGACATGCGCGAGGGGCCGGACCCTGACGGTTCAAACAACGACTCTACTCGTCGATGTGCCCTGTTTCGCTCAGCTGGCCTCTTTGCTGAGCCATTGCAAGCAGAGTTTCAACCACGCATCGACATCATTGTCGGAAGGGCTGTTCCCATCGTGCTGTTCATGGACAGCTCGAAGCGCACGGCGGATTTCCAGATCTTCGTATCCCAGTGCTGTCAAGGTGGTCTCAACGTCAGTGAAGACGGGATTGCTGTCAGGCATGCAGTCTTCTGGAAGCCCTTCTACCAACGACAATCCAGGAGACTGTGGTACACCAAACCCCGTCAGTTCGGTTCGCAATTCAACGGCGAGTCGCTCAGCGGTTCGTTTGCCGACCCCCTGGGCTTTACAGAGCCTTCTGAGGTCTCCTCCGGTGATCGCACGGATGAGGTCTGTGTATCCGCATTCTTGAAGGAGGGCCAAGGCAGCTTGTGGGCCGACGCCATTCACTCGGATCAGTCGCCGAAAGAGCTCCCGCTCGTTTTTGTCGTCAAAGCCGAAGAGAACACTGGCGTCTTCTCGTTGAATGTGATGAGTCCAGAGAATCAGATCATCTCCTTCCTCCAATTGGCCTTGTTGGCGTTGGGTGATCTGTACTTCGTAGCCAACTCCTGCACAATTCAGAACAACACCGGCCTTCGGCCCTTGAGACCATGTGTCCAGGACCGTTCCCTGCAGCCACCCGATCATGAAGCCTGCGTTCGATTACTCCATCGTGCATGACATCCAGCGTTTGTGGTGGATGTTGGCTCGATTGCTTCTTTGGAGGGTGCGTGGCCTTGTTCTGGCTGGTCTGATCAGTGTCTGTTTGGTGTCATGCACGCCGTCGTCTGGTCCGCCACGTGCTGTTGTGCTCGATGCATTGGCACTTCAGATCGAATTAACGCAAACTTCGATTGCTCGGACCCTTGAACTCCCTCCTTCGATCGGCCATCCAACGGTGAGCCGGGTCCGTATTGAGGAACAGTCAGTGGTGAAGATGGGTGCTCATAACGGTGTTCATCTTTTGGGTCGCTTTGATTGGCAACTGCCAGGGGATCGGATTCAGGTGGATAGTCCGTTCGACCTTTATCTCGAGCAGGGCGACAAAAAGCAAAGTTGGCGTTTAGCGCAGCAGGCTGATCCTTCAGGTGCGTCTGAGCTGAACCAGCAATGGTTTACCTATCCACTTCCGTTGGCATAACCAGCACAGCTCGTGCTGTTTGATAACGCTTAGTTGACGCCTGTGACGACGGAGTTAGAACTAGAAAGACAATGAATTTTTCATGACGTGACTCCAGAGATCCTCCGGTTAATTCCGATTGTCGCTCTGATTATCATTGGATGCTTTGGCTTGCTGAATTCAAAAAATATTCTTAATTCCTTGTTCTCCCTTGATGTTATTGATACAGCGACGATCAGTATTTTTGTTCTGATCGCTGCTGGGAGCGGTGCGCAAACACCCATTGTGACCGCAAGCCGCTATGACAATTATTCAGATCCGTATCCTCAGGCAATTATTCTCACTGCCATTGTGATTGGTTTTGCAACCCAGGCGTTGTTGTGCTCAGTTGCTCTTCGATTAGGTCGATCGTCGCCATTACTTCGTTATAAAGATTTGGAGCGTTAGTCTAATGAATACCGAAATCATTCTGACTCTCTGCATCTTTTTGCCGGCTGTGATCGGCTTTGCTGGATGTGTTTTCCCTAAGCCTTTCTTGTGGCTCTCTGGACTTGTATTGTCTGGTTATTCTTATTTTGCGTTGGTTGCCTTTCGTCAGGATCTTGAGTTTTCCTATCGACTCGTTGGTTTAGGTGGCATTGAATTTTCTTGGGACTCTTATAGTTTTCCAATGATCTTCGGAGCCTCTATCGCTCTGCTGATTACATTTTCTCTGTTTTCATCAAGATTTTCTCATTATTTTTATCAAGTTTGCATGGTGCTGTTGACAGCACTGATGATTTCTTTCACGACAGTTGATCTTGTTAGCTTATTTATCGCCCTGGAATTAACGGGTTTCTCAGCTTTCTTGCTAATCGCCGATCGGAACGACAAAAGATCTCTGTTTAATGCATTCCAGTACTTGATCGGAGGTGGATTAGCGATGTTGATCTACCTCGTTGGTGTTGTTCAGGCATTTACTTTCTCTGGAAGCTTTTTGCTCGCAGATCTCGTTAAAGCTCCTCCGACAGCAATTTGTTTGATCATTGCTGGACTTCTGACCAAGGCAGGAGTTTTTCTTTGTGGTCTTTGGGTTCCCAATATTTACTCCCATGCGAATTGCCAGTCGTCATCAATTTTGGCTGGTTGTGTGACCTGTGCTGGTATTGCTCCCATCGCACGGCTCAGCCAGGCCCTCACTCCAATTGCGGATTCAATGGTTGTGGTGGGTGTGCTCAGTGGTGTGATTGCGGCTGTTTATGCGGTTTTTGAACGGGAAAGTGGTCGTGCGCTTGGTTGGAGTTCTGTATCACAACTCGGCTTGGCCATGTTGTCTCCCTCCTATGCCTGCCTTTATGCCATGCAGCATGGCATTTGTAAGGCACTTCTTTTCTCAACTCTTCACGCTCACGATCGGGACGAATCTGATTCTGATCATCTCCAACATTCTGTATCCCAAGCCACAAAATCGTCTACGTCGGAACTGCTCAGAGTTGTGGTTTTTTGCCTCGCTTCACTGTCCATTATGGGCTTCCCATTATTGGCTGGATTCATCACAAAAAACCTATTGAAATATGATCTACCCTATCAAGCAGACATTATATTCAATACATCTGCATTGTTAACATCAACTGTGTATGTTCGATTGATTTATGACCGCTTGCTTGCCTACCGACACCACTTGAAGTTGTATCCATTTTCGCGCGAAAAGTTTTTCGAAAACCTTCCTCATTTTTCCAATATTGTATTGATCACTTCATCTGTTTTTCTTGTTTGCTTTTCCTTGCAGGATTTCGAACTTTACAAGTACGTCAATATTCAATCCGCCTTTGTTGCGGCAATGATCGGAGTGATTATGTTTGTATCAGTCAAAGGAATTCAGGCTGGAGAGTTTGTGAAGCCAGTCACTAAAACAATCGACTTGGTTGGAGCTCCATTCTTGGTTGCAGCATTGCTGCTTGCTAATCTTCTTTACTTCAAAATCTAATGACTAATTTCATTCGTTATTTGCTAACAGTTGCTTTCAAGTTTCTTTGTTGGTTCTTGATTACTGGTAGTTTGCAAACTTCTAATGTCATTCTAGGTTTGGTTGTTTGTGTGATTTTGCCACCTGGTTCTTACAAGAATCTTCAGGTTAAGGCGATTCTTCCTGAGTTGATCGCGTCCCTTTCTTTGCCATATGCAATGATTAAGGAAAGTGTTGAGTTAATGCTAATAAATAAGCCTAAAGATCATTTTGTTGTCGAAGAGGCCAGTGCGTATGCGAAGAAAGGGTCTATCTTCGCAGGATTTATTGACTTGTTTCGCATTACATTTACGCCAATGTCCCTTGTCACTAGAAGATTAAACGCCTCACAATGGAGGGTCCATACGGTCAAAAATTTTCATCAGTCCGATGATCCTTCATCATCGTACCAGGAGGTGAGCTCATGAATATGTTTACTGATCTCCATCCCCAATTTTTTGAGCTCCTGGTTATTTATATAATGCTGTTGATTAGTTTTATCCCCTTACTTGCCGTTGCTCGATCAAATGATATGCCGACGAGGATTGCGGTGGCGTCTAGTTTCAGTACCAAATTAGCCATGATGATCCTTGTGTTTGGCATCTATCGTGGTGATTGGATGATTGCATGTATTGGTGCATTCGTTTTAATTGTTGGTGATGCCGGCATGTTGATCCTCTCTTTAATGGAGATGGAAATATGACATTATTACCTCTCATCGGAAAGGCCGTCGAAATTACATTGATGGCTTTAGGTCTCCTCTTTTGGTTATGGGGAACATTGCCCATTTTGAATAAAAGGCATAGCCTTTTTTATAAATTGCACACGCTGACGGTTTCCGATACCGTTGGATCGCTATGTATTTTAACTGCGCTGATTATCCATTCTCCGTCTAACTGGGTTTTGATTGTCACAGCCGGTATTTCATTGTCTCTCTGGAATACCTTTTTTAGCTTTATTCTTGGAAGTGCAGCTGACCGATCATGAACACGACTGATTACTCGGCTACAGCTCTTCTGCTCCCTTTTGAGCTTCTTCTACCACTTCTTGGCATTCTTCTTGTTCGCACTCAGTCACCAACTAATGGACTAATTTATCGTTCATTTCTTGGCAGTATTGCTGCTTTGATTTTTGCTGTCATCGGTGCCCCTGATGTGGCCTTGACAGAGGTGCTGATTGGTACCCTCCTTTCAATGTTGCTTTACATTGTTACCATTAGATCTTGTTACACAGTAGTGATGATGCAGGATTCTTCTGCACCGCCTGAGAAAGAAACTTGGAATCATTTGCTAGAAGTATTTAACGAGCTGCATTTAAAAGCGAGTTCAAAAGATTTCATCAACTCATCTGAAGTTCCTGTCGATAAAATTTTCGAACAATTCAAAGGTCGATCTGGCTCTCCTCATGCATTTATTAGCAACCAAACACTATACGTTGAGTCTAATGTTCTAAAAGACGAGATCTTGGATACGCATTATTACCAAAGTAATCCCTTCCTCAATTCAGTTGTTGTTTTAACCCCAGGAGGTGACCAATGAGATTTGCATTACCGCGTTTTTCAAGCAATCAATTAAAGTCTGCCCTTTATCTTATTGCTATCACGACAGTCATGGTGATGCTCCTTTTTGCAGCACCAGATAATCCTAATCGTGATACACAAGTAATTGTTGACTATCTTTCTGATTACACCAATATTCCAAATACAGTTACATCGGTGATTCTTGGTACTCGCTTATTTGACACAATCGGTGAAGTTACGGTTTTTACAATTGCTGGCTTGGGAGTGAAAATTCTTCTTCATGACGAGGAGGAGGAGTCTGATTTCATTGCGGTTCAAGAACCCACCCTTGTGATGTTGCTGGATCTCGCGGCAATCCTCAGTGCATTTCTTGCTATCGATCTTGCACTCAAGGGCCATCTAACGCCTGGCGGTGGCTTTGCTTCTGGAGTCTCTGGAGCCACGTCGATCACCTTATTAATGGTGACTGGACGTTTAAAGCAAGTTGAACAGTTCTATTTCAAATCTAATGCAGCCGCACTCGAGAAGTTTGCTGTTATTTGTTTTGTACTAACAGCGTTGGCGACATTTATTGGATTTGTTGATCCAAGTTCTCTATTTGCAACTATTCCTCCTCAAATTTATCTTCCTGCTCTTAATATCATCGCTGCGTTAAAGGTCACCATTGGCTCGTGGTCAATTCTTCGCTTCTTTATTTTGAGCCGAGGTTTAATGTGATTATCTATGGAATTTTACCAGTCTGATCGATGGTATTTTGGAGATTATAAAGGAGGTCTCCCCGGTAAAAATTACTCATTCCTTCTTTATGTTGTTATTCTGCTTCTGCTCGTTCAGATTTCCTTGACGACTGAGCAAACTTTAAAAACTGACTCGATCACGATATGGTTGGATTTTGCTCTTGAGTTGATCGAAATATTCTTTGTTAGTGATTATATTGGTAAGCTCACGAATAGTTGGTCGAAGTCTGATTACAGAGCAAAGGATGTTCTTCCAATCCTCCTTTCAGCTCCTGCAATTGCAGACTTTGTGGTCTTAATGATTTTGGTGACTAATAAATTTGACAATGATTCGATCATCGTGATTGGCTCTTATATTATCAAGATGTCCGTATCAATTTACTACTCGAGTTTTAGGAAAATTCTAGACCGACTTTATTTTATTGTTGCAGACTCGCCTGCTAGAACATTTTTCCCTGTTGTTCTTCTTTCGATTGTCACTTATATCTTTTCCGTTCTGATGTATATTGTTGAACGTTTTAATGATCCTGAGCATTTTGGGTCAATTGTTCGTTCGTTCTGGTTTTCTATTGTTACTGTTACCACAATTGGATACGGGGATGTAACCCCTCCAACTGCGATTGGTAAATGTTTGGCAGTTGCCTTTGGTATTTTAGGGATTGTCTGTATTGCTTTGCTAACGGCGAATATCCTTGACGCGAACGGCCGTTTCGAGCGTCTTCAAGAGACCAAGGAAGGTCCAGAAGCTGACGCTTCTCGTGCGTAAGCGAATTCGTTTCTTCGTTTGTGGATGGGCTGCCTCTGCCAATATTGGTTGATGTCCTGCTTTCTTCGTGTGACGTGACTTAATTGTTGTTTGCTTTTCTGGAATGGTCGATTAGAATTTTGATGTTGGTTGTTTGTCATTTGTTTGACTGCATATCATGATTTCACCGATGGCCAAGATGGTTAAATTTCTTTTGTGTTTTGCATTAATATTCAGCTCTGTTCTCCCTGTGTCGGCTGCAGAGAATTTATTTATTGATGGCATCCAGAAGCGTGGGGTTTTGAAGGTGGGTATTCCTTCTTACAACACACCACCTGCTTATTACATCGATAAAGACTCAGAGCAATTGAAGGGTTATGACATTGATATTGCCCGTGACTTGGCTAACGAGTTAGGCGTTGATGTTCAGTTTGATCGAACTTCCGAAGATTTAAACACCCTTGTTCGTCGCGTTGGTGCTGGCGATTTTGATATGGCAATTGGAAAGCTTGGGCTTAATTATAAGCGAATGTTTAATGCCTACCCAGTTCATTACTTGAATTTCAGACATGCCTTATTGGCCAACCGGACGTTCGTCTCATCTTTATCATCTGAGCCTGGTAATTCGGAATTTGCCGAAGCTCTGAAGAACTCCAATATTAAAATTGCTTCTTTGGCGAAATCAATTTGGGAAGTAGAAACGGCTACGAATTTCCCGAACGCTACTTATGTTGGCTATCCAGACTGGGCAGCTTGTCAACAGGCTCTTTTTGATGGTGATGTTGATGCGATTTACCGAGATATGACTGAAATCAAGCCTTTGGTTTATGCCAAGCCAGAGTTGATTATTGATTACGTGCCGATTTTATTTGACGACATAGTTGACAAGAAGTCAATCTATTTATCAAAAGACGGATACGTCAACTTCACCAAATTTATCAAATTCTATATCTCCAAAGAATGGGGTCAAGTTAAGTCTGACTCAGACATTCTTGAAGAATACAAAGACGTTTACTCAGCTTCTTGATCTCTGTCATGACATTCTCTTCTTTTGCTGAACTTCTTCAACGTGCTCGTTCACCAAGAAGTTTCTTCCTGTTTATTCTTCCACTCTCGATTGTTCTTGGAACAGTCCTCCCTGATACAGCCGCACCAGTCCTCAATAGCGCCGGACTTGCCTTAGTCCAGCTGATTGCTTTTCCGGCGATCCCGCTGGTTCTCTCTGCTGTGATGATTTCTATCTCCAATATCTTTGCAAGTCGGGGAGGCGGTTCTTCTGATCAATTTCGTTTCGCTCGACGTTTCTCAGTTTCTCTTCTTTTAGTCGTTGTTTTTGCGGCTTTCCTTGCCACCTTGCTTTCGATCTACCAAGGCCCAGGGATCTTGTCCCCTGATGGCAAGTTATCGATTGGTCGTTTCATGCTCGATAGTACCGATATCCGCATTTCGTCTGCTGCGGTTGCAGCGACTGAACAGGCCAATAGCCAGTTTTGGCTCCAAACATTGTTGCCCAATAATCTGCTCGGCGATGCTTCAGCTAGTCGAACTCTACGAGTGATTACTGGCTCGATTCTGGCCGGAGTCGCGATGTCGAGGTTGCAGCCGTCGATCACCAAACCTTTGATTGGTGTGTTGCGGAGCATCAATAGCACCTCGGTTCAGCTTCTCAATATTGTTCTGAATCTTGCCCCACTTGTTCTAATCTTTTTAATCGCTGGTGCTGTTTCAACCATTAATGCAGAAATTGTTGTTGCGCTATTGAATTTTACGATCTGCGTGTTTCTAGCAGCAGTCGCTTCTCTCGGTATCTCACGTCTTGTTTTTAGGCGATTTACCAGTACTAAAGAACGTTCAACACTTTCAGAGAATCCAATCGATTCGGTCTTTCTTCTCGCATTCTCGACTGGTTCAAGCATGTCCTCTTATTCGTTGATGTTTGAGACGATGAAGGGAATGGGACGTGATGAGTCAGAGGTTGAAGCATCGGCATCCTTGAGTTTACTGATTTCTCAAATTGGCAATATTACTTATAGTGTTATTGCTATTATGTTCGCTCTCAATCTTTATAACGTTCCGCTTTCGCCGACAACGCTGCTTCAAGTGATGATCTTGGGCATCGTGACCGGCATCTCGGCTGCTGGTCTTGAGGGTGTGTCTGTCGTACCAACCATTGCAGCAGCTCTGTTGTTTTTTCAGGTGCCGTCGCCTCCAGTCTTGGTGCTTTTGATTGCGATTGACCCTTTGCTGACCCTACCTCGTGCAGCGACAACGAGCGCTCTGGCCATGGCCATTACGACGATTGCTTCTCAGCGTGAGCAGTCGTCTCAATCGTTCGACGACGCTGCTTCATCCTGAGCCTGTGTTGAGTCCTGCGGTTTTAATCTTGATTTTGCACTGATTAAACTCGCGGTCAGGATCAGGATTCCCCCTAGGGCTGTTGTTCCGTTGATTTGTTCGTTAAACCAAAGCCATCCCCACAATGCAGCAAATAGAACTTGGACATAATTAATCGTTGTTGCTTGTCCTGCTGGTAAGCGTCTTAACCCTTCCGTCACCCAAATTTGTCCAAGTTGCGTGAGGATTCCAACCCCCAATAACCAAAACAGTTCCGTTGCTGTTGGCATCACTCCGTGACGAACAACACCTGGCACTGTTGCCGGTATGGAGATCAATGGGAAATAAAAAATAATGACGAGGGGATGCTCGGTCACGCTCAGTTTTCGTACACAGACGTAAGCCATGGCTGTGCAAAATGCTCCAGCGATTGCGATTAATGCTGGCAGCGTTGGTAATCCCTCTCCAGCCTGGCCAACCCAGCCTGGTTGAACCACCATTGCGACACCAATCCAACCGATTGGTAACGCAAGAAGAATCATCTTTCCCAGTTGTTCTTTTAGCAGCAACGCTGCGGCTCCAGCCGTGAACGTCGGATAGGTGTATTGGAGAACAGTGGCTGATCCCAGTGGTAGTGCTGCGATGGCATAAAAGAAACACAGCAGAGCTACCGTCCCTGCCGTTCCGCGCACCAGCAACCCGACCTTGTCTTGACCCCATGGCGACAGGCCAAGACGTCTGATGGCGATTGACGTTATTAAGAGGCTGATGATGGCCCTGGCAAAAACGATTTCCTCGACCGGGAGTCGTCCCCCCAACTGTTTGACGCAGACCGTCATCAGACTGAAGGCCAGTCCGCTCAGGACAAGTGCCCTGGTCCCCTTCTGTGCATTCCCCATGATCGCTGAGGTTCTGTCCCGACGATTTCACCGCTCCGAGCTTGTCAGACCTTCGTTGTCTGGACTGATTGCCGTCGATCCATCAGACTCCTGCCATGGTGAGTCCCCGATTACATCCGCGCACCATTGACGCTGTAAAAGAGCGTGCCGACATCGTTGATGTCGTCGGTGAGCATGTTGTGCTCAAGAAAAAGGGGCGTGAATTTGTTGGTGTCTGTCCTTTTCATGACGACACCAAACCATCGATGACTGTTTCACCAGCGAAGCAGTTTTATTATTGTTTTTCTTGTGGTGCAGGCGGTAATTCCATCAAGTTCTTGATGGAATTCCAGCGTCAAAGTTTTAGTGACGTTGTTTTAGATCTTGCGCGGCGATATCAGCTACCGGTTGAAACTGTCGATGGTCCGCAACAGGAACGACTCCGTCAGCAGTTGTCTAGACGTGATTCTTTACAGCGTGCTCTCGCTTTAGCCGCTGGTTGGTTTCGCAGTCAGCTTCTTGCGCCTGGTGGTCGGGACGCCCTCAACTATCTGACGAATGAGCGCGGGTTTTCACCATCCACCCATGACCAGTTTGGCCTTGGATATGCCCCAGATCAATGGGATGGACTTCTCAATCATCTCACGCGTGTTGAAGGATTGAGTGTGGACTTACTTGAGTCGGCAGGTCTCATTGTTCCACGTAAAGGCGGATCAGGTTTTTACGACCGTTTTCGCCATAGAGTCATCGTTCCAATTCACGATCGCCAAGGTCGTGTGATTGGTTTTGGTGGTCGAAGTCTTGACGGAAGTGAGCCCAAATATCTGAATTCACCTGAAACAGAGATTTTCGAAAAAGGGAAACACCTTTTCGGTCTTGATAAAGCGGCCAATACCATTCGCAAAGACGACCGTGCTGTTGTTGTAGAGGGTTATTTCGATGTCATTGCTCTCCATGCGGCTGGTGTGACGAATGCAGTTGCATCTCTTGGAACGGCCTTAAGTAGTCAGCAAATTACCCAGTTGTCGCGATGTACAGATCGCAAACGGATTGTTCTCAATTTTGATGCTGATGGTGCTGGCATTCGGGCGGCCAACCGTGCCATCGGTGAGGTGGAGCAATTGGCGCTACAGGGTCAGCTTGAGCTTCGTGTTCTGCATCTTCCTTCAGGGAAGGATCCGGACGAGTTTCTTCGTGACCATGGCTCAGGCGACTATCAAGCTCTTCTCGATCAAGCTCCGCTTTGGTTGGATTGGCAAATTGACCAAGTTCTGGTCGATTGTGATCTCAGTCAGTCTGATCAGTTTCAAACAGCTGTTAGTTCTTTGGTTGCCCTGTTGGGCAAACTTCCTCAGTCTGCTGTTCGGACCCATTACCTTCAGCGCGTTGCCGAACGGCTCAGTGGTGGTCAGGGTCGCTTAGCGCTTCAGCTTGAAGAAGATCTTCGTCAACAAGTTAAAGGTCAGCGTTGGCATGGTCGTTCCAGCCGCCATGAACAACCCGGTGAAGCCACTCAGCGGGAGCGATGTGAGGCTGATTTGTTGCGTCTGTATTTGCATTGCCCTCGTCATCGGCCTGCCATTCGTCAGGAATTGCGTCAGCGTGATTTAGAAGATTTTGCACTTCAGCACCATCGTTTGCTTTGGGCCTCGATCACCGAGCTTGAGGAAACGAATCTTGGTATTGGTCGCTTAGAGGCGATCAGCCGTCGTGAGGATGATGGTGATGGTTTAGATGCTTTGGACTTACCTCGACTGCTGACTGACCAATTGTTGTTGGAAAGCAGCTCCTTGGTTTCTCGTTTAACCCCCCTTCTTGAACCTGGTGAATTGCAACGTGTTGCCCTAAGCGAACCCCTCGTTCAATTGCGTGGCATTGCGGCATTGTTAGAACGTCAGAAAAGTCTTAAACGCTGTCGCCATCTGTTAGAGGCTTGGGATAGTCAACGCTTACAAACTCTTGAATCGTGCATTGCTGTTTTGATTGATCAGGATCAAACCACTGATCATGAAACTGTTGATATGGAAGCTCGTATTCATCAACTTTTTGATGATTTAAACCAAGATGCTCTGCGTTATCAGGAGTTGTACTACACCGAACGCAAACATATTGCTTTTTTAGATCAACAACGTTGCGCTGGTTACACCGCTACGGCGGAAGCGCCTGCCGAGGTTATCCCACCAGCCGCTTGAACGTTGTTCACCGATAGTCTTCAGATAGACGTCTTGGATGGTTAATGGGTCTGTTTGAGCGTTATCTCTCTGTTTGGGTCGGTTTGGCCATTGTGGTTGGAGTGATGTTCGGCGCTCTGTTCCCAGAGACGTCAGCTCTGATCGCTCAATTGGAGTTTGCTCGCATCAATGTGCCGATCGCGGTGTTGATCTGGGGAATGATTTTTCCGATGATGTTGGCCGTTGATTTCTCTGTGATCGGTGGCGTGCGTCAGCAGCCCCTTGGTCTGTTGATCACGGCGTCGGTCAACTGGTTGATTAAGCCACTCACGATGACGCTTCTCGCTTGGCTGTTTATTCGTGGTTTGTTTTCCGCTTGGATCCCCGCATCTGTTGGACAGGAGTACGTCGCTGGAATGATTTTGTTGGGGGTCGCACCCTGTACCGCGATGGTATTCGTTTGGAGTCGACTAAGTGACGGAGATCCCAATTACACCTTGGTGCAGGTTGCGATCAACGACCTCATCATGCTGTTTGCTTTCGCGCCGATTGCAGCAATTCTCCTTGGTGTGAGTGATATTCTGGTGCCCTGGGAGACGATGATCACCGCAGTTTGTTTGTTTGTCCTTCTCCCTTTGATTTCAGGTTGCTTGGTTCGTCTTTATCTGCGTTCTTCTCATCGAATCNNGAGGCTGGAACACAAGCTCAAGCCTCTGTCGATGCTGTCTTTAATTGTCACTGTGNTGCTTCTCTTCATGGTGCAAGCACAGTCGATTGTGGCGAATCCGTTGGCCATCTTGTTGATTGCGATTCCCTTGATTGTTCAGACCTATCTGATCTTTTGGATCACTGCCTGGTGGATGCGCCTTTGGCGTCAACCGCGTCCGGTTGCTGTNCCTGGAGCCATGATCGGTGCCTCTAATTTTTTTGAATTAGCTGTGGCCGTTGCGATCAGTNTGTTTGGGTTGAATTCCGGTGCGGCACTCGCCACCGTGGTGGGCGTACTGGTGGAGGTGCCGGTGATGCTTTCACTTGTCGCGATCGCCAACCGGAATCAACGTCTATTCCCTGTTTGAGATGTCCGAATTCTTCGAATCGATTTGGCACGGCGAAGGTGTTGGCGATGGCGGTGACCTTGAGGAAGCGCTTCAGGCCTATCTCGTTGTGAAACCTGAGGATGGCGATTGGGTGGAGGCTTGTGCTGCGGAGGGTGCTGATCCTGTGGTCGAACGTTTTGCCTCGTTCGAGGCTTATTTGGACAACGCTGATCCGTTGGAANCCATTGCTGTGACGCCNACGATGATTACNGANGCGCTCGCANTGCTGCCGTCCTGATGGCTGATGCTCAACTCGATTTTTCAGCGCTGACGCCGGTGAATCACCTTTGGCCGTCTTTTGTTGAGCGACTTGGGTCCGACAAGGCTCAGCGGGCGGTGCGTCAGGCTTTGGATCTCCAGGCGATGCATGGTCATCACGGCACCCTGCCTGTGCTGTTCATTGAAACCGCTGGCCTCGCGCTGGCCAGCACAGATCTTGTGCGCGAACAGACTGGGCTGAATGCCCATGGAGAGCGCATGGTGTTGTTGTTGAGCAGCCGTGAGCAGGTGATTCAGCTGTTGCAACAGACGTGATGGGGTGCTGCTTTAGGCCTTCACGATTGGTAAGTCGCTGAGGCGCGTTGTCGCCGCCCGGCTGAGCTGCTCGCGTCGCATCATCCAGCTGGGGTGTAACCCGCACGCTGCCCATTGCATTGCTCCATGCCCATAGCGTCGATTGATGCGGTCGACTGTTTGCATGAGGCAAGCCCGTTGCTGCTGCTGTTCTTCGCTCATGGGCACCATCAGGTGCGTTTGAAGCGACTGACTGCTTTGCAGGTGTTGCATGAGTACTCCCGCCTTGGCCAAGGGCCGGTGAGGTCGGAAGATGCGCTCTACCAGAGGAAGCGCGGCGTTGAGTAAGACGGCGGTGTCATTGCTTGGAAGGTCGAGTTGTGTGCTGGCAGCTTGGCTGTAAAAAGCAGGAACGAATGGGCTGGTTCGTGTGTAAATCGTGAGGGTTGCTGCTCGTTGTTGTTGGTNTCGCAGTTTTTCGCNAGCTCGCACGACATAGGTGGCCACCGCTTGCCGTAGTTCGTCGAGGCTTGTAATCGGCCGGCTGAAACTACGGCTGACGCAGGTTTCCTGTTTCGGAGAGGGTGCAAGCGTGAGTGGCAGGCAGGCATGCCCTTGGAGTTCTCGTTGCAGGCGCAGGCCAACGATTCCAGCTTTCGCCCGCAGTTCGCCACAGGGCATGTCNCTTAATTGTCGTGCGTTCACGACTCCACGCAGCCGGCACCAGCGCGCCATCTTGCGCCCGATCCCCCAGACGTTCTCAATGGCGACGGTTTCCAGCCAATGATCTTGGCTCTGGCATTGCGTTAGGTCGAAGATCCCGGCATGGGCTGGAACNGCTTTGGCGAGGTGGTTCGCGAGTTTNGCCTGGCATTTGCTGTGGCCCAGACCAATGGCGATCGGTAGCCCTAGATCGCGTCGCACCCGTGTGCGCAGCTGTTGTGCCCAGGCTTGTAGATCGCCATTGGTCGGTCGCGTCAGGCGTCCGAAGGCTTCATCGATCGAATAGATCTCTAAGTCTTCACAGTGGGCTTCCAGCAGGCTCATCATCCGCTGGCTCATGTCNGCATANAGCGCGTAGTTGGAACTGCGCACGNCGACGTTTTGTTGTTCCAACTCACGTCGGGCTTTGAAGTACGGCGTCCCCATGGCGATNCCGAGCGCCCGGGCTTCTGCATTGCGGGCGACGATGCAGCCATCGTTGTTCGACAGCACCACCATCGGACGGCCGATCAGGGATGGGTCGAGGCTTTGTTCGCAAGAGGCATAGAAGTTATTGCCATCGATCAGTGCCGTGGCTTGGGGCATGGGCGTTAAAGNGGATGGATGACATGAATGGCGACTCCCCAGATCTGCACATCGCCTGTGTTGTGCAGCTCGAACGGTGGGTAATCCGGATGGGCGGCTTCCAGNCGAAGTCGGCCTTGATGTCGTGTGAGTCGCTTCAGCGTGAACGCCCCATCCAGCACTGCCACGACGATGCGCCCCGGNCGTGGATCGAGGCTGCGATCCACGACCAACAGATCTCCATCGTGAATNCCAGCGTCTGTCATTGAGTGCCCACTCACACGCAAAAAAAAGGTGCTGGTGGGATGACGGATTAACTGTTCATTGAGATCGATGCCGACTTCGATGTAGTCGTCAGCGGGCGAGGGAAACCCCGCCGCGACATGTTCTCCGGCCACGGGAAGCCTCAAGCTGTCGCGCCGGGAGCGGAGGGGACGCGGTCGGTGCTGAATGTCCACGGAATAACGCCATCANCCAAATGGATAGTACAGNTGTTCTAGCCATTTGGCGCGTTTCGCTCGGGGAGGATGGTTTNGATTCCGGTGGCATCTGTGGCTGATTCTCCTTATCTCGTCGCTCTGGCCCTGTGCGACCAGGGAGGCAAGCGTTTGATGCCGTTGGCTGGTCGGTCTCAGCGCGTTGTNGCGGAGGCGGGAGAGTCTCCGGACGAGCTTGGTCACGNCTTGGCTCTTGAGCTGCTGCTCAGGATTTGGCAGCGCAGTGACGCCGCCGCGTTGTCTCGGGCTGCGGGACCGTCCAGTCTGCTGCTGGTGGAGCTGCCAATGAACGCGTTGCCGGAGCGGTTGCCAGAGCTCAAGGCGGATTGGCTCACCACTGGTGACACGGAGGCATGCCTGGCTGCCTTAAGGGAGATTGCTTTGCGAGCCTGGTCGATGTCGGTGGAGAAGTTTCAGCCGGTCACGCTGACGCCGCTCTGGTGAGTCCAGGCATTGGCGGCCAAGGAATAACGCTCACCGTCAAAGGGGTTGATGCGATGCAAGAGGCCGGGTGAAAAGAGCACAAGTCGATTCAAGACGGGCGGAATCGTGATGACGGAGCAGAACTGGGGAAGTGGGCCGCTGCTGCCGTCTTCGATTGGGGTGTGATCGGCTAAAAGCAGCTCTCCGCCTGCGCAGCTGACGTGGGGATAAAACACCGTTGACATCAAGGGAAGGACGTATCGCCCGCTGCGTCGACCTTCGGCTTCGTCTTTATCGATATGCCAGTCGAGGTCGTTGTTGGTGTTGCACCACCATTCGATGTCATAGGACTCGCTGATTAATGTCGACAGAATNGGATCTAATTTGNGTGTTAAATANTGATTAATGGTTGCAATGGCATCCGCAGTATGTGGGGATCGTGCGCGCTCGGGTGACTTGGCTGACCACCAGCTGAACAATTCATCGCCGCTGAGGTGTTGGCGTAGTTCGGAATGGTCGTCGCAGNCATTGCGAATCGAGCGAANTTCGCTTTCGGATAAAATATTGTCGACAACGTNTANNATTATTGGCTCTTTTTTTGGGCTTTTAGTTGGAGCTTGTTTAAGTAGTTGAGAGTTGTTGNGTCTGATAATNTTGCTATTTTTTTCATGCCAAAGCTTGATTTTTTTCTTAATTCTTGNTTGATGAGGCGAGTTGATACATGTTTGGTTTTTGGGGCTGTGATGAGCGGGGGTAAGAAGGGGGTGTTCTCAGGGGTGATGAGATTGAGAATTGATGGAATGGCTATTTCTGTTAACGGCCATTGGCTTTTTGGGGTGAAGTCGAAGTAGCTNTCGTTGAAATATTTTAGGTAAATTTCGCTGAACTGCAAAAAGATGCTCTTAGGCATTGAGCATCCGCAAACTCGTCCTTTGAAGAGGTTGTTTGGGTTGTTATTGGCGGTTTCTTTGGTAAATCGTTTCAGCCTTGGGTCTTGCATGGCTAGCTGATTCCATTTCCATTTTGAGTTGGGTTGGAATGGCTTGCGCCCGCAGGTGATGGCTCGTGATCGAATGATTTTCTTGAGCTTGGAAGAGAAAAGTAAATCTGCGTCTGTATGGATGAAAACTGATTGATAGTTTGAATCGTTCAGAGTTGCTGTTTGAATCAATTCATGAAAGGCATTGGCTGTGCAGTGACGCCATGTGGTGCGGCGACGTTGCGTGAACGTGATGTCGTGGCCATGGCGCTGGGCATAGCTGAGTAATTCACGTTGTAACGACTCACTGCTCTTCAAAGAAACGTGCAGGTAATGCCGAAGCTCAAACGGCGCGAGGAAGGTGCGGTAGTTCTCCAGCTGCCGGACGATGTGGTCAATGGACTGCCCATGAACCGGTGAGAGCAGGGCCAGGCGCATGAAGGGGAGAGGAGATCGGCGAACCTTAAGGAGTCGCTGGGTGGAAGGCCAGCCTCAGTCGCGGTGGTACGGACTGCCCTGCCGGATGGCCTGAGCGCGGAAAAGCTGTTCGATCAACATCAAGCGGGCCAGTTCATGGGGAAACGTCATTGGAGAGAGGCTCAATTGCCAACGGGCTTTGGCTTTGAGCTCTGGTGTCAGCCCATCGGCGCCACCGATGACGAAGGCGATGCGTTCATTGCCTAACTGGGCAAGCCGTTGAGAGAAGTGAATCGAGGTCAGGGTCTCGCCCTGCTCCATCAGAGCCACCAGTGTTTCGTCGGGACGGAGCGCCGCTTGGATGGCTGCCGCTTCTTTCTCTCGATTGCTATCGCGTAATTCGGTGATGCTGAGCCCTGGCAGACGCTTCAGGTACAGATCGATTCCGTCCTGAATCCAGCCACGTCTGACTTTCCCAACCGCCAGGACCCTGCACCGACTGGGATTCAACGCTCGTCCTCGTCGTCTTCCAGCAGTAGTTGTCCGAAGGCCACGTACAGGCTTTCTTCCTCGCTCCCGGGGCTGACGCGTGGACGCTTTGGACGTGTTGTTTTGCCTTTGCCGGTCCGTCCCCCATTGGGGGGTGGAGGGAGCTGCTCGCTCTGGATCGGCTGAGCAAGTGGATTGGCTTGTTGCGGTGCTCGTCGGTTTTCGAGCTCCTTCAGGCGGTGCAGGAGATGCTCAGGAACGGTTCCATCCGCACTGGCTGCCATCAATTCCCGAAAGAGGGCTTCAGGCTCTTCTTCCGTTTCAACCTTGTGGAGTGGACGCTTGGCCTTGGTTTTGGCCTTGGGCTCAGGATCCGGCAAAGGCTGAGGCAACTGTCGGCCGAGTTCCTGAAGCCGTTGGAGGCTACGGGGGTCAAAACTCATGACGGTGGATTCAGGAACAACCAAGCGTGGAGCGGGTGTCACGACCAGTGACCGGATTGATGCCGCTGGCGGCAGCGCAAAGGCTCTTGAGCTGATCTCCGCGCATCGGAACATCGGTGAAATCAGCCCCAGTGATCGTCACATCCTTGAAGCGAGTGTTGAAGGCGAACGCTCCTTCCAGCACAGCATCATTCAAATTGGTTCCCGTCAGCACAGCAGCATCAAGCGTGGCTTCGCGCAGGTCGGTGCCATGTAGATCAGCATCCTGCAATTTCGCTCCGTACAGGCTCGCGCCCCGCAGATCGGATCCGGAGAGATTGGCTTCACGCAGATTGCTCAGATTGAAGGTGGCACCTCTGAGATCCCGGTCTGAGTAATCAGCGCCGATCAGAACCTGTTTGGCCACATCCATAGCGGCGTGAACACTCCGAATCGGGAGCAGCAGAAGCGGAAGAATGAGGACCACTGCGGTTAGCGCAGCCAGGAATCGTTGGCGCATCACAGCTGTACGACGGTGGCTGAACCCTAGAGCGCTTGTTTCAGCAGGGGAATTCTTTCCCGACCGACGTGATGGAAGACAACGATGAGGGAACGGGGAGCCCAGGCGGAAGCACGCGTACGGGAGCACCTTCGGATTAGGGGTTGGACTCTGCTGGATCAGAACTGGTCGTGCCGTTGGGGAGAGTTGGATCTAGTCATGTCCCAAGGGGAGCGCCTGCTGGTTGTTGAGGTCAAAGGACGTCGCTCACCGTCGTGGGCTTTGCGTTCGGTGGATCGCAACAAGCGTCGTCGCATTGCACGAGCAATCGACTGCTGGAGGGCTCAGCATCCCAACCGCGGAGACAGTTTGCTGACGGTGGTGATTGCGGTGGTGCCGTTACCGCCGACGGCGGGAGCCGTGCGTTGGGTCTGTGTCCATGAGCTCTGTTGATGCACAGTGAAGCCATGGGCTTTTCAGGACATCAGGCACGCAAGCGCTTTGGTCAGCACTGGTTGCGTGATGCATCGGTGCTCGAAGCGATTATCGCCGCTGCCGATCTTCAGCCTGATGACAGGGTTTTGGAAGTTGGCCCAGGCCGAGGTGTGTTGACGGAAAGGCTGTTGGCGAGCAAGGCAGCGTTGATTCAGGCCATTGAGCTCGACCGAGATTTGGTGGCAGGTCTGACCGAGCGGTTCTCCACCGACTCGCGGTTTCATTTGCGTCAAGGAGATGTGTTGGAGACACCGTTGGAGTTGCCTGATGGCATGGCGGCCAACAAAGTTGTCGCCAATATTCCTTACAACATCACGGGTCCATTACTAGACCGTCTGATCGGTCGGCTGGACCGACCAGTGGATCCTCCTTATCAGCGCCTGGTCCTGCTGGTGCAGAAAGAGGTCGCCGAACGCATTCGGGCCCGTCCTGGCCAGAGCAGCTTCAGTGCGTTGAGCGTGCGGATGCAATTGCTCGCTGAGTGCCGCAGCGTCTGTCCTGTTCCCCCCCGTTGCTTTCAGCCGCCGCCGAAGGTGCAGTCGGAGGTCATTGCTTTGGATCCATACCCAGCCGAGAGGCGACTGGATCTTGTGCGAGCTCGCCAGGTGGAATCGTTGCTGAAGCAGGCCTTCCTTTCACGACGCAAGATGTTGCGCAACACCCTCGCTGGGGTTGCGGCTCCCGATCATCTGCAAGCGGTTGCTGCCAATGCGGGGATCAACCTGCAACAACGCCCCCAGGAGATCTCTCCCCAGGCCTGGGTCGCCTTGGCGACGGGTTTGAATCAGGGCGATTGATGGCTGGAGCCCGATGAGCACGATCACGGTGACGGCGCCGGCCAAGGTGAATTTGCATCTGGAAGTTCTTGGCTTGCGTCCAGATGGGTTCCATGAATTGGCGATGGTGATGCAAAGCATCGACCTGGCTGATCAGCTCACCTTCCAAAACCGTGCCGATGCGCAGGTGGTTCTGAGTTGCGATGACCCGTCACTCAGCCTTGGCGACGACAACTTGATTGTTCGGGCTGCACGGCTGCTGCGTGATCGGTCTGGGTTTAGCGAGCTGGGGGCAACCATTCACCTGAGCAAGCGGATTCCGATTGGTGCCGGACTCGCCGGTGGATCGAGCGATGGGGCGGCCACATTGGTTGGCTTGAACACGCTGTGGGGACTGGGCAACAGCCGACAGCAGCTCGAAGCAGCCGCTGCGGATCTTGGCTCCGATATGCCGTTTTGTGTGTCCGGTGGCCGTCAGCTGTGTTTCGGGCGCGGCGAGCGACTCGAGCCCTGCTCGGCTGCCAGTACCTCCCTCGCGGTTTTGTTGGTCAAGAATCCGGCAGTCAGCGTGTCAACGCCCTGGGCCTATCAACGCTGTAAGGAGTTGCAGGGGGCGACTTACCTCAGTGGAGAGGAGGCGTTCGAACTGCGTCGCCAGACCTTGCGGACTGCTCGTTGGTTGAATCAGCCTTCTGCAAGTTGCCCACCTCCCCTTCGCAATGACCTCCAGCAGGTTGTTGAACCGGAGGTTGAGGCTGTTCAGCAGGCTTTGGCTCTGTTGCGAACATTGCCTGATTCGTTGGCTGTGGCGATGAGCGGATCCGGCCCCAGTTGTTTTGCCCTGATGGAGAACATGGAGGCCTGTCATCAGGCGCGTGACCAGTTGGCTGAGGGCTTTTTCGCGGCTGGGTTGCAGGCTTGGTGCTGCGCTTTGCAGCCCAACGGTGTGACGGTTCAAGTGGAGTGAGAATGAAACGATGACGGATCCAGTCGAATCGAAATCCGAGGAGTCGGATCAACAGCCGCGGAAAGGTCCGCTCAGTTTTTTATCCGGTGCTCTCACCGCTGGATTGTTGGCTTGGCTTGCCCTCGGTTGGAGCAAGCGAATGGTGGTGTATTTCGCCATGCATCCCCCGCACTACAGCTCCCCGATTGCTCAGAACATCGCTGTGACGTTGAAGACGTTGCTCGTCGGGTTGTCCTTCCTGGCCACCTTCAGTACGGCCTTTGTGGCCTTGGGGCTGACCCTCGTGTTTCTTCGCAGTCTTTTCACAAGGCAAGACCAAAACCCTGCCTAGCGTCAGCGCAAAAGAACCGTTGTCGGTGACTCCTCACGATCTCGGGCAGTTGGTCCTTCTGCTCTCACCGGCAATGCTCTTGTCGGTTCTTCTGCTCTTCACATTTGCCGCTGGAGGCTGACCTAGCGCTGGCTGAGATAGCTTGGCCTCTCACCCCGGGCTGGCCGGGATCTCAGTGAAGCCGTGGCAGGAACACTTCTCTTCAACGCTCTTCGCGAAGCCATCGACGAAGAGATGGCCCGCGATCCCCACGTTTGTGTGATGGGAGAAGACGTTGGCCATTACGGCGGTAGCTACAAGGTCACCAAGGATCTGTGCGAGAAATACGGCGATCTCCGCGTTTTAGACACACCGATTGCGGAGAACGGCTTTACCGGTATGGCCGTCGGTGCTGCCATGACAGGTCTTCGACCCATCGTCGAGGGCATGAATATGGGATTCCTGCTGCTGGCCTTCAACCAGATCTCCAACAACATGGGGATGCTGCGCTACACCAGCGGTGGCAACTTCACGATCCCAACAGTTGTGCGAGGCCCCGGTGGAGTGGGTCGTCAGCTCGGTGCGGAGCACAGCCAGCGTCTTGAGGCGTATTTCCATGCGGTGCCTGGGATCAAGATCGTCGCCTGCAGCACCCCCACCAATGCCAAGGGGCTGATGAAGGCAGCCATTCGGGACAACAATCCGGTCCTCTTCTTCGAGCATGTGCTCCTCTACAACTTGAGTGAAGACCTGCCGGATGGTGAGTTCACTTGTGCTCTGGATCAGGCGGACATCGTCCAAGAAGGATCAGATGTGACGATCCTGACTTACTCAAGAATGCGCCACCACTGCCTTAAGGCGGTTGAACAGCTTGAAGCCGATGGCATCAGCGTTGAGTTGATTGATCTGATCAGTCTCAAGCCCTTCGACATGGAGACGATCGGTCGCTCGATTCGCAAGACCAACAAAGTCATTGTGGTTGAGGAATGCATGAAGACCGGTGGGATAGGAGCTGAGTTGATTGCATTGATTACTGAACAGTGCTTCGACGACCTCGATGCGCGCCCGATTCGTCTTTCGAGCCAAGACATTCCGACCCCGTACAACGGGGCCCTGGAGAATCTGACGATTATTCAGCCCCATCAGATCGTTGAGGCCGCTCAGCAGATCGTGCGCCAGGGACTCTGAATCAATGGCACGCCAACAGGGCTGGTTCGCCCTCGTTCTTGCACTGGCGATCGCGTCAGCGGCACTTCTCTTTACGACACCTCTTCAGTTGGGGCTCGACCTCCGCGGTGGAAGCCAGATCACGGTTGAGGTTCAACCGGCTGGGGAAATTACCCGTGTGGGTTCAGAACAGCTTGAAGCCGTCAAAGTTGTACTTGACCGCCGCGTGAACGGACTCGGGGTCGCGGAGTCGACCCTTCAAACCGTTGGCGACAACCAATTGGTGCTCCAACTCCCTGGAGAACAGGACCCAACTCGGGCTGCTCGCGTGTTGGGAGATACCGCCCTGATGGAGTTCCGTTCCATTCGTGAAGGGGCAGAGACCGAATTCCGTCGTCTCCAGAGTTTGCGCACTCAGGCTCAAGCGGTGCTCACGTTGCGAGAGCAACAAGAACGTCTCGGCGAACCCCTCGCTGAATTGGATGACGAACAGCTGAAGGAAGCGCGTCAGAGTTTGGGCGTGACCGAGACGGCTGGCTCAGACAATGATCAGCTCAAGCTCCTCGTGGGCAAGGTGGATGAGAAATTACTCACCCTGCTGACTCCAACTGCCCTTACAGGACAGGATCTTGTGAGTGCCGGTCGTCAACCGCTCCAAAACAATCCATCGAACTGGGAAGTCACACTCAATTTCAACGCAGACGGTGCAGAAGCTTTTGCTGTACTTACCAAGTCGATCGCTGGTACCGACCGTTTGCTTGCCATCGTTCTGGATGGCGAAGTCATCAGCGCAGCCAGTGTTGGCCCTCAGTTTGAGACGGCTGGAATCACGGGTGGTGCCGCCACGATTAGTGGCAACTTTTCGGCAGAAGAGGCCCGTGAATTGGAGGTGAAACTCCGTGGTGGATCGCTCCCTCTGCCAGTCGAGGTTCTCGAAGTTCGCACCATCGGACCCACCCTCGGCGCTGAAAACATCCGCCGCAGCTTGATGGCAGCTCTATCTGGTTTGGCACTGGTGGCCGTGTTCATGGTCTTGCTGTACCGGCTGCCTGGAGGGGTCGCCGTGATTGCCCTGAGCCTTTATGCGCTGTTCAATCTTGCGGTGTACTGCTTAATTCCAGTCACCCTGACCTTGCCTGGGATTGCTGGTTTCATCCTCAGCATCGGCATGGCCGTGGATGCCAACGTTCTGATTTTCGAACGCATCAAGGATGAGCTGCGTCGTGGAAACACCTTGATCCGTTCGATTGATACCGGCTTCTCCCAGGCCTTTACCTCGATCGTGGATGGTCACCTGACCACCTTGATCAGCTGCTCGGCCCTGTTCTTCTTGGGAACGGGGTTTGTGAAGGGTTTCGCCGCAACCCTTGGAATTGGCGTTGTGCTCAGTTTGTTCACTGCCCTCACGTGCACCAGGACGTTGCTGCGCTTCCTGATGGGGTATGCCGGCCTTCGCCGACCTGCCAATTTCCTGCCCCTCCGGCAGCTGTCCTCTCCGTCTGTCTGAATTCATGGCTGTTTCGCCGTCGCCATCCGCCGCTTCAGGGAACGGGGTTGTGTCCATCCCTCTCAGTCGTTTCAGAGCACGGGTTTGGCTGATTTCAGCCGTCGCCGTGTTGATCAGCGTGATCGGTCTTGTCTTGAGCTCGATTCAGCTGGGATCCCCCCTGCGCCCGGGCTTGGACTTCACCGGCGGAACACAGATCCAGCTGGAACGGAACTGCCGCGACAGCTGCCGCAACCTCCAAGCTTCAGTGGTTTCGGATGCTCTGCAGGGGCTGAATTTGCCGACTGAAGCAGACGAGGCTTTGCCCAAGCTCTCCGGAACGCGTGTTCAATTGTTGGATGGTGGTGAATCGTTGCTCTTGCGATTGCCCACGCTCACTGCTGCTCAGGGTCAGGGTGTGATCACAGGCCTTGCTGATGTGGCCGGCCCCTATGTCGACGGTGGTCAATCCGTCGACACCATTGGTCCCTCCCTTGGCGGTCAGCTGCTTCGAAGCAGCTTGATTTCGTTGTTGGTGGCTTTTGCTGGGATCGCTGCTTACATCACCATTCGCTACGACGGAAGATTTGCCTTCCTTGCGCTGGTCGCTCTAGCGCACGACGTCGTGATTGTGTGCGGGATCTTTGCTTGGTTGGGTCTGTTCGTACAGCTTGAGGTCGACAGTCTGTTCGCTGTTGCCTTGCTGACCATTGCTGGTTATTCGGTGAACGACACGGTTGTTGTGTTCGATCGCATCCGTGAACGCAGCCGTGAAAATGCCCAACGTCCGGTCTCTCAACAGGTGGATTTAGCCGTGTCAGCCACGCTGACTCGAACCCTTTACACCAGTGGAACGACCCTGTTGCCTTTGTTGGCTCTGATTTTCTTTGGTGGTCTCACCCTGTATTGGTTTGCCATTGCCCTGGCACTTGGAGTCGTCGTGGGGAGCTGGTCGAGCATTGCCCTGGCACCTGCTCTGCTCACTCTCTGGGATTCAGGCAATGGCAGTGAGTGACCAGCCGTCTGTGCGGAACAGGCATCGTTCAGCCCTTTGGTTTCCGGCACTGTTAGTTGGCTTGGCCTTGCTGGATCTACGAACGGATTTGTTGTTGTTGGTTGACCATTTCACGGTCACGTCTCTTCTGTTTACCGTCCGTTATCACCTGCTAGCAGTGGTTGTACTGCTTGCATCGGCATCACTCTGGCGGCGCTATCAGTAAGCCTCGGTGGAGCCAAATTCCTTCCAAATGGAGTTCCAGGTCTGACGTTTGATCTCCTCATTCCACTCACCAGAGTTGTGGGTGGTGGACCACCAGGAGTCGAACAGATCCTGTGCTTCTTCAAACAATGAATCTGTGTCGAGATTGTCGCGTTTGAGATCAAAGACAGCCTGCCTCAATTCCTCGTAACGAGAAAAATTGAAGATGTAATCCATGGCGCTGCAAGCCCCTTTAAGCACCGTATTGGATAGAGGCCCACGACTTCAGGACCAGCGATCCATGATTTGCTGAACGACCACGGTCTGCATGACCACTTGCATCACCACCACCAGCGGGAGAGCGAGAAGGACACCAGGCAAACCCAACAACGCTCCAAGGCTGAGTTGAGCGGTTAAGGCGACCGTTGGCAGCAGATTCACCTTGCGTCGGAGCAGCAATGGTGTGAGCAGGAACGCCTCGAGGTTCTGAAGAATGAG